>NZ_JBOZGJ010000012.1:0-88528 GCF_050846835.1 Exiguobacterium sp. TDN 0502 | reverse complement strand
TCCGATGTTAGTACTTTTTAAAAGTGTACCACTCCGAAGGTGTTTTATATTGTCTCAAAATTTTAGGTTAGCCCAAAACGCTGGTTTTTTAATGACGATCGTATCGCCGGATGACAAAGGGATAGTCATTCCCGTCTACGGCATCCTGATGACTTTCTGAGATTACCTGAAAATCCGACGGGATAACGGGATAATGAACGTCTCCGGGGAGTACGACATCAATTTCCGTGACATACAACCGTTGTGCGAGTGGAAGTGTTTGCGTGAATAAGTCACCACCGCCGATTAAAAATACTTCCTCTTCAGACTCGACGTAAGATTGTAAAGCAGACAAGTCGTTCCAAATCGTCACGCCTTCAGGAGCATATGTCGGGTCACGTGTTACGACGATGTTTTCCCGCCCCGGCAACGGACGTCCGATCGATTCGAATGTCTTACGGCCCATAATGATCGGTTTCCCGACCGTCGTTCGTTTGAAATGCGCTAAATCAGCGGGAAGATGCCAAGGCATGGCATTATCTCGTCCGATGACTCGGTTTTTCGTAAACGCTACGATGTGGCTAATCATACAGCGACCACACCTTTGATGTGTGGATCCGGATCATAGCCTTCGATGATGATATCTTCAAAACGGAAGTCCTCAATCCGATCGACTTTTCGTGCAAAACGTAATGTCGGTAGGATTTTTGGTGTACGCGTCAATTGAAGATTGACTTGATCGACATGATTTGAATAAATATGAGCATCCCCGAGCGTATGAACGAAGTCACCGACTTCAAGCTCACAGACGTGCGCAATCATATGTGTTAATAAAGCATACGACGCGATATTGAACGGCACGCCTAAAAAGACATCGGCAGAGCGTTGGTATAGTTGACAGGAAAGTTTCCCGTCAGCGACATAAAACTGGAACAACAAGTGGCAAGGCGGCAATGCCATCTCATCGACTTGACCCGGATTCCATGCGCTGACAATCAGACGGCGTGAATCAGGATTCGTCTTGATCTGTTCGATGACACCAGCAAGTTGATCGATGGTCGTACCATCTGGACGGGGGAAAGACCGCCATTGGGCGCCATAAACCGGCCCCAGATCGCCATTTTCATCAGCCCATTCATTCCAAATCCGCACACCGTTTTCTTGGAGATAACGGATATTCGTATCGCCCGAGATGAACCAAATCAATTCATGAATGATTGACTTCATATGTAACTTCTTCGTCGTAACAAGAGGAAACCCATCTTGGAGCGAGAAGCGCATTTGATGACCAAACACGCTGATCGTTCCTGTTCCCGTCCGGTCTTCCTTGTTTGTTCCATGTGCCAAAATGTGTTCACAAAGTGCATGATATTGTTCCATCGGCTGACAGCTCCTTTTAAAAAAATCCAGCTTCCATTGTATCATAAAAATGGTCAGGATTTTGTGGAAACCGAAAGATGCCTTGCGAACAAGTACCGAAACAAACCGTAGAGTGGTAGAACATCTTGCCAGTGCAACGATTGACCGTTGCGACGGCGAATACGCCGCAGCAGATAGACCTGGAGAATGTAGAACAAACCGAAATCCACCGTCATCGTCCGGACGAATTGATTGGTTTCGAAATAAAGCAGGAAGATACTCCAGTCAGAACGGGCGAATGCGAGCCATAATAACAACGTGGTGACGACAGTAAGTAAGGCGACGACCATTGGGATCCAGCCACGACGACGAAATGGAAGAAATGTCTTCCGCGGGATGGCAAGCGCAACATAAGGCATTAAAACGAATGCCCCTAAAAAAAAGGAACCGATACTTGCAACGAGCGGACCGGGTCGCATGAAGCGCTTTTCGTCTAAAAACAATAAGAAGAAGGCAAGAGGATAGATACCGAGTAGGGAAAATAAACTCAGCGCTGATGTATCAAATTGACTTTGGTCAAACCGAAGAAAGGCATATAAGAAACCTTCAGGAAAGACACGATTATTTCCGAATAACAAAATAAAGAGTATGGCAATCGCCCAGACCAAAAAGAGGAGATACCGACGATACATGCGTTCACGCTCCTTTCTCATACCTTTCTTTCCCATATTGATGCGCTGTATAAACGCTCAAATTTCATATTTCATCATATCAAATGAGAGCGATTCTACGCTTGAGGACTGCTACGCGACATGTTAAGATGACGTTGTGAGGATTGAAAGCGCTTTTAAATCGTAATGCAATCGGTTGCGCTTGTAGGAAGCACGGGACATACATAAAAAGGGAGTGTGCAGAGGATGGAACGTAAATGGTGGCATGATAGCGTAGTATATCAAATCTATCCACGAAGTTTTAATGATTCAAATGGTGACGGGATTGGTGATTTGAATGGAATCATCGAGCAACTCGATTATTTGAAGAAGCTTGGAATCGATGTCATATGGCTGAGTCCGGTATATGACTCACCAAACGATGACAATGGTTACGATATCCGGGATTACGAGGCGATCATGAAAGAGTTTGGTACGATGGAAGACTTTGATCGTCTGCTTGAGGAAGCGCACGCGCGGGATATCAAAATCGTCATGGATCTCGTCATCAACCATTCTTCAGACGAACACCGCTGGTTTGCCGAGTCCCGCCAAAGCAAAGACAACCCATATCGAGATTATTATATGTGGCGACCGGCAAATCCTGATGGGTCACTACCGAATAACTGGGGTTCGATTTTTTCAGGACCGGCGTGGGAATACGATGAAACGACAAATGAATATTACTTACACTTGTTTTCAAAAAAACAGCCGGATTTGAACTGGGAAAACGAACAGATGCGTCAAGATGTATACGGAATGATTCGCCGCTGGTTGGATCGGGGCATCGACGGTTTCCGGATGGATGTCATCAATCTGATCTCAAAAACGAAAGGCTTGCCTGACGCGACGGTTCATCCGGGTGCCTTATACGGAGATGGCGGAGAACATTATGTGAACGGACCGCGTGTACATGAGTTCTTACACGAAATGAACCAAGCGTCGTTTGGCGACTATGATGTGCTGACAGTCGGTGAGATGCCTGGAGCAACGACGGAAGATGCGATTCTCTATACCGACCCTGCGCGCGAAGAGGTCAACATGGTCTTTACGTTTGAACATATGGATCTTGATTCCGGTCCGAATGGGAAATGGGACGTCATTCCATTTGATCTACTAAAACTCAAACAGAACTTCACGAAATGGCAAACAGCCTTACATGATACCGGCTGGAATTCGCTTTATTGGAATAACCATGACCAGCCTCGGGTCGTCAGCCGTTTCGGAAATGATACGACCTACCGTGTCGAATCAGCGAAGATGCTGGCAACACTCTTGCATTTATTAAAAGGAACGCCATACATCTATCAAGGGGAAGAAATCGGCATGACGAACGTCGCTTTTGAAGATATTGCGGACTACGAGGATATTGAGATTCGGAATATGTGGAGAGAACGGACCGAACAAGGTGCCTCTCCAGCAGAATTATTGCGGGCGGTTCATATCAAAGGTCGCGATAATGCCCGGACGCCGATGCAATGGAATCGTTCAGAAAACGCAGGTTTCACGACAGGAACACCATGGCTGAAAGTCAATCCGAATTATCCTGACATCAACGTAGAACAGGCACTTGCCGATGACCAGTCAATCTTCTATTACTACCAGCAATTGATTCGGTTACGACATGAGCATGAAATCGTCGTCTACGGTCGTTATGAACTTTTGCTTGAGGATCACCCTGAAGTCTATGCGTACTCGCGAACGCTTGAAGGGGAGACATGGTATGTCTACTGTTCGTTTGCAGATCATGATTTAACTATTCCGTTAACGCATGATCCGTCAGACCGCGTCATCGGTAACTATAATGAGTCCGTCATCGCTGATGAACTCACGTTACGTCCCTACGAAGCCATCGTCTTCCGCACGTTCGAGGGATGATTCATCTAACTATAAAACAGAGGCACTGCTCACGAATGAGCAGTGCCTCTGTTTGTCGTGATTCGTCATCGCTCCAATTGAGCGATCTGTTTCACTTGTGAAATGATTTTTTCACGATCGGTTGTTGTCGAATTGAGGTGGATACCGTACAATCGCTCAGGACCAGAAGGTTTCTCATGCAATAAAAACCCTTCGATGCAGAGCGGCTCGTGCCCTTCGATTAACGAGAACTCAACGACGATCTTCATTGATTGTTGAAGAGGCAGCTTTAATGCCGTAGTGATTGCCAATCCATTTGGTGAGATGTTATGAATTTTCATCAAGCCTTTTGGTGTGCGTTGCTCATTTTTTAGCAAATAAAACTCGCCCGTCACGGGTGTTTTCAATGTATACCGAAACGGTTCATTACGTTTAATCTTCATCTAGGCACCTCCATTCCCATTATCCGACAATTTGCTAAACTCTTCTAGTTTTTTTTTATTAGGCAGCTGCATCCGTCGATCGTGTAGAGGGATGAATGCGTTTCGCGAGATACATGAATGGTGTCGCGAACCACGCCACGACGAATTTCGCGAGATACGTCGTCACGAAGATTTGCCACCAGATCGAGAACGGCATATCGTGAAAGGCGATCGCACAAAACGTCAACGTATCGAGTAGCTGACTTAGTACAGTCGAACCTGTCGTCCGTAACCAAAGTTTCCGTTCGCCTGTTTTTTGACGGATCTTCGAGTAGACAAAGACATCAAATAATTGCGAGACGAGATAGGCGGCGAGACTTCCGACAGCAATCCATGGTAAGAGTCCAAACAATAAATGTAAGGAATCAGATGTTTCGAGTGCTGCTTTATCAGCGAGTGGGGTATAAAGTAAGCTGAATTGCATGAGCACGGTCGTTGTGATCAATGCGAAAAACCCCATATAGACGCCTTGGCGCGCAACCCGCTTACCGTATTTTTCATTGAGGATATCCGTCGCAAGATAACAACTCCCATAGACGACATTCCCTAACGTAAAGACGAAACCGAAGATGTCGACGGTTTGTGTGACTTGGATGTTTGCCAGGATTGTGGCAATGGCAATCCACATCAACAATCCGGTTTTTCCAAAAAGATAATAACTGAAGACAAGTAATCCCATCGTCAAGAGGATGGACGGGATCCATAACCATTCGTTCATGAAGTATACTCCTTTCTATTCATACAGATGAAAATTGTACGCTGAAATCGACCACCTGTCAAAGGAGCTTGAAGAAAAAAGCATCGGTGCGGCGTACAAAAAAGAGGCTGACTCAAAAAAGAATGACGCGTCTGTTCACGCCCTTTCCTCAGGCGAGACACAAGCCAGTTTTCCTGCTTTATTCAAGCAGGAAAGCGGGTCTTGTTCGTCTCTGACAGCGCAAAGATGCGCTTGTTCCTGTAGGAGTGGCGTGAAACGCGTCATTCTTTTTATTATGAGATAAGGATGGCAGCTCATCATTCTGCCACCCTGATCTTTGTGGAAACTGACTTTTGAGTCAGCCCCTTGATTCGACTTCAGTTTCGCTGCAGTGAGAAGCGCCGTCTTCTTCCTTTAACGAAGTAATTCCCTGTCGAAGAGAAGCCGTTCGTCTCTAAAATGCGTCTGGCGTACACGGCGTGCGGGGACTGATCGAGGACACGTGCCCGGACCTCGTGACGTGTAAGGACATCAGCAGACGCTAATGCTTCTGAGACGGCTTTTGTAGCAATCCCTTTACGGGTATACGGATCAAACACCATGAAATCCAGTTGGAAGTAGTGTCCCATTTTTAATAGCAGAACCCGTCCGACGATTGTATCCGCTTCAACGATATCAAAGTAGTAATCTTCAGGATAACTGTGCTCGACGGAATCAAAAGCCCGCTCTTCTCCAAGCTCATGGTCATACCCTTTGATTTCTTGCGGAGTCAGCCCATATGCTTGTTCGCCATACTTCAAGAAATGTTCATACTCAGCTTGATCGACATGACGTAATGCTCGACGTCTTAATTCCATCACAAAATCCTCCCTCGTCCCAATTGATGCTTCGTTTACATTATAGCGATACCCCCCTTGCAATTGCAAAAATTAACTGGAACCGATCCGCAGGAAGAAAATAAAAAAAGTCATTTTGTAATCATCTTGTGATTGTTTTAATTGCTATGGAATATGGTAAAGTAATGATGTAGACAACTGCATACTGGAAGGGGCTGGAAAACGTGTTCACAGAACGTGACGGAATCAAATTGCGTTTAGAGCAAATCGAACGATTGTATTCGGACTTGAATCGGGAAGCGAAACAATTGACGGAACGCTTACGCCAATTAGATGAACAAGGGGACGAAGTTCAACATGATCTTTCTCTTAACAAAGAAGACCGCGATCATTTAAAATCAAGCATTGATGAGACACTTCAAGCACTTATGAAGCGGACGACAGTCGATGCAAAAGTCGAACAGGAGAAGCAAGAGGACCTGATTTCGAAAAAAGCATTGATCGAAGACATCGAAGGATTATTAAAGAAAAAGAAATGAGCTAGCTTCGGCTGGCTTATTTTTTTGTGGAGGAAAGAAATATGAAACCAAGCATTGGTCTGACGACGTGTCTACGTCCGACAGAAGACGTCCACCATCGTGTCAAGCAGATGCTAGCAGATGAGACGATACATTTTGTTTACGTCTCGCGTCAGAAAAAAAGTATCGAACAACTACATCAAGAGATGGGATTACCGATTCTCGTCGTCGATAAACGACGACTGGATCTATATCCGATCGGTCAATCGACATCATTCTTTTTTCATCCTTCAAGCGCCGTATTCCGAATCAAACAAATCGATGCGGGGGGCAAAGACCCATTAGTAGCGATTGGTCAATTATCTGAAGGAATGCGTGTCCTCGACTGTACGCTAGGTCTTGGTGCGGATGCCATCGTGATGAGTCATGCCGTTGGAGAGACGGGACAGGTCACGGGACTTGAAAGCCGAACGGAGACGGCGTATGTCGTAAAGGAGGGGTTACAGCGCTGGACAGAGTCCTATGCCCCAATCACAGAAGCGATGCGTCGAATCGACGTTCACATGAAACATCATTTAGCGTTTTTAAAGGAGTGTCCAGACGACAGTTTTGATGTCATCTATTTTGATCCGATGTTCGAGCAGACAGTAACCGAATCGACGCACCTCGATCCGTTACGGACACTTGCGAATTATGAATCTTTATCCAATGCAGCCATCGAACAGGCACGTCGGGTTGCTCGAACGTGCATCATCTTAAAAGCACATTTCGAAAGTCCGTTATTTGAGCAATACGGTTTTAAACGATTGCGACGGAAGACGTCAAAGTTGCATTATGGTGTGATTGAACTGTAAGTCAAAAAAGACCTCTGCCGATTTTCCGGCAGAGGTCTCACTCGTTATTCGTTGATTATTGAACAGCGTCTTTTAATTCGTCTTCCATCTCTTCGAACGTTTCCTGAACGGCATTGACCGGTTGCTTCGTCATCAAGCTGACGACGACCGTGAAGATCAAGCTCGTAAAGAATCCAGGGACCATTTCGTAGAGTGTTGCACTGAGTCCAAGCTGTACCCAGATGATGACAGTCAGAGCACCTGAAATGATGCCGGCAAGTGCACCTTGTTTCGTCATCCGTTTCCAGTAGAGAGAAAGCAAGATGATTGGACCAAAGGCAGAACCAAATCCAGCCCAAGCGTAACCGACGAGTGCTAAAATCGTCGCGGATGGATTCCAAGCGAGTACGCTTGCAATGATCGCAACAACTAGTACAGCAATCCGACCTGTCAAAACAAGTTCTTTATCCGATGCATTTTTCTTCAAGAACGTTTTGTAGAAGTCTTCTGTCAATGCACTTGATGTGACGAGTAACTGTGAAGAAATCGTCGACATGATCGCAGCAAGGATGGCAGCCATCAAGAATCCAGTGATATATGGGTGGAACAGAACATCCGAGAATCGAATGAAGACAGTCTCTGGGTCAGCCAGTCCATTTCCTTGACCTTCGAAATAAGCAATACCGACAAGACCTGTCAACATAGCGCCGAGAATCGAGACGAACATCCAACCGATCCCGATGCGGCGTGCATTTTTCAAATCTTTTACGGAACGAATCGCCATAAAGCGAACGATGATGTGCGGTTGACCGAAGTAACCAAGACCCCAGGCGAGGAATCCGATGATTCCGAGTGCTGTTGTCCCTTTGAGTGGATCAAATAAAGAAGCATCTAAGTTTTCTGCGTAATTGTATGCGCCGTCGACGCCGCCCACATCTGTCAAAGCGACGATTGGTACAAGAACCAATGCGACGAACATGATACAACCCTGGACGAAATCGGTCCAACTGACTGCGAGAAAACCGCCGAAAAGTGTGTAGGCGATTACGACCGCAATCGTCAAGAGCATACCATAGTGATAATCAAAACCAAATGAGCTGACGAACAATTTACCGCCAGATACGATTCCGGCTGAAGTGTAGAACGTAAAGAAGATGATGATGACGAGTGCAGATACAGTACGAAGCACGCGTGATTTATCTTCAAAACGATTTTCAAGGAAATCAGGAATCGTAATTGAATCGTTTGCCATTTCCGTGTAGAGGCGGAAACGTGGTGCGAGTACGATATAGTTCACGTAACATCCAATCAATAAGCCGAGTGCAAGCCAGAGTGCCGAAACACCTGTTGCGTACATTGCGCCAGGCAATCCCATCAACATCCAGCCACTCATGTCTGATGCACCAGCGGATAACGCCGTCACACCAGGACCGAGATCGCGTCCACCTAACATGTAATCTTCTGTATTCGTCGTTCGTCTGTAGGCGATGTACCCGATTGCCAACATCATAACGAGATACAGGATAATTGATACCCATTCTTGCGTCATAAAGTAAGTCCTCCAAAAGCTGTAGTTTTTTCGGCGATTTGAATCGTCGTTTGTTGCCGCCGAATGATATGTTCCCCACCTTACAGGGGATAAAACAACTTTGCAAGTCCTTGCAATCGAGTCAAAAGTGCCGCCACGCCTAGTGCCTTAAGGGATTGGGACGCTTTTAGTCCCTGTTAAAGTTCTACTAATATGAATATTCCGAAAATTTTGTTTTTATGTAGAATGCCCCTTAAAAGACGGGTCATTCTACATCTTTTTATTTTTCTAATAAACGTGTGTAGGCGGAAGAGAGTCGATCAATTGCCTGATCGAGTTGCGCTCTAGGGCAACCGATATTCAGCCGTTCAAACGTCTCACCACCGGATCCGAATGGTTGACCATGTGTCAATGCTAATCCGGCTTCTTTGACGAGCCAATCGGCACGTGACTTACCGTCGAGTTCAAGTGCTTTGAAATCAATCCATAATAAGAAGGTTGATTCAGGAACAACTACTTGAAGAGCGGGCATTTCCTGACGAATCCGCTGAATTGCATGGTCACGATTGCTTTCTAAATATAGGAGCAGTTGCGCTAACCATTGTTCGCTGGCAACCTCGCCGTAAGCAGCGGCTATAGCTGTCGAAGCTAAAGCATTCGGATGCACGAAATGACGCTGTTGAACACGTTCGATGCGTTTCCGGATGGACGGATCCGGTACGATCAGGTAAGAAGCATATAAACCGGGGATGTTAAACGTTTTGGATGGTGCACTGATCAATACGACTTTTTCGTAATCAAATGCAAGGATAGGCGTATGTGTAGCACCCGTATACACAAGATCTGCATGAATTTCGTCCGAGACAACATATACGCCGTATTGTTTCGCTAGTTCGACAATTCGGAATAATTCATCTTTACCGAACACTTTTCCGCTTGGATTATGTGGACTACATAAAATCATCATACGCGCTGATTTCATCTGTTCTTCAAGCAACGTGAAATCCGTCCGATATACCTCACCATCTAAAAGTAGTGGATTCTCAACAAGTTGACGTTGGTTGGACTGGATGATTTGATGGAATGGAGGATAGACAGGAGTTTGAATGATGATTGAATCACCGGGTTCCGTCAGAGCAAGAACGGTATGAGCCAACCCCGGAACGACACCGCTTGAATAAAGAATCGTCGTCTGGTCGACCTCGACATGATAACGTTTATGGAACCACTGTTGAATCGCCTGTTGCGCTTCATCAGTAAACAGGGCGTATCCGAAATGTCCGGTCGCGGCACGTCTTGTCAATCGTTCTGTTAGATGATGCGGCGGACGAACATCCATGTCAGCGACCCACATCGGAATTAGCTCATCTGAACCATAGAGTGACTGTAATCCGTCCCATTTGACGGATCCTGTAAATCGTTTTTCAATTCGTTCATCAAAATTGATCTGTTCCATTTTCTTCACGTCCCATTCTCGATTATTTACATGCTCCATTTCACCATAGCGGATAATGCGAGATCGGAGCAAGTCGAAAATGGAGGTTTAAAAAATACAGGAGAAGGCAATTACTAAACTCGAACCTATATTAACGGAACGGAGTGATGATCATGTTGCATTCTAAAGTAGTCGTTGGGCGCTCGCCTGAAGAATTAGAGGAACGGCTCAATTCATTTTTCGAAGATAATGGTGTAGGATCAAACTCCATCATTACACTTAAGTTTTCAACGTTCGTTGCTTCTAAAGCAGATGAACATTATTCAGTATTGGTTGTTTACGATAATTCATTAACGAAAACAACGCTGTAAATAAAATAAGAAGCTGAGGAAAATTTTGGCTCAGCTTCTTGTTTTGTTTTTCTGCATAAGCTATACTAAAATCAGATTTTACAGGCTTCCGTAGGTTAATGGCAGACCTCAGCAATGGTAATGCTGCAGTGCGAGTTCGATTCTCGCCGGAAGCATACATCCGTCTTCCGTCTCAAGTGGTATATACTTGAAACGGAAGATTTTTTTTGGTAGATGGGTCTGGATGAAGGAGTGACAGCATGCACCCAGTGATTGAATCCGTTGGTGAAAAGATAAAACAGGAACGCAAAAAACAGGGCATGACTCAGAAAGAGTTGTGCGATGGTATCTGTAGCCAGGCAGAGATCAGTAAGGTTGAAAATGGTAAAAATTCGCCGACGATTGATCTCTTACAAAGTATTTGTAAAAGATTAAAGTTGCCAATTTCATCATTTTTTGAAGATGAACAGGTATCTCAAAAGTTAAACGAAATAGATCAGAAAATGTTAAGACATTTTCGTGAAAAATCGTATACAGAAATGTCAAGAGATTTAAAAAAATTTGCCGAGTCAAGTTCTGCTTTTGAAATTCAATTTTTAGTTCAGTACCACGGGATATTGCTAGAACATGAGAAGGGGAATATTGATTTTCGGTCGTGTATTTCGGCGTTACTTCAATTAGTGTCTAAAGAAAAGTTAATGGACAAATCCTTTTTACTTTATACGCGCATTCAAATGGCGATTGCAGTTCTCTATACGAATCAAAGAGAGTATCAACATGCAGATCAAATATATGATGAACTACTTAATATGTCTTATCAGACACGAGAATATAAAAAGATTCGTATGAAGATTATTTATAATTATGTCAGAAATTTATACAGAATGAAGAGATTCGAAGATGGTTTGAGAGAAGTAGAAAAAGCAATTAGTGAAAGCAAACAGATGCAAGATTTAACTTACCTGGGTCATTTTTATTATCAAAAGGGATTTTTATTAGAATCATTGAACGCATCGGACAAAGAAATTAAAAAATCATACACGATTGCCTATTCATTTTTCGTTGCAACTAAAAATCATGCGTATCAGCAAATTCTGGAGACGCACCTCTCAGATTTATTATTATTTCCAATACAAGAAAGAGAGTGATTGTTTGATGAGGCCAAATGTATCAACAACAGCAATTGGATCAAGAATCAAACAAATGCGTACGCAAAAGCGGATGTCGCAGCATGAACTGTGTAAAGGGATATGTAGCCAAGCAGAAATCAGTAAGATTGAAAATAATCTGAATTCACCAACAGTAGAGTTACTGCAACGGTTAGCAAACCGGTTGAAGATACCCATTTCCGTATTGTTTGAGAATCAACTACCGCATGAAGCGATATCAGGCTTTGATCAAAAAGTGTCAGAATTACTTCGGGAAGAAAACTATGAAGAAGTTTTGAATGTAACCAATTTAAATGACAACCACGAGCAATTTGAAATCAGGATCTTAAGTAACTACTTTCGAATAATAGCTGAAGTAAAACGAAATTATATGGACTTTCGAACAGCCGCTTCCTTATTGTCTAATTTCGTACATGACAATGGTGTGTGGCATGAATCCATCTCGTTATATATTCGTATAAAAACGGCGATAGCAAATTTATACGCTGAAAATGAGATGTATCATCTGACGACCAAGGTTTATATAGAGATGGAACGGTTGCTTGAACAGCTTGAAAGTTCAACATATATGACTACTTTAATAAAGCTTTACTTTAATCATGCTCAAATCTTGTTATACCAGGATTTGTTTGATGAAGGACTTTGTTTTATTGAAAAAGGGATCAGCTGTTGTTTAAATTACCAGCTTTCCTTCTTGTTAGGTCACTTCTACTTTCAATTAGCAAACTACGAAGAGGCGACTGGAAAGTTGCCGGTATCGTTTCAAAAGACATATTCTGTAGCATATGCGCTTATGCATGCATTGGATCATCAAGCAACAAAAAAGATGATCGTTGAATTAAAAGGCGAACACTTATTGTTCACTTTTGAACCCGGCTAATCTATTGTTCGGTATCCAAACTAACGGAAAATGTTTTGTATAAAATGAATCAACCGCAAAAGGGGCTAAACATCATCGAGGAAGCGATGCAGATCAGTCGACGATTAAAACAAACATCATATTTAGCGCACCTTTACTATCAACGCGGTGAATTCTATGAACGAATGGATTCGAATTCAAAGCAAGTTTATAGTGATTATGTAATGGCTTACGAATTGTTCTCTGCCTTCCAAATGAAACAGTATGCAAAAATTGTACTGAAAACAAAAAATAACTATTTATCTACCTGATCTTCAATCACAACAAAATAGGATCGGAAAGGAGAGACAGTTGCAAATCCAATATTTTGGTCAACGCATTAGGGAACTACGGGTTGAGAGAAATTGGACACAAAAAGAATTAGCGCTAGGCGTTTGCAGTCAGGCGGAATTGAGTAAAATTGAAAATGGAAAAATCATGCCGACGATGGAACTCGTGTTACGTCTTTCTCAAAAACTTCATATTACGATGGAACAACTGTTTATCGATATGAATGAGCTGAAGCTTTTTCGTACTTACGATGTATATCTCTCTGATCTCTCAAGGAAGCGGCGTTATGATGAAATGCTGAGCTTTGTTGAAGGTGCCTCTACGGCCCCTCCTCCTTCTGTCAATTTGTTATTGCGTTATTTTAAATGGATCGCCAAAGAAGGGCGAAATGACATTGATTACCGAACCTGTATTTCTCAATTGTTACGCTTATCGGATCAAGAACAAGTGGAGAGAGAATATCCTATTATTTATTTGCGAATCCGAATGTCAGTCGCCAATTACTATTATTTAAATGGTCACTATCCATATGCGCGCAAGATTTACGAAGACTTGCTTTCTTACCAATATGCGACGTACGATCTTAAGAAATTACAATGTAAAGTCATCTACAATCATGCCCAACAGTTATATTTTCAACATGACTATGGAGCCGGACTAGACATTACGGAGAAAGGTATCGCTCTGTCTACTAAAAGAAAAGATACGGCTATGCTCGGACATTTTTATTATCAAAGAGGATGTTTTTTCGAGAAATTACATTATCCTGAGCAAAATATCAGAGATGCTTTTACGTTAGCTTACACGTTATTTCATGCATTCGATAATACGAATCATGCTCAGTTAGTATCCAAAGGTAAACGAAATTTATTATATTTTGAATTTTAGTTATCTGTAAAAAAAAAGGAGGCACATGATGGTTTATCTACCAGAATCCATTGGATATGAAATTAAGCGGATTCGAAAAGAAAAAAAGATGACACAAGCAGAGTTATGTGAAGGAATCTGTAGCCAAGCCGAAATCAGTAAAGTTGAAAACGGTAAGAATTCACCGACAATCGACTTGTTGCAACAAGTCGCAAAACGACTGAAAGTCCCCCTATCAACGCTTTTTCAAGATCATTTAAGAAGTGATGCTTTTCATGAGGTCGATGATCGATTATTGAATTTGATTCGCTTGACGCAATGGCAAGAGGCACTAGAATATTTAAATTCAGTCAAACGTAATGCTACTTATGATATGCTTCACATTTTAGCGGACTATTATGAAATCATTATTTTAGAGAAGTGCAAACACATCTCATCTGAAGAGGCGGTTCTGAAGCTAGAGCAGCTCCTGCTTCATGAGAATCTATGGTTTAAATCGTCAGTCATGTATTTGCGAATCCGAATGAAAGTCGCAAATGTTTTAGTAGAACATGACGAATTTGAAACAGCAGAAGTCATTTTTCAGGAACTACTTCAACTCAATTACGAAACGATTGAGTTAAAGAAAAAAAGAATCAAAATTTTGTACAATTATAGTCAGCTCTTATGGAAACAAAAAAAATACCAAGCTGGGTTGGCAGTCACCGAGCAAGGTATTCAGGAAAGTCTACAGATGGAAGACGGTCATTTTTTAGGACATTTTTATCATCAAAGAGGGACATTGAAAAAACAAATGAAAGAACCTTCTTCTGATATTCAACGAGATTTTACGATGGCATACGCTGTATTTCATGCCTTTCATCTTCCGGTCGAGAAGGAGTCGTTGCTAGAAGAACACGAAACAGACATCCTGTTTCGTCTTTAAAAGGTTTGACCTGCTTTTTTGCATGCTGAAAGTGTTTGTTCAATCAATTCAGTTGCCCGGTCTGGGTATTGTTGGTGCCCCTCCAGGATGACCGTTGAAACGTCATCGATTCCAAAAAATGCTAACAGGTCGAGCATGTACCGGACGGCGTGCTCGCTAGATACTTTATCAGGTGTCGAGTAGTCACCTCCGCGTGAGTGAAGCAATAACACCTTTTTATCCTTAACGAGACCGATTGATCCTTCGGTCGTGTACCGAAACGTCTGTCCAGCTTGAGCTAAATAGTCCATGTAATTATGCAACGGTGCCGGAACGGTCAGATTCCACATCGGAAATGAAAACACGACCTTATCGGCATCAAGAAAACCATTGAGGTATTCCCGCAACCGTTCCGCATGCGTAGCGTCGTCTCCAGTTAATGTTTCTCCCTTAAACAGACGTCCTGCCGCATGAGCTAGCTGTAAATCAAAAAAGGGCAGACGTTCCTCAAAAAGATTCAATACTGTTATATCGTCTTCAGGATGTGCTTCTCGATAAGACGCCAAAAAGGTGTCATTCATTTCAGAACTAACTCCCTTTTTATGATGTGTGCTGTCGTTTGCTTCAATGAATAATAGTCGTGACATGTCGATCGCTCCTTTCTGTATATAAGGTCTATTCCCGTTCTTTTAAAACATCACTTCCCAATTTTTTATTATTATTAGAAAATTCAGGTTTTGTTTTAGCTGTGATAAGGAAAATAAACGACAGGAAACAGAAAGAGGGGATTGCGGTGAACATGCAGCGGCGTTCTTCGAACAGTCTTCAGTATCATCGGGAGATTCGGGCAAACTATCAATTGTTCGGGATGATCATTTTCGTGTTGACGAGTTGTGGTGCCATGCTCTATATCGTGGCGAGTCTATTCAGCCGATCCGGTTTAGGGGAAGAAGCTTTATGGCGAGCATTCATCATTGTTTTTGCAGGGAGTCTTCAGTATTTCATCGGTAAAAGTAGCCTATCAGATCGACTCAAACCGCATCTGATGTCGAGTATATTTTTACTTATTCCATTCATTTACTATCCTTTCATCAATAGCGGTGCTCAAACCGTTTGGGCAAGTTCGTTGTTGTTCATATTAGCCTCACTCGTCGTCATCAATCGGACGATGTTACTTTATGCAACGAGCATCACGACACTCTCACTCCTATATATTTGGTATCAAACGCCTACACTTGAAAATGCAACGATGTTCGCGTCCGATCACATTGCCCGAATTGGTCTGATTTTGATTGCGACAATCATCAGTTTGTTGATTCATAACCAATATGTCACGCGTTTAGAACGAAACATCGATTACTTAGCTCGACTGCAGGAGCAAGCCTTTACTGATCCGGTTACAGGTCTCGCGAATCGTTCTTCGTTCGTCATCGAAGTTGAAAAGACGAAACAAGAAGGGGATTTGATATGTCTCATCGACCTTGACGATTTCAAGACCGTCAATGACGCTTTCGGATATCGGACAGGCGATCGTACTTTACACATCATCGGACGGCGGTTGATGCATCGTTTTCCGGATTGTACGATCGCAAAAGCGAGCGGGAGTGCCTTCTTAATGCATGCGCCACGTCATCATGAGGCACGTACGCTCTGTGATGACATCTTATCGAGTGTGTCCGAACGGGTACAGATTGATTTTAAGCAAATCAATGTAACGGCAAGTATCGGTGTTTCTTTCATGCATAGTGAGTCGACGGATCATGTCATCAACGATGCGGAAATTGCGCTTTTTACGGCAAAATCTAATCGGAAGAATACGTATGCGATTACGGATTTAGCGACTCAAAACGATCGCAAGCGCGCTCTGCAATTGACACGTGATCTATATGATGCGGAATTGGATCGGGATTTTTTCGTGTTATTTCAACCGCAAGTAAATGCACGAACACGTCGAATTACTGGAGTGGAGGCTTTGATTCGATGGAATCATCCGGAATATGGACTCGTGCCCCCTTTCGAGTTCATTCCACTTGCGGAACGGACACGCTTCATTGAAACGTTAGGTGGGTGGGTGATGCGTCAGGCCTGTCTTCAAGGGAAATCCTGGCTAGAACAGGGGAAGGAACCACTGACGGTCTCCGTGAACGTCTCGCCGTGGGAATTAAGACAATCGGATTTTACGGAACGTGTATTATCGATCTTAAAACAAACGGGATTTCCGGCTTCTTTACTCGAAATCGAGATGACCGAACACATTTTCATCGAAGGAACTGAACAAATCATTGAGACCTTAAATACCCTGCATCTTTACGGTATACGCATCGCGCTTGATGATTTTGGAACTGGGTTTTCATCCATGCAATCTTTGGTCGAGCTTCCGTTTGATCAATTGAAGATCCCGAAAGAGATTGTGCAAGAAGCCGTTCATTCTGAGAAAAAGCGGTCTATGATTGAGACAATCATCCAGCTAGGGAAACGACTAGATATGACAATCGTTGCAGAAGGAATCGAACTTGAGGAAGAGGCGATTTTACTCGAGCGTTTAGGATGCCATACGTTACAGGGCTATCTATTCCATCGTCCTTTACAGCCGCGTCAGTTGGAACATTTTTTAACACGGTACCGTGAAGGATGAGCAGTAGTCGAATACGTCATAAAGAGGCGATGGACCTTCGTTCCATCGCCTCTTTGAGGTGTTCTGTATTAAAGATAGCGGGCAAAGCGACGTTCCAGCATTTCCTGGACGACCGCAATACAAGAGCAGATTCCCCAGTAAATGAACGCGACGACGAAATACACGGTCATGTAATCGAATTCTCGTCCACCGACGATTTTCGCCTTTTGGAAAATCTCAGGTACCGTGATCATGGCAGCAAGTGAAGAGGCTTTGACAAGATCAAGTAAAACGTTTGAAAGCGGTGGGATCGCAATCCGGATCGCCTGAGGTAAAACAATTCCGACGAATGTCCGGTACTTGGATAACCCAAGAGAGGCAGCTGCTTCTTCTTGACCGTGATCAATCGATAGCAGGGAAGAACGAATGATTTCTGCCATGTATGCGGCACTGTTGAGACTAAATCCAGTGATGGCAGCAGTCAGAGCATCGAGTTGAATATTGATGACGGGCAGCCCGAAATACAACATGAAGAGTAAGACGAGAATAGGTACACCACGCATGAACGAAATATACGCACTCGCTCCAAAGCGTAACCATCGAAGATGCGACAGACGACAGAGCGCTAACAGTAATCCGAGTCCCAGTCCGATCGCCATACTGAGTAAGGAAATCCATAGTGTTTGACCGAGACCGCTCAAAATATACGGAAACGAGTCAATGGCTAATTCCGGATTGAAAACGGAACGCCAGTCAATGGAAGTCATCGTTAATTCACGTCAACGATCGTCGTTTTGACGTCAGGCATTTGGGATACATCTTTACCTGCATAGAATTTTTCAGAGATATCTTTTAAGGACCCGTCCTTCTTCATCTCGTCAAGCTGTTCATTGATATTGGATTGCAGTTCTTTATTATCTAAGTCCATGATTAACCCGACCTGACTGGGATTGTAGGCAATATCAGGATGAATCGTAATGTCAAAATCCTTAAAGAAATCGACAGCTAACGTCTGAAGATAATAATCATTCAAGATGACGTCTGTTCGACCGTTCGAAACGTCGCGCAAGTACTGATCATTCGTTGCATTGTCATATGTGACTTCTTTTGCTCCATACTTTTTAGCGATTTGCATATACGTCGTGGTTGCCTCACCGGCAGCTTTTTTGCCTTTCAAGTCCTCGAGTGACTGGATGCCGGATAAATCACTTTTCCGGACGATGGCTGTTCCGTACGTGTATTTATACGGTTTAGAAAAAGCGAATTTTTCCTTTCGATCATCAGTGATTGTGATATCATTCGCCGCGAGGTCGACTTGACCAGTGTTGACACTCGTCAGCATACCATCAAACGACATTTCCTTGAATTTCACCTTCAAGTCCAGGCGTTTTGCGACTTCTTTCACGACTTCCACATCAAAACCGGTTAAATCGTTGCTTTTTTCGTCATGGTAAGACGTCGGGTATAATGTACCGGCCGTTGCGACGACGAGGGTGCCTTCTTTTTGAATCTTGTCATATGCGGTTGCTTTATCTTCCTGCTGACCACACGCACTTAAAAGGATTGAACTACCTGCAATCAAGAGTCCCGTCCATTGGATGGTTTTTTTCATCTGTATGATTCCTCTCTCTGTTTCATGATCATGAAACGTGTATTCCCATTAAAAATACCACGGAATCCTATCTTCGGGCAAAACAATACGCATTCGAAAGATAGAATTCCATATAAAAAAATAATGAATGAATATCCATCTTTATGTAAGCGCTATCACTATTGATAAATGGTAATCCTTAGGTAATGCATGATTAAAATCCTAAATTATGCACACTGGCGAATAAACATAAAAGAGTGTAAAGTATAATTTAACTGAATAAACAGAAAATTTAGAGAGCAAGGAGAGTGCTACGATGACATTTCATCAATACCCTGAACAGCAGGGATTATACGACCCTCGTATGGAACATGATGCGTGCGGGATCGGGGTTTACGCACATCAAACTGGACGAGCGAGTCATGAAATCGTTGAAAAGGCATTGGCCATGCTTTGTCAGATGGAACACCGTGGGGGGCAGGGGAGTGACGCAAAGACGGGAGATGGTGCCGGGATCTTAACGCAATTGCCAGATCGACTGTTTCGAGAATCGGTGCGTCATATCTCGTTTCCAAAGAAAGGCGACTATGGTGTCTTCATGATGTTCCTTCCACGGGAAGAACGAGAACGGCAACGATTGGAACGCTCGCTTGAATCCATTATTTTGACAGAAGGTCAAACCGTTCTCGGCTGGCGAACGGTACCCGTTCAAACCGTCGTCCTAGGGGAAGTGGCGCGAAAGTCTGAACCGGTCATTCGTCAATGTTTCATCGGGGCACAGGCGATTGAAGGATTAACGTTCGAGCGAACACTTTTCTTGATCCGACGGGCGTTTGAACGGACGGCTGAACAACTCGGGCTTGAGCAATACGTCCTGAGTAGTTCGAGTGAGACGATTGTATATAAGGGACTAGTGACGACGGATCAATTAGAAGCCTATTTTGATGATTTACGTGACGAGCGGTATCAGTCCGGTTTCGGTATCGTACACTCGCGTTTTAGTACCAATACGTTCCCGAGCTGGAAGCGTGCACATCCGAATCGTTATTTGATTCACAACGGTGAAATCAACACGTTGCAAGGAAATATCCGGGCGATGCGTGGACGAGAGCGTCGATTGGCCGAGACGACATATGGCAATCGGGCGGAGGAAGTTCTTCCGATTCTCGATGAGACAGGAAGCGATTCTTCGATGCTTGATAATGCTTTTGAATTTCTGCATCTCTCTGGCTTATCGCTTGCTGAGACGGCGCTGATGCTTGTCCCTGAACCTTTCGAACATGCAGAAATACGACCGGCAAAACGCGCATATTACGAATACCATAGTAGCATGATGGAACCGTGGGATGGTCCTTCTGCCATCGTCTTTACGAACGGGAAACAGATTGGGGCGACACTTGATCGAAACGGCTTACGCCCTGCTCGATATGTCTTATTGCGTGACGGACATTTCATGCTATCTTCTGAGGCAGGTGTCCTCCCCTTGAAGGAGGAAGACATTTTATTCAAGAAACGGCTTGTTCCTGGAGAACTGCTCTTACTCGACTTTGCATCCGGTCAGTTAATCGCAGACGAAGAAATCAAACGGGAACTGGCGACACGTCATCCGTATGCTGAGTGGTTGGCGCAAGAAGTCATCTTGCTTGCGCGGAATGATTTCAAGGAGAGGCTTCCGGATCTCGGAACGAAACAGCGTCATTTTGGCTATACGCGAGAAGACATCGATCAGTATTTGATTCCATTAGTCGAAGAACAAAAAGATCCGCTCGGTGCGATGGGAACGGATATACCATTAGCGGTCCTGAGTGAGCGACCACAATCGCTGTTTCGATACTTCAAGCAATTGTTCGCCCAGGTCACGAATCCTCCGATCGATGCGCTACGGGAAGACATCGTGACTTCGACGATGACATGGCTCGGTCGTCAAGGGGAGCTGTTAACGCCGAACCGACTGAACTGTCGCCGGGTTCGTCTCGAATCGCCTGTTTTAAGACCCGATGAGGCACATGCCTTAAAACAGAGCGGGCTGAAACAAAAAACGCTCTCGACGACGTTTACGGATTCACTCGAAGAAGCACTCGATACATTAATAGAAGAAGCTGTCACTGCCGCCCAAAATGGATACGAATTATTGATATTGTCTGACCGACTCGTTCGACCGGGGAATTTACCGATGCCGATTCTACTGGCAGTCAGCGCGATTCATCATGAGCTGATCCGGAGCGGGTTGAGAACGAACCTTAGCCTGATCGTAGAAGGTGGCGAGGTTCGTGAAGTGCACCATGTCGCAACGCTCATTGGATACGGTGCGGATGCGATTTATCCTTACCTCGCGTATCTGACCCTCGAAGAAGCAATCGGAGACCGTTTCAGTGATATCGAACAGCGCTATCAAAAAGCTGTCACGGAAGGTGTCGTCAAGGTCATGTCGAAGATGGGGATTTCGACCGTCTTTAGTTATCGTGGGGCACAAATTTTCGAGGCAATCGGTATTGATCGGGCAGTCATCGAGCGTCACTTTACCGGTACCGTCTCTCAAGTCAGTGGCATGACGATCGCTTTGATTGAGGAAGAAGTCCGACGTGCACAACAGGTTGCAGACGAGCGCATCCATTTGGAATCCGGAAGTGTTTTCCGTTATCGCCAAGCAGGTGAGCACCACGCCTTTAATCCAGCGACGATCCATCTTTTACAACATGCTTGTCGGACGAACGATTTTGCTCTTTATCAAAAGTACGCGCAGCGAATTCAAGAGGAGCCGGCGACTGTCCTGCGTCACATGTTGACATTCAAGGAAACAACAGCGATTCCGATAGAGGAAGTTGAACCGGTCAGTGAAATCGTTAAGTATTTTAAGACGGGTGCGATGTCATACGGCTCTTTATCCAAAGAAGCTCATGAGACACTTGCGATTGCGATGAATCGATTAGGTGGAAAAAGCAACAGTGGCGAAGGCGGTGAGGAAGAGGAACGGTATGAACGCGATGAAAATGGGGATTTCCGGATGAGCCGGATCAAACAAATTGCTTCAGGTCGATTCGGAGTGACGAGTCATTATCTTGTTCATGCTGATGAACTTCAAATCAAAGTGGCCCAAGGTGCAAAACCGGGAGAGGGAGGTCAATTACCTGGCGAAAAAGTTTATCCTTGGATTGCACGTGTACGTGCTTCTACGCCAGGGGTAGGGTTGATATCACCACCTCCGCACCATGATATCTATTCCATTGAAGACTTGGCCCAATTGATCCATGACTTAAAACGTGCCAATGATCAAGCTCGAATCAGTGTCAAGTTAGTCGCGAAAGGTGGTGTTGGAACGATTGCTGCCGGGGTTGCGAAAGGTCTTGCCGATGTCATCGTCATCAGTGGGCATGACGGAGGAACCGGTGCTTCACCGAAAACGAGTATCCAACATGCCGGTCTTCCGTGGGAACTGGGTCTTGCAGAAACCCATCAGACGTTAACGTTAAACGGTCTACGCGAACGCGTCATACTGGAGACAGATGGGAAGCTATTGACTGGTCGGGATGTCATCATCGCGGCGATGCTTGGAGCAAATGAGTACGGGTTTGCCACTGCTCCGCTCATCGCAGTCGGATGCATCATGATGCGTGCCTGTCATCTCGATACATGTCCTGTTGGGATTGCGACACAAGACCCAGCGCTACGTAAGAAATTTACTGGATCAGCGGACGACGTCGTTCACTTCATGACATTCATTGCCGAGGAGGTCCGGGGTTATTTAGCCAAGCTCGGTATTCGACGTTTGACGGATCTTGTCGGACGGACGGATCTTTTACAACCGTCCGAGCGGCAAGCGACTCACTGGAAAGCGAAAAGTCTTGATTTCTCGCGTCTGCTCGTACATGTCTCACACGGACCGGCAGAACAACAACAGCATCATGTCGACCGTTCCTTCGATGCCCGTGAAGTTGCTACTTATTTAGAAGCAGCAGACTTTACGCATCCACAGACGATTCGGTTAGCCGTTCAAAATACGGATCGAGCAATCGGCACACAAACGGGTGCGATGCTGACGCGGCGATTTGGAGCACTTGGTCTTCCGACGGATCGTTTGAAGCTTGAATTACAAGGATCCGCCGGACAAAGTCTAGGTGCCTATCTTCCTCGTGGCATGACGATTGATGTGACGGGTGAAGCGAATGATTATGTCGGAAAAGGATTATCTGGGGGCATCATAGCGGTACATCCTTCGCGTTCGATTCCGTTCGTCTCGTCCGAACAATCCATCATCGGCAACGTAGCCCTTTATGGAGCAACAAGCGGAGAATTATATGTCAACGGGCAGGCAGGAGAACGATTTGCTGTTCGAAATAGTGGCGCCGTCGCAGTCGTCGAAGGCATCGGGAATCATGGGCTTGAGTATATGACGGGCGGTACGGTCGTCGTGCTCGGTGATGTCGGAAAAAACTTTGCCGCCGGCATGTCTGGGGGTGTGGCATACGTGTTACCGCGACAGAAAGAGCAGTTCTTACAGCGGGTCAATCGCGAACTTGTCTCAACAGGACCCGTCACACATGTCGAAGAGATGGCGCGTCTCAAGACGTTCGTAGAGCGTCATGTCGCACGGACCGGCAGCGAACAGGGCGATGCGATCCTTGCGAACTGGGATCACGTCATTCACTCATTCATCCGTGTCATCCCGGCGACGTATGAGAAAGTCACGACATTGATGGCGGATTTCGCAAAACAGGGGCACAACACCGAGGAAGCAATGTTGCTTGCGTTCGAGACGCATCTCGGTCGGAGAACAGGAGGGGTAAGATGAAACGACGCGATCAATTCATGACAGTCAGTCGCTCGGGTGGTACAGAGCGACATCCAAGCGAGCGAGTCGGCGACTTTAACGAGTACAAGACTGCTTTGACCGAAGCGGAGGCGAGTCAACAGGCCAGTCGTTGTATGGACTGCGGCACACCATTTTGCCATGTAGGAGAAGTATTTGATCAGGTGAAAATCGGTTGCCCGGTCTATAACCTGATTCCGGAATGGAACATACTCGTTGAAGAGGGGCGTTTTCAGGAAGCACTCGACCGACTGCTTGAGACGAATAACTTTCCGGAATTCACCGGCAGAGTATGTCCGGCTCCATGCGAAGGCTCGTGTACTTTATCGATTCACGAACCGGCAGTTGCGATCAAGGACATCGAACGGACGATCATTGATATCGGTTTTGAAAAAGGGTGGGTCGTACCTCGGATTCCCACGGTCCGCTCGACGCATGCAATTGCCATCGTCGGTTCAGGTCCGGCGGGTCTTGCGGCTGCAGATCAGCTCAATCAAGCCGGACATCGTGTCACGGTCTTTGAGCGGGAAGACCGGATTGGCGGACTGCTGACATACGGCATACCAGCGATGAAACTCGATAAGGAAGTTGTTCAGAGACGAGTTGATTTGCTGGAAGCAGAAGGGATTAGCTTCCGGACGAATACAACGATCGGCTCCGATATCACGCTAGAAGCACTGGAAGCGGAATATGATGCAGTCATCTTATGTGTCGGGGCAACGGAACCACGCAAGCTGATCGATGCCCCTACGCATGGTGTCGGTTATGCGATGGATTATTTGACGGGCGTTACGCGGCATTTGCTCACGCAAGCAGCTCTGCCTGCTGTGTACGATGCCAAGGATAAAGATATCTTAGTCATCGGTGGAGGGGATACAGGGGCGGACTGTGTAGCGACTGCTTTACGGCAACGGTGCCGCTCCGTCGTCCAGTTCGGGAAACATGAACAACCCGGTACGACACGAGCTACTGGGAATATGTGGCCGGACACACCGGTGCTGTACTCGGTCGACTATGGTTATGCAGAGGCTTTTCAACAATTTGGGCGTGATCCACGTGAATACTTGATTGCGATCAAACGCTTCACGACGAGCGAATCCGGGCAAGTTACGGGCGTTTGGACGATTCAGACGTCGAAATCAAAGAACGAAGCCGGACAGGTGACCTTCGAAGAAATTCGAGGCAGTGATCGTTACTTCCCGGTCGATCAAGTCTGGATCGCAATCGGATTCAGCGGTGTCGAAGAAGAGGTGTTACAACGCTTAGCCGTTCCATCTGAACGCGGAAAAATCAAGACGACGCGTTATGCGACCGATCGCGACGGTGTATTTGCTGCAGGGGACGCAAGACGCGGACAGTCTTTGATCGTCTGGGCGATTCGCGAAGGACGGGAAGTCGCGGAAGCTGTCGGTCAGTATTTGCAAACGATGCGGCGCACAGGCTGAAGACATTCGTGTAAGCCGACGAGAGGACAAACAAAAAGAGTGACTTCCACTGATGGCGGAAGTCACTCTCAGACTGAAGACAAAGCGCAATTTTTCTCTTAACGAGAAAGATTGCGTTTTTTGTTCATCTCGAATCGTTTTCCTGGGACAAGCATCGCGCCGCTTCACTTCGTTGCAGGGTCGCTCCTGCTTGTTTTTCCCTAGGAAGCGATTTCGAGTGAACAAAACGCTTCTCTCCTCTTTCTTCCGGGTATAAAAAAAGTAGAAACGAAGAAGGAGGAGGACTTCCTATGATGGGTAAGAGAAATCACCATCATCGATCAGAACATGTCACCATCACATTGGACCAACTGGTCCCACAGGACCACCTTGTCCGCAAACTCAGAGTGACTTCCGCTGCTTACGGAAGTCACTCTTTTTGTCTATATCATTCAACACAGTCAGCTTTTTTGAAGTTGTCTTGTTTGTCTGACATGTTCCAAAAAAGTATTAATCGGATTCCTATTTAAAAAGAAGAGAACATCTCTGCTATTCTTATAGAATAAGAGGGAGGAATGACAGATGGCTTCAACGATCATCTATTTCGTATGTGAGAGTGGAATGGCGACGAGTGCGATGGGGGCTACCTTGTTAAGAAAACGATTACATGGTTCTGGAATCGATGCGATCGTAAAAACATGCCGCATCAGCGACTTGCCTGATCAAGCTGAATGGATCGTTGGCGCAACAAGTCTGATCAACCGTTACATGGAGAAGAAATATGAGTACGTTCACTCCATAGATCGCCTACTTGATCCGACTGCATATGATGACATCCTCAAGTCCTTGCAAAAAAGGAGGGGAATCGATGACTGAATTCACACCACGCGAACACGACATCCTGTTTTTTTTGTTGACGCGTAAAGAGCCTGTTCAGATACAGGAAATTGCAGAGACTTTAGAGACTTCCGAACGAACGATTCAGCGGGAACGGGATCGTCTCGCCCAGTCCTTAGAAGACTATGGTTTGGAACTGATGTATACACGTGGCAAAGGATTGTCCATTGAAGGGACGGACGAAGCAAAACACGAGTTACAGGAGCAATTGCTGCTATCGCACAAACAAATCCCGACTGCGGAAGATCGTCAAGTTGAACTGGCCTATCGGTTATTACAAGAAAACGGCATGGTCAAGTTACAAGCAATCGCGCATGCCATGTATGTTGCACCAAGTACGGTCAGTCAGGATTTGGAACGGATTGATGACTGGTTTCTCCAATATGAGCTGGAAATTAAACGTAAAAAGGGAATCGGCGCCGAAGTCGTCGGAGAAGAGATCAACAAGCGCCGTTTATTGATTTCCTTGATCTTTACACAATGGGATGTTCTGGCATTCTATCGGTTACTGCAGGGAGATGGGGAACAGTTGCCGCACCTGTTACGAATTCATCGCCTGTCGTGGCTCGAAATGATCAATCAAGCATACGCGATCATGGCTCCATTAACGAAAGACGGTCGTTTGACAGACCGGCAAATCATGCGGGGGACACTAAGTCTTGCTTTACAAGCACTTCGAATGAATGAGTTTCCGATGCGGTATGAATTAAAAGCGTATCCAGTTGAAATCCTTGACTGGGTAGCACGGGTCGAGACACGATTGCCGTATGCGTTATCGATTGCGGAACGGCAATGGCTGTCAGAGGAGTTGCGTGCCTATTTTCAATCCGATGCAGGCGATACCGAGGAACTCGTCACACGTTTGCGTGTCAAGCGGCTCATTGAACACGTGTCGTTAGTATATGGAACGAATTTCACGAAAGATTCAGCCTTGGAGCGGGGACTCGTCTCACATATCCAGTCGTACACGCGTCAAAATACGGTCAATCCTTCCTATGTCATTAAACAGATTGAACGCGAATACCCTCAATTGTTTGGTGCGGTGAAACAAGCAGCACTGTCCGTATTTACTGATGCGACGTTCGAGGATGTTGACTTGGCATTTTGGGTCATGCATTTTGGAGCCGTTCTCAGTAAACCGGCATCAAAACTACCGTACCGTGTTCTTGTCGTCTGTTCTGCTGGTCTTGGTTCATCCAAGTTATTGATGAACCGTTTACGGCAAGAGTTTTCAGAGCTTGAGCATATCGATAATTCATCCTTATTCGGAATCGAACGGGTAGCTGTCGATTCCTATGACTTTGTCCTGTCGACTGTGCCATTGCCAGATATCCATCCGCCGCATCTCCTCGTCAATCCCTTGTTACCGCAAGATGAGGTCGAACGGATTCGAAAATTGATCCTTGCGTTACCGAAATCATTTCAACCGGCACCCCGCAAGGAAAAAACAGAATGGCTTGATCTCGATCAACTCCAGCGACTCGTCTCTTCCGCTTTACACATTTCAAATGACTTTAAGGTTGAGCCACTTGAACGAAACGATGATGGGATTGAAGCATTACTACTTGAAATCAGCTCGCGAATGGTCGATCAAGGCATCGCACGGTCAGCCATCGCACTGTCGACCCAGTTATTGCGCCGTCACGAAATGTCGGGACTCGGGATACCGGGAACACGCCTTGCTTTATTTCATGGACGGGATGCGACGATTCAAAAAGGCGGATTCTTGATCTTTGAGTTGTCCGAACCGATTGAATTATTAGGGATGGATCAACAGCAACAGCGTGTCGAACGTCTGCTTGTCCTCGTTGCACCGGAAGAAACATCGAACGAATTGTTGGAACTGCTCAGTTCGATCAGCGCAGCCATCATCGATAGTCCAGAACAGATGGATCAATTCGAATTCGGTCGAGAAGAAACGATACGTCTAGTATTGAACCAAACATTTCGTGCTGTCATTGAACGACAGCTCGGACAAACATGACGCGATCCTTGCCATCGGACTACTTTGATGGACAAGGATTTTTTAATATGCCAAGCTACTTTCCACTCTGTCCAACTTCTTGGACAAAGCTTGAACTAGGAATGATTGAGTAAGCGCTTGCAGACGTCTTACAATAAGGTCATAGCAAAGCAATCATCTAATTATTCAATACATGAAATGGAGGCTAACGCAATGGCAACAGCTCAAAATGGAGCACGGGGCATTCGTGTCCAAGTCCAACGGTTCGGAAGTTTTCTAAGTGGCATGGTCATGCCGAACATCGGTGCGTTCATCGCATGGGGAATCATCACGGCACTCTTCATCCCGACCGGATGGGCGCCGAATAAAGAACTCGGAGAACTGGTTGGTCCGACGATCACCTATCTCTTACCTTTACTGATCGGATATACAGGTGGGAAATTGATGCATGATGTCCGGGGTGGCGTCGTCGGTACCCTCGCGACGATGGGGGTCATCGTCGGGACGGAAATTCCGATGTTCCTCGGTGCGATGATCATGGGACCGCTTGGCGGATATGTCATCAAAAAGTTCGACCAAGTGATCGAAGGCAAAATCAAACCTGGTTTAGAGATGCTCGTCAACAACTTCTCGGTCGGCATCATCGGTGGTCTTTTAATGCTTGGTGGATTCAAAGTATTCGGTCCACTCATGACAGGTCTTGATGACATCATGGCAGCAGCAGTTGGGGCGATCGTCAGTGCACATCTCTTGCCGCTTGCGAGTTTGTTCATCGAACCAGCGAAGATCTTATTCTTGAACAATGCGATCAACCACGGAATTCTCAGTCCATTAGGTCTTGATCAAGTGAACGAAGCTGGAAAATCCGTCTTGTTCTTACTCGAAGCGAACCCGGGTCCAGGTCTTGGATTACTACTCGCGTATTCATTCTTTGGTTCTGGCGCAGCGAAAAAAACAGCACCTGGCGCAGCGTTCATTCAATTCATCGGTGGGATTCATGAAATCTACTTCCCGTATGTGTTGATGAAACCAGTCTTGTTGCTTGCGATGATCGCGGGTGGTATGAGCGGGATCCTCACATTCGTTCTCTTTGATGTCGGATTGGTCGCACCAGCTTCACCAGGGAGTATCATCGCCGTTCTTGCCATGGCATCCCGCGGTTCGTACGTCGGTTTGATCGCCGGTGTACTTGTCTCGGCATCCGTAACATTTGTTGTCTCGACCGTTCTACTCAAAACAAGTAAAGCAAAAGAAACGTCTCTTGAAGAAGCAAGTGCGAATGTCAGTGCGATGAAAGGAAAACAATCGATCGCCTCTTCACTCGTCTCGGCTGAAACAAAACCACTTGCTGAAGTCGAACACATCATCTTTGCCTGTGATGCAGGTATGGGTTCAAGTGCAATGGGGGCATCCGTCCTTCGAAATAAAATCAACAAGGCGGGGTTGCCGATCAAAGTAACGAACACATCCATCAGTCAGTTACCAGAGAATGCCGAGTTGATCATTACGCACCGTGACTTGACGGAACGGGCTATGGAACAGGTTCCAAATGCAGAACATCGTTCCGTCGATAATTTCTTGAACGCCGGTTATTACGATCAATTGGTTCATGAAATTGAAACGGCTCGAAATAAAATTTCCTAAACACAGAGAGATATTCAAGGAGGACTAACTATGACAACGACAATGCATCTGACACCGGAACTCGTTTTACTCAATCAACAATTTGAAAACGAAACGGCAGCCATCGCGGCTGCCGGAAAGTTACTCGTCGATCAAGGATATGTTGAAGCTGGATATATCGACTCGATGCAAGAACGTCACGCTTTATCGACGGTCTATATCGGAAATCACGTCGCTATCCCGCATGGTACCGAAGCGGCGAAGTCGCAAGTCAAGAAAACAGGATTATCGATTCTGCAAGTACCTCAAGGTGTAGCATTCGGTTCGGAGCAAGCACGTCTCGTCATCGGAATTGCTGGTGTAGGGGATGAACACTTGGAACTCCTGTCGAACATCGCGGTCATCTGTTCCGATGAGGAGAACGTGGAGCGCATCGTCGCAGCGACAACGAAGGAAGAAATCATTTCCTTATTGACTGCGGAGGTGTAAGCATGAAAGCCGTTCATTTTGGTGCAGGAAATATCGGTCGTGGGTTCATCGGATTACAACTCGTCAAGACAGGATATGAGGTCTGCTTCGTCGACGTCAATACGACAGTCGTCGAGGCATTGAAGACCCGGAATTCCTATGACGTCGGATATGCTTCAGAACAAGCAGGACGAGAGACTGTAGAAGGTGTAACGGCACTGAACAGTCTGTCTGAACCAGAACAGGTCATCGCAGCGATTCGCAAGGCGGATGTGATTACGACGGCGGTCGGACCAACACTGTTAGCGAAGATTGCGCCCTTGATTGCGGAAGGATTGCAACAGCGCGAGCAAAACACACCAGTGTATATCATCGCCTGCGAAAATATGATTGGTGGCTCGAAACATCTAGAGCAAGAGGTTGCTCGATATCAATCCATTCAAGAGGACTGGTATTTCCCGAATGCAGCGGTCGACCGGATCGTCCCGCTTCAGCATCATGAGGATCCACTCTATGTCGAGGTCGAAGAATTTTTCGAATGGGTTGTCGAGACAAAAGACCTACCCGAGTCACATCCCCACATCAACGGAGTGACATATGTCGAGGACATCGAACCGTTCATTGAACGGAAATTGTTCACGGTCAATACCGGTCATGCCATCGCTTCATACTTGGGTGCCTTGTTTGAGAAGGAAACGATAGCTGAGAGTTTGCAAGATCCACGGATTCGTCGTGGTGTTCAGACGGCTCTTTATGAAACAGGTTGGTTGCTGCTTGAAAAATACGGATTTAATCCGGTTGACCATAGCGCCTATATTCAAAAAAACATGAAACGATTTGAAAATCCTCGTATCCATGATGAGATCGTTCGGGTAGCACGCTCACCGATTCGAAAATTGAGCCCGAGCGACCGTCTCGTCAAGCCTGCGAAGGAATTGATGGAGCGGGGGATTGAAGCAGATGGTTTAGCCCGAGGAATTGCAGCGGCCCTCACCTACTTCGATCCAAATGATTCAGAATCTTCAGAATTGCATGCGTATATTTCGAAGCATGGAATTGAAGATACTTTGCATACGTATCTGAAGTTATCCGCAAAGGATGCATTAGGTTCGCGCATAATCGAGCATTACGAAGCAATGCAAAATCCAGTCAACTCGATTGCCTGACTAACGATACTTTTGATGGTGTCTTTCGTGATAAGCGGAAGACACTTTTTTGTTGTTTGTAACATAGCTTTTAAAGAAAATAAATCGATTTTAAAAAATCTATTATCACAATTTGATTACAATTTGTATATTAAATATGGAATATTCGGAAACGAATATTTCGTATTGAAAATAAATTGTACGCTATAGAAACGGAACCTCTTTATTCCGATTTTTCAGGTAAGAGAAGGTGAATGATATGTTGAATTACAAAGTAAATGTATATAGATTAAACGGAGCTCGACCAAAAACGTCGAAAGGAGCGAGCCCGAAACACCTGATTTATTCAAGTCAGTTCTTATCGCGTACGCCGGTTCATTTATTGCATCAACTCATTTTGAACCGGTTGCTGGTCGAACAGGAAAAGAATCCCGGTTTGACGTATACGATTGAAGTCAACACGGTTCTCGATCAATTTGTGGTTGACGTTCGGGTCTTCTCGACAGACCAAGTCAGTATCCAAGTCGAGCGGGACCTAATCGAAATCATTGAGCAAGAGGAAGTCCGACATATTCCAGCGCTTGAGATTGGAAAACCAGATTTCGCCGAGTTCGCACATCTCGTTTTAAAAGTAAAAGACTCGGGTTCTCGTCTGTCTCAAGAAGATACACAACGGATCTTTAACGAATCTGGCGTCCGAGGTCGTATTATTTTGCACAAGGAACGAATTGACAGCCACGAACCGTCGCATTCGATTCAATTACTGATCGGCGGTGCTGAGAAATGTCTGTACAGCTTGTCACAGTATCAACTGGATCCGCTTTTTCGTAAACATGGGTTGGCAATCCAATCACTGAACCTGTTGCCGTTTGACTTATTCTTGATCCGTGACAAAGTCGCCATGCTGTCTTCTGCAGATGCGTCCCGCCTTTGGATTGATGATATCTCGACATCCAAAAATGGTCGGTCCCATCAAATCTGCTTTAACGACGGGAACGAATGCATGACGGTCGTCTGTGATTTACATGGTTCGATTCGTTCTTACAAATGCTCGTAAGGGTTTAACTCTTTGCTGATTAGGATACATTCTTTACAGAGGTTCTAATCGAGAAGGAGTCGATCAATCATGTTATCGAAACAACAAACCGAAGAGTTTAAACAGCGTCTGCTAAAAGAAAAAGAACAAACGACAACAAACATCGAACAACGGGAAACGGATTACGATGAAGGTGAATTGTCGAGTTATGATAATCATCCAGCAGATTCTGGGGATGAACTATTCCTTAGAGAACGCGATCAGGCGATCACAGACATGCAGGAAGATATGTTATCGGATGTAGACCGTGCACTCCAAGCAATTGAAAACGGAACGTATGGTGTTTGTGAAGTGTGCGGAAAAGATATTGAAATCGAACGGCTCGACATCATACCGGAGACATTACTCTGTGCAGAACATGCGCAGGAGGAATCGGAACAGCAGGAAAATGATCCGAATGCGCGCCCGAGTGAGGAGGATGTCCTCGACCCTTCCGTGACAGCACGTGGAAAAGACATCGATGGTGATACGGATGGGTTCTCAAAAGTCAGCGACTTCGGAAGTTCGGATACGCCTTCCGACCAAGAAGACGGTATTGATCCGACTCGTACATGATGAAAACAGCTCCTAAGGGATAGAGACGTTGAACGGATGACAAAATGCAAGTTTTCTCTTATTAGGGAAACTTGCATTTTTTATTCGTCATGAATCATGTTCCTTAAGAAGCAATTGCGAGTATATACGAGACGCCTCGTTTGTTTTAAATCGTGCTAGGAAAAAAATGAAACAAATTAAACGGAATTTTTTGACTTTTCATATAATTTTGATACGATGGTATCGAGAGGGCTGTTTTAGCCTATTTTAAAATGTAAGCGCATACAAGCAACCGTCTCACTGCTTGACCATTTTAGTTGAGGGAGGAAATAACGTATGATTTATGACATTCCGAACAAGCAAGGGTCAAAAGTACAGTACAAGGAACGGTATGAAAATTACATCAATGGAAAGTGGACTGCGCCGGTCGGGGGAGAATATTTTGATAATGTAACACCTGTCACCGGTAAAGTATTATGCCAAGTCGCTCGTTCAGGTAAGGAAGACATCGAACTCGCTCTTGACGCAGCACATGCGGCAAAAGAGGCATGGGGGAAAACGTCTGTAACGGAACGCTCCAACATTTTAAATAAAATCGCAAATCGGATGGAAGAAAACCTCGAGATGCTCGCTTATGCGGAAACGCTTGAGAACGGAAAAGCGGTCCGGGAGACACTCAATGCGGATTTACCGCTTGCGATCGATCACTTCCGTTATTTTGCCGGCGTCATCCGTGCCCAAGAAGGTTCGGTCGGTGAACTCGATCAAGACACGGTCGCGTATCACTTCCACGAACCGCTCGGTGTCGTCGGTCAAATCATTCCGTGGAACTTCCCACTCCTGATGGCGGTCTGGAAACTGGCGCCAGCGCTCGCAGCAGGGAACTGTGTCGTCTTGAAACCAGCAGAACAAACACCAGCGAGTATCATGGTCCTGATGGAACTTGTGGAGGATCTATTACCGCCTGGTGTCGTCAATATCGTCAACGGCTTCGGTCTTGAGGCAGGAAAACCACTCGCCTCAAGCAAACGGATTGCAAAGATCGCCTTTACGGGTGAGACGACGACAGGACGCTTGATCATGCAGTATGCTTCGCAAAACTTGATTCCGGTCACACTCGAACTTGGCGGGAAATCGCCGAACATCTTCTTTGAGGACATCATGCAGGCAGACGACGCCTTCTTCGATAAAGCAATCGAAGGATTATTGATGTTTGCGCTGAATCAAGGAGAAGTCTGCACATGTCCGTCACGTGCGTTGATTCAAGAATCGATTTACGAGCCGTTCATGGAACGGGTTCTTGAGCGCGTCAAAGCCATCAAGGTCGGTAACCCGCTTGATGCCGACGTCATGATGGGAGCGCAAGCTTCGAACGAACAGATGGAGAAAATTCTTTCGTATCTCGAAATCGGTAAGTCCGAAGGTGCAGAATGTCTCGTCGGCGGAGAACGCAACATGCTCGAAGGAGATCTTGCAGAAGGTTATTATATCCAACCAACGATCTTCAAAGGTCACAATAAAATGCGAATCTTCCAAGAGGAAATTTTCGGACCGGTCCTATCGGTCACGACATTCAAGACGGAAGAGGAAGCGCTCGAAATCGCGAACGACACCCTGTACGGTCTTGGAGCAGGAGTCTGGACACGCGATATGAACCGAGCGTATCGTTTTGGTCGGGCAATCGAAGCAGGGCGCGTCTGGACGAACTGTTATCACCAATACCCAGCCCACGCAGCGTTTGGCGGATACAAAATGTCCGGTATCGGTCGAGAAAACCATAAGATGATGCTGAATCATTATCAACGGACGAAAAACCTGCTCGTAAGCTACAACCCGAATAAACTCGGTTTCTTCTAAGTCAGAAAGGACGTGGATGCAAATGGTGGAACGCGTTCAGGCGACGGCAGCGTGTCTTGAATTAATTGATCAGTTGAGAGAAAAACATGGACCGTTGATGTTTCATCAATCCGGCGGCTGCTGTGATGGGAGTTCTCCGATGTGTTTTGCCCAAGGCGATCTTTTTTTAGGCGATCAGGATAAAAAACTCGGAGAAATCGGCGGTTGTCCATTTTATATTCATGAAGACCAATATGAATACTGGAAACATACGCAACTCATCATCGATGTCGTCGATGGGCGTGGTGGGATGTTTTCCTTAGAAGGCGTCGAAGGAAAACGTTTTTTGACACGGTCCCGTGCGTTCACGCAAGAGGAATATGCAGAGCTGTCAGCGTCAAGCTGATCAATGACTAAAAAAACACGATTTCGTCAATGCGGCATGGTATCTCATGACGCTAGTACGCAATCGTGTTTTTTGTTCGTATCGCAACGGATTAACGGGATAAAAGTTGGTAATGTGATACAAGAACGGTATAATGAACACATATTTTGACGAGAAGAAACGTAAATCATACGACTTTAAGGAGGTCACCATGAAATATCCATTTTTAGGTTGGACGGGTCAAACGATCGGAGTGACGGCGCCCTCCTCCGGACTACGCGAACAGCAACAGGAATGGGTCGAACGAGCAGTTGAACAGGTACAAGCACGACAAATGAACGTTCGTTCAGGAGAAACGATTTGGTCGCATCAACACGCTGAAAGTGTACCGGCTAAACAACGTGCTGAAGAATTGAATCGTATGATGACCGACGAGACGATTGATGCCGTCATACCGCCATTCGGTGGCGAACGTGCGATTGATCTTTTACCTGAGTTGACACCAGCTGCTTATCAAACGAAGTGGCTGCTTGGCTATTCGGATATTAGTACGTTATTGCTCAGTCTGACGCTTCAGACAGGAATCGCGACAGCACACGGTCCGAATTTCGTAGAACTCCGAAGTAAAGTATGGGATGAGACGACAAGTGCGTGGCGACGGGTGCTCGCAACGGCACCAGGTGGAACCGTTACGCAATGGGCTTCCGATCGGTATCAAACAGAATGGACAGACGAAGAACGTTTAGACGGTTCTTTATTTCAGTTGACGGAACCAACGGAATGGAAGGCTCTTGATGAGCGCACAGAAGTGACAGGACGCTTACTGGGTGGTTGTCTAGAGACGATTCGTCATTTAATCGGAACGCCTTATGGGGATGTAGTTCGCTTCCAGCGAGACGAAGTAAACGGGGAACCGATTCTCTGGTACTTTGAGGTGTCAGAAGCGAGTTCTGCAGAGGTACACCGCACATTAAGACAAATGGCATACGCTGGTTGGTTCAATCATGCCTCTGGTTTTTTATTCGGTCGAACATCTGCGCGGATTACCGAAGACCTGACATGGCTAGATATATATCAAAATTTAGCAGAGGAAACGGGTTTACCGGTCTTATATGATCTCGATATCGGACATCAACCACCGCAATTAACCTTAGTCAATGGGGCGACAGGTACAGTACGCATTCAAGGAAAAGATTCACGCATTGATATTACGTTTAATTAAAAAGGAGAGCACGCAATGGCACGTCGTAAGTTTCAAGCACTAGGCGTTTATAAACGGGTCCATATTAATCCGGAGACACGGCGAATGACGTTACCGGAACCTTTTTACGATGCACTACGATTAGAAGATGAGTTGTTGATCGCACAAGTCGGAGATGTTCTTGTCATGCGACGTCCCGGTGAGGTCGTCGAGACAGAGACCGAACTGTTGAATGAACTCGTGGAAGATGGATTTACGGGAACAGAGCTCGTACAAGAGTTTGCTTACCGGCGCCAACAACAGGAACAACGATTACGTCAACAAGTCTTGCAGGATGAAGAAGACGACCATGCTGCTCAACTGAAGATCGAGTTATAACGAAAAGGAGTGGGGCAGATGCGTCGCAGCACCAAAATTGGAATCGGAGTCATCGGATCTGGACTGATTGCAGCCAGCTATTATTTTTATGAGATGGCGATTGCAACCAACCCAAAACCGTTTTTGTCAAACAATCGTGATTTAAGTGATGAGATGGTGCGACTGATGCAACCGGGGCAAACCTGGATCAAAGAACAGCCATTAGAACGAATCGAGATTCAAGCAAAAGATGGATTGACGTTACGTGGTCATTTTCTTGCTTCACCGGTACCGTCGGATCGAGTCGTTATCCTTGTCCATGGGTATGGTGGTGTCGGGACGGACCTCGCTGGTTTCGCATACCTTTATCATCAAGCTGGATTCCATGTCATGATGCCGGACAACCGTGGTCACGGAATGAGTGAGGGTCACTATATTGGCTTTGGTTGGCATGATCGGGAAGATTGTTTAAGTTGGTCAAACTATCTCATTCAACGGATCGGTCAAGATGCCAATCTATTTCTGCATGGTGTCTCGATGGGAGGAGCGACGGTCTTGATGACGAGCGGGGAACAGTTGCCTCCTCAAATTAAAGGCATCATTTCGGATTGTGCCTATACATCGGTCAATGCAGTGCTGGCGTATCAAATGAAACGGATGTATCGTTTGCCTCACTTTCCGTTTTTAGGTATGACCAGTGTGTTGACGAAGCTAAAAGCAGGTTATACGTTCCGGGAAGCTTCAGCGCTCAAGCAGGTGAAGAAAGCAACCGTTCCAATCCTATTCATTCACGGTGGTGCGGATACGTTCGTCCCGACTGAAATGGTCTATGAGTTATACGCAGCATGTCCAACGAAAAAAGAACTCGTCGTCATTCCAAATGCCGCCCATGCGATGGCATATTTCGAGGATCCGGATGTATATGATGAAGTCGTCGAAAAATTCGTCCGCAACATCCTGCGAAATGATTGACAATCGAGTCTTTCATCCGCTATATTAATATCATAAATCCACGTCGTCGTGGCGGAATCGGTAGACGCGCTAGACTCAGAATCTAGTGGTGGCAACACCGTGGAGGTTCAAGTCCTCTCGACGGCATAACTGGTTGAAGTAGGCAATCCCATCAGGGGTTGCCTACTTTTTTTTACTGAATAGAAAACGATTACAACGAATAAAAATTCAGAAATATTTATTTTTTTAGAATTTTTCTGGTAAAATACGTTTTGAAGAGGGTACTCTTCAGGGAAAGTACTAAGTGGAGTCAACAATCTTTAACACATAGGAAAGGGGAAAAAACAATGAAAAAAGGAAGTATCTTATTAGCGCTCTTGATGAGCTGCGTACTCGTTCTCGGGGCATGTAGCATCGGGTCGAAAGAAGAGTCGACGGAGGGAAAAACGTACAAAGTAGGGATTGACGTCACGTATCCACCGTTCGAGTATAAAGACGGGGACACGTATAAAGGGATTGATATCGATTTGATGAAAGCGATCGCTAAAGATCAGGACTTCAAAATTCAGTTCGAAGCAATGGATTTCAGCGGCATCATCCCAGCTCTGCAGGCTAACCAGTTAGATGTCGCGATTGCCGGCATGAGTATCACACCAGAGCGTAAAAAAGTCGTCACGTTCTCCGATCCATATTTCAAAGCTGGTCTTATTTTAGTCGTCAAGGAAGATGAGAATGGTATCAAGTCAGTCGATGATTTAAAAGGGAAAAAAGTAGCCGTCAAAAAAGGGACGACGGGTGCGAAGTATGCAACAGATAATGCAGATAAACTCGGATTCACGGTCACGCAGTTCAATGATAGCCCGGCTATGTTCCAAGAAGTGAAGAATGGTAACGCTGCTGCTTTGATTGAAGATTATCCTGTCATTTCCTATGCGAACAAACAACAGAATCTCGGATTAAAACTTGTAGGAGACCGTCTCAACGGGGACAACTACGGCATCGCTGTCTTAAAAGGTGAAAACGAAGAGTTGATGAAAAAAATCAACAAAGGACTTGCGAACCTAAAAGAAAATGGTGAATACGACAAAATCGTCGACACGTATCTAAAATAAGTCGCAAGGCGATAAAGGAGTGGGATACCAATGGAAGTGGTCAAAACCGCATTTCCATTTTTCTTGGAAGGGCTTCAAGTCACACTGTATATTTTTGTGATTGCCGTTGTCGTCGGCTTTCTGATTGGATTAGTCGTCGCGTTGATGCGGTTATCACCGCTAAAAATTCTGAACGGGATTGCCATCGTCTACATTGATGTCATTCGCGGAACACCGTTCATCGTTCAGTTATTCTTCATCTATTTCGGATTGAACTCGTTAGAATGGTTGTCGATGGACCGGATGTATGCAGGGATACTGACGGTCGCAATCAATGCCGGCGCTTACTTTGCTGAAATCATCCGTGCAGGTATTCAGTCGATTGATAAAGGACAGACCGAAGCGGCGCGTTCGCTCGGGATGACTGGTCGGCAAACGATGGTACAGATCATCTTGCCTCAAGCATTCCGGCGGATGCTTCCGACGATCACGAATCAATCAATCATCAGTCTAAAGGATACGTCGCTGTTGTCGATCATCGGAATTGCGGATTTGACGCAACAAGGTCAAGTTCAACAGGCAACGACGTTTGAACCATTCATCGTCTGGTCCGTCGTCGGTCTGATGTACTTCGTCATCATTTATCTGTTGTCATGGATTGCGAAGTTCTTGGAACGGAGGTTTACGTTACGATGAGTATGATTGAAGTGAAAAACTTAAAAAAATCGTTTGGTTCGAACGAAGTACTAAAGGATATCAACGTCTCGATTGCTGAAAAAGAGGTCGTTTGCGTCATCGGTCCTTCGGGTTCTGGGAAAAGCACATTCTTACGTTGCTTGAACCGCTTGGAAGAGATTACGGGTGGGACGGTCATTGTTGATAACCATGATATCACGGATAAAAAAGTCGATATCAATAAAGTACGAGAAGAAGTCGGGATGGTCTTTCAGCATTTCAATCTTTTTCCGCATAAAACCGTGCTCGAGAACGTGATGCTTGCTCCCGTGAAAGTCCGAAAGACGGACAAGGAGCAAGCGAAAAAACGAGCACTCGAACTTCTTGATAAAGTCGGGTTAGCTGAGAAGGCTGAGAATTACCCGGGAGAACTATCGGGTGGTCAAAAACAGCGGGTCGCGATTGCCCGTGCGCTGGCAATGAATCCTAAAATCATGCTGTTTGATGAACCGACATCTGCTCTTGACCCGGAAATGGTCGGCGATGTACTCGCCGTCATGAAACAATTGGCACTCGAGGGGATGACGATGGTCGTCGTGACGCATGAGATGGGCTTTGCTCGTGAAGTCGGGGACCGCGTCCTATTCATGGATGGTGGATATGTCGTCGAGGAAAATGTTCCGGAAGCATTGTTCGACTCACCTCAGCATGAGCGGACACAATCGTTCTTAAGTAAAGTATTATGACGAAACGGGGCTGACTCAAAAGTCAGTTTCTACAAAGATAAGGGTGGCAGAATGATGATCTGCCACCCTTATCTCGTAAAAAAGATGACGCATTACACGCCACTCCTACAGGAAAAGCGCATCTTTGCGCTGTCAGAGACAAACAAGACCCGCTTTCCTGCTTGAACGAAGCAGGAAAACTGGCTTGTGTCTCGCCTGAGGAAAGGGCGTGAAAAGACGCGTCATTCTTTTTTGAGTCACCCCGTTCAGACTGAAGACAAAGCGTAATTTTTCTCTTAACGAGAAAGATTGCGTTTTTTGTTCCTCTCGAATCGTTTTCCTGGGACAAGCATCGCGCCGCTTCACTTCGTTGCAGGGTCGCTCCTGCTTGTTTTCCCTAGGAAGCGATTTCGAGTGAACAAAATGCTTCTCTCCTCTTTCTTCCGGGTATAAAAAAGTAGAAACGAAGAAGAATAAAGAAGGAGGGCTTTCTATGATGGGTAAGAGAGATCACCATCATCGATCAGAACATGTCACCATCACGTTGGAACAACTGGTCCCGCAGGACCATCTTGTCCGCAAACTCGATGCAGTCATCGATGTCGACTTCATCTATCGTGCCGTCGAGAAATTGTATAGCGAAAATAACGGCAGACCAAGTATCGACCCGTCCTGTTAATCAAGATGGTACTTCTCCAATATGTATTCGGTATTCCTTCCATGCGACGTACCATCAAAGAGATCGAGACTAACGTGGCGTACCGTTGGTTCTTAGGTCTTGGGTTGGATGAGAAGGTACCCCATTTCTCTACGTTCGGGAAGAACTACGTCCGTCGCTTTCAGGGTACGGACGTCGTTGAAAGTATTTTTTATCGCGTCCTCAACCAAGGAATCGAAGCCGGGTTCGTGGACCCTTTGGTCCTCTTTATCGACTCCATCCACATCAAGGCGAACGCAAATAAACGGAAGTACAAGAAGAAGCTCGCTCGACGCGCTGCCCAGCAGTACAAAGACGAACTGGATCAAGAAGTCAACGAGGATCGGATCTTACATGGAAAAAGCCCTTCACCCCCAAGACGTCTGTGTTATATAAACTACATTTGAAGTGGTCATAAGAAAAACTTATACATTTAAGCGCAAGAATTTGGGAATTCGAAATGCACGCGTAGGAAAGAAGTAGTAATATAGTAACGAAGGCACTTTCATGGAAGATGGGCGCGATACTTCGCGCGTCATTCCTTCTCATGACGTTAGGCGCATCATAGACACCAGATCTTTTGAAAGCGCTAACAGGTAGAGGGCTGGAATGCACCTGTAGCATACAAGGTGCAAGGGGAGAAATATAGAAACGGGGGGAACCGTACATGGCAGGCCACGAACAAGATCAACAAGCATTTTATGGACCAAACCTTGGCTATATCATTGAATTGTACGAGCGTTTTTTAGAAGACAAGACATCCGTTGATGAAGAGACACGTGCTTACTTCGAAGAGCATGGTGCTCCTGTCACGGAATCTGTCGCACCGATGCAGGTCGACACAGGGGATTTCGAGAAATATCTTGCGGCGAATCGTTTAGCGGAACAAATTCGTGCAAAAGGACATCTTGCGGCGGATATCTATCCGCTGAAGGACCATCCGCGAGAAACTGGACTCTTCGAATTAAACCAATACGGTTTAACAGAAGATGATCTCCGGAAGATGCCGGTTTCACTCGTCTGTCCGGAACCCGTTTCGGGCGTTCAGGACGCTTATGAGGCAATCGAACATTTGAAAGCCCAGTATACGGGAGCAGCGGCCGTCGAATTTCAACATGTCGATGACTTAGAAGAAAAGAAATGGCTCCGTCAGAAAATCGAGCAAGGTGCTTTGACAGCGACGCTAGATGCTGAACAAAAGAAACAGTTGTTCAAACGCTTAGCTGAAACGGATCTCTTCGAAAAATACTTGCATAAAACATATGTCGGTCAAAAACGCTTTTCGATTGAAGGACTTGACGCGATGGTGCCATTGCTCGACACGATCGTCGGACACCTCATCTCGAACGGGTCGGAGACGATCAATATCGGAATGGCACACCGTGGACGATTGAACGTTTTGGCGCATGTACTCGGGAAGCCATATGAAATGATCTTTGCTGAGTTCCAACATGCACCGAACCACGACCTCGTACCATCTGAAGGCTCGATTGGGATTACGTACGGTTGGACGGGCGACGTGAAGTATCACCTCGGTTTGAACCGAAAACTCGAGCAAGAGACACGTAACGTGCGGATGACGCTTGCGAACAATCCGTCGCACCTTGAGTTCGTCGATCCAGTCGTCGAAGGCTTCACACGTGCTGCACAAGATGATCGCTCACAAAAAGGTGCACCACGCCAAGAGCAAGCGGCGGCTGCTGCAATCCTGATCCACGGTGATGCAGCGTTCCCAGGTCAAGGAATCGTGGCTGAAACATTAAATTTAGCGAATCTCAAAGGATATAACACCGGCGGAACGATTCACATCATCGCGAACAACACGATCGGCTTCACGACGGAGCCGACGGACTCCCGTTCGACGCGTTATTCGAGTGACCTGGCAAAAGGATATGAAATTCCTGTCTTCCACGTCAATGCCGATGAACCGGAAAGCTGTCTTGCGGTCGCGTTGCTCGCGAGCGAATACCGAGCGACGTTCAAGAAGGATGTCATGATCGATTTGATCGGATATCGTCGTTTTGGTCATAACGAGATGGATGAACCGATGAACACGAACCCGGTCTTATATGATTTGATTCACAAGCATGATCCAATTCGTGTTTTGTACGGGAAAACGCTTGTCGCGAACGGGGATGCGACGGCTGATGAAATTCAATCAATCGAGACATCGATCAATGATCAGATGAAAGCGGCTCGTGAAAAAGTTCCGAATGCAGAAAAAGAGTATGGTGGGGTCATGCCGGACGTCGTCTTTAAAGGCGTTCCGACCATCGAAACAGGCGTTGAAATCGAGACACTGACGTCCTATAACGAGGAATTATTGCAATGGCCGGACGGCTTCCAAGTGTTCCATAAACTTGAGAAGGTCCTGAAGCGCCGGACGGATGCGTTCTCGACGAAGAACGGAATTGACTGGGGACATGCCGAAACGTTGGCGTTCGCTTCGATCCTCTCAGATGGAACACCCATCCGCTTGAGCGGTCAAGATTCTGAACGGGGAACGTTCGCACAACGTAATATTAATCTGCATGATGTCAAGACGGGAGAAGGCTTCTCGCCACTCCATGCCTTATCGACAGCGAAGGCATCATTCTCTGTCTATAACAGTCCGTTATCAGAAGCGGGCGTACTCGGATTCGAGTATGGCTACAATGTCTTTGCACCAGAAACCCTCGTATTATGGGAAGCACAATACGGAGACTTCGCGAACTCGGGTCAAGTCATCTTCGACCAGTTCATCTCAGCTAGCCGCGCGAAATGGGGACAAACGTCAGGTCTCGTCATGTTGCTTCCGCATGGTTATGAGGGGCAAGGACCAGAACACTCGAGTGGTCGTTTAGAACGTTTCTTAACGTTATCGGGTGAGAAAAACTGGACGGTCGCGAACGTATCGAGCGCAGCACAATATTTCCACCTGTTACGCCGTCAAGCTGCGATTCTTGGAAAAGAAGAAGTCCGTCCGCTCGTCGTCATGACACCGAAGAGTCTCTTGCGTCATCCGCTTGCGACATCCGACGTATCTGAATTGACGGAAGGTAGTTTCCGTCGTGTCATCGAACAAGCAGGGCTCGGGGAGACACCAGAGCGAGTCAAGCGTCTTGTCTTCTGTTCAGGTAAGATGGCCATTGATTTAGCTGAAGCGGTATCGAAATCGGAAAACGATTTGGATTGGCTTCAAATCGTTCGGATAGAAGAGCTCTATCCTTTCCCGGCATCAGCTTTAAAAGAGGTCATCGCGCGTTACGAAGCAGTCGAAGAGATCGTTTGGGTTCAGGAAGAACCAAAAAATATGGGCGCCTGGTCATTCATGGAACCACGTCTTGAGACCGTCGCACCGAACGGCATCCAGACAGTCCGCTACATCGGTCGTCGTCGTCGTTCGAGTACAGCAGAAGGTGACCCGTCAGGTCATAAAGTAGAGCAGGCACGTATCATTAATGATGCACTCACAGCGACTACTTCTACTCCAACAGCACCATCACACGTATCAAATCACACATCATAACTTAAGATAGAATCGAGTCATAGGGGGAGAATACGATGGAAATCAAAGTACCAGAACTTGCCGAATCAATTACTGAAGGAACGGTTGCCTCATGGTTAAAGCAACCGGGCGATCTTGTAGAAAAAGGGGAAGCGATCGTTGAGCTCGAGACAGATAAAGTCAATATCGAGGTACCATCAGATGAAGCAGGTACATTGACGGAAGTGATGGCAGCTGAAGGGGATACGGTCCGCGTCGGGGAAACGATTGCTGTCATCTCTGCAGGCGGTGAAGCACCAAAACCGGTACAGGCTGAAGCTACGAAAGCAGCCCCACAAGAAGCACCAAAGGCAGCAGAAAAAGCTGAACCACCAGCAGCTAAAGAAGCAACAGAGAGTACATCGGTTGCCGATCGTCCAATTGCTTCTCCAGCAGCCCGTAAGCTCGCGCGTGAGAAAGGCATTGATTTGGCTCAAGTCGCAACACAAGACCCACTCGGTCGGATTCGTGTCCAGGATGTTGCGACATTTGAAGTGGCACCTCGTGAGCAAGCGAAGCCGGCTGCACCAAAAGCTACGCAAGCTCCGGCACCAGCGGCGACTCCTGGAAAACCAGAAGAGCGAATCAAGATGTCACGTCGCCGTAAGACGATTGCGAACCGTCTCGTCGAAGTCCAACAAACGGCAGCGATGCTGACGACATTCAACGAAATCGATATGTCTGCGGTCATGGCGCTCCGTAAACGTCGCCAAGAGAAATTCGTTAAGGAAAACGAAGTGAAGCTCGGTTTCATGTCGTTCTTCACAAAAGCAGCAGTCGCGGCTCTGAAAAAAATGCCATACTTGAACGCTGAGATTCAAGGCGATGAAATCGTCCTGAAGAAATTCTACGATATCGGGATCGCAGTGTCAGCGCCAGACGGTCTTGTCGTGCCGGTCGTTCGTGATGCCGACAAGAAGAACTTCGCTGAAATTGAGAAAGACATCATTCAGCTTGCAGTCAAAGCACGCGACAATAAGCTCGGTCTGTCAGATTTAACAGGCGGAACATTTACGATTACGAATGGTGGAACATTCGGTTCACTTATGTCGACGCCGATTTTAAACGGACCACAAGTCGCGATTCTCGGAATGCACGCCATCAATCTCCGTCCGGTCGCGATTGATGCAGAACGGATGGAAAATCGTCCGATGATGTATGTAGCACTCTCCTATGACCACCGGATCGTTGATGGAAAAGAAGCGGTTACGTTCTTAAAACACATCAAAGACTTGCTGGAAGATCCAGAGTCATTGATTTTTGAAGCATAAGCTCCTGCTCGCAAGACCCGTTTTCGAACGGGTCTTTTTTTCGTCATGACATTCGTTTGTCATTAAATCACGAAACGATGTTTACATCTGCTCTACACTAGCTTCATATCAAGTGTCTAGGATAAACATTGTAAGAATATTTCAAGGGGGATTTGATTATGTTAAAACAATTGGGATTAACCGTCGCGGCTGGTGCCGTCTTAAGCACAGGACTTTCGGTAGAAAATGCAAGTGCACATACGAAAGGAAAATCATTGCTTGATCCGAATCGAATCGTCAATGTGGCACACCGCGGTGCTTCAGGATATGCACCGGAGCATACGTTACCAGCCTATGAGATGGGTCACAAGAAGTTCAAGGCGGATTATATTGAAATCGATTTACAGATGACAAAAGATGGTCAATTGATCGCCATGCATGACGAAACCGTCGATCGTACGACAGATGGTACTGGTGCAGTCAAAGATAAAACGTTAGCCGAAATCAAACAACTGGATGCAGGTAGCTGGTTCAATGAAGCGAATCCGACGCTTGCTAAAAAGGAGTATGTCGGATTACAGGTACCGACATTAAAAGAGATCTTCTCGATTTACGGAAAACATGCGAACTACTATATTGAAACGAAGTCTCCTGAAGTCTATCCTGGCATGGAGCAAAAACTGTTGGATACGCTGAAGGAATATGGTCTTTCGAGTGATCGTGTCAAACCGGGACAAGTCCTGATCCAATCGTTCAGTGAAGCGAGTTTGCAAAAGGTCAAGGCGCTTGATCCGAACGTACCCCTCATTCAATTGATGGAAGCAAGCGAAGTCAAGACGCTGACCGACGACCGGTTGAAGGCAATCCGTTCTTATGCAGTAGGTGTCGGTCCTTCGTTTAAAGCATTGACACGAGAGAATGTAGCGTCGATTCGTCAACATGATCTGCTGCTGCATCCGTATACGGTCAATGAGAAAGCGGATATGGAGCGTATGCTCGACTACGGCGTGACAGGCGTCTTTACGAATTACGCGGACCGTTTCAATGCTGTCGTAAAAGAATTCCAAAAGAAACACTAAGGAAAAATGGCTTCCGAATCTCAATCACGAGATTCGGAAGTTTTTTTGCGGAAAATCCGGTATCATACATCCAATATTTCGTTCAATACGTATCCTATACAAGGATTGTTCATGGTCGTTGTACTTAAGTCGAATCTGAGTCAAAACAATGCCGTCCATTGAATGTTTCATGTTACGATAACAGTGCAGTTTTGGGAAGGAATGGAGTGACGAATCGTGAGAATTACACAGTATACGGATTATGGATTACGCGTGTTGATCTATCTTGGGGTACATCAGGATGTCATCACACCGATGCCGCAGATCGCGAAACATTACGGCATCTCATCCAATCACTTAATGAAAGTAACGCAACAATTGACGAAACTAGGATACGTCGAATCGACAAGAGGTCGATCCGGTGGTCTTCGTTTAATTCGAGATCCACGCGAAATCAACATCGGGAAGGTAGTGCGCGAGATGGAACCGATGGACATCGTGGAATGTTTTGGCAGCACTGGTCATTGTGTCATTGAACCGGGCTGTCGACTTAAAGGCGTCCTCGGACGGGCGCTCCGTGCGTTCATCCGGGAACTCGAACAACATACACTTGAAGAGTTGCTCGACAATCGCGATGAATTAGCTCTATTGTTTGCTTCGGCAGAAATACAGCGTTCATGACAAATCCCTCGTTTCCGATGAAAATGGAAGCGAGGGATTTTTAATAGTTAATGAGAGGATGACTCGTCCTCATGTCGTTTTTTCGGCTCAACGTGCTCTTTGTTCAAGGATAGGTCGTCACGGACGGATGATTTCCATAACGGGACGTTACCGTAATAGGCAGCACGGGCGATCAGATGACCACCGATAGGAGCCGTGATCAGGACGAACAGTATCCCGAGAACGACGCGTGATGAGAAGAATCCTTCTTCGGTAACGAAATAGAGGATGACGCCTACTAAAATCGACATGACGCCGAGTGTCGAGCTTTTAGAAGCCGCGTGTGCTCGTGTATAGACATCTGGTAAGCGGATCAGACCAAGTGCGGTGACGAGACTAAATCCCATCCCGAGCAGGGCGAATACCGCGACGATCAGTTCATTGATTGCGATCACGTTCGATGATCTCTCCTTTCTCGATGTATTTCGAAAAGGCGACGGTACCGATGAAGGCTAGAATCCCGATCAAAAGGATGACTTCTAGATAGTCACTCGTCCGTAACAGAATCGAAACGAGACCGACAATCGAGATGAGACTGATACCGATCGAATCGAGCGCGATGACACGATCGGCGACGCTTGGTCCTTTGATGACACGGTAGAAAAGACCGAGCATGGAGAGAAACACTCCTCCAAGCGCGACATAAATTAAGATATCAAACATCAGCGACTCACCTCCAGAATGGCTTTTTCGAAACTGTCACGAATCGATGCGACAGCTTCATCGACTTCTGGCATATGAAGCGCATGGATATACAGTGTTTTGTTATCGTCTGAGATATCGACGACCAGTGTACCTGGAGTCAGAGTGATCAGCATCGACAAAAGTGTGATTTGCCACGGTTGATCAAGTTCTGTCTCATAAGCGAAGATGCCGGGCTGAATATCAAGTTTCGGCTTCAGGATAATCTTCAGCACATCGATGTTCGCAACAACGAGTTCGTAAAGAAACCGGAAAAACAAGAACACGAAGGCGATGATAGGGCCGAGATAGAATCTCCCTTTGAAACCGCGACGAAAGGCGAGCATTGCAATCAGTCCAAGCATATAACCGATGACAAAACCGGAGGCCGAGAAGTTGTTCGACAAAAACATCCACAAGAAGGCGAGAAATAGATTAAGCAGTACCTGAAATGCCATGAATCAACGACCTCCTTTTAATACGGCATCGATATAAAGAGTTGGATTCGTTAACGGTTCGACGGCTTGTTGGATGAGTGGACGCATCGCTTCTGCACCCACACCATAGACGACACTTAGAAGGACCAAACATACCGTTGGTGCAAGCAGTCGGGTCACAAGTGACTGTTTCTCACCGGAGTACGTTCTTGAGCTTCCCCAGAACGCGCGCATGAACAGCTGAATGACAGAATATAAGACGAGCAGACTCGATACTAAGACGATGATCGGTCCCGTCAGTTCACCCGCCTCGATTCCCCCGCGTACAATCAGAAACTTCCCGATGAATCCACTGAGTGGCGGAATACCCGCGAGCGATAACGCGGCAATGAAGAAGGTCCAACCGAGGACCGGATAGGTTTTGATCATCCCTCCCATATCCTTAAGCTTGCTCGAACCAGCAATCCCGACCATGATGCCAACAAGCAGGAATAACGCTGCCTTAATCACCATGTCATGTAGCAAGTAAAAAATAGCGCCCTCTAGTGCTTGAGGTGTCATCAACGAGACACCGTACAGGATGACACCGACTGCGACGATGATGTTATAGATGATGATCTGTTTCGCATCACGTGTCGCGAGAGCACCGATGACGCCGATGACGATCGTGCTGAGTGCAAGAACGCTCAAGATTTGATGGAGGATTCCCATCTCATTTGAGAAGAACAGACTATACGTGCGTAAAATGCCGTAGACACCGACTTTCGTCAACAAGGCACCAAAGAGGGCGAGGACCGGTGTAGGCGGTACTTGATACGAACCAGGTAACCAGAAATACAGCGGAAAAATGGCACCCTTTAGTCCGAAGACGACGAGGAACAACAGCGCAATGACATTTAGGATCGGGGGTTGACCGATTTCTGAAATTTTCTGACTGATATCTGCCATGCTGAGTGATCCAATCACGCCATACAGGAACGCGACCGTCATGACGAATAAAGCAGAAGAAATGACGTTGATCAATAAATACTTCAGGGATTCCCGCAGCTGTGCAGGTTTTCCGCCGAGAACGATCAATACATAAGACGAAATCAGGAAAACTTCGAAAAAGACGAACATATTAAAAATATCGCCTGTCGTAAAGGCACCGTTGACCCCGACAAGGAGGAATTGAACGGCGATGAAATAGTAGTAACGCTGATAGGCATCACTCAGATAGACGATGGCATACCAAATGATGCACAGGACGAGTATACTCGTCGTCGTCACGAGAAGTGCCGACAGCATATCTGAGACGAGCGTAATACCAAAGGGTGCCGGCCAACTTCCGAGTGTGACCGTCAAGATGCCGTTCGACCGAACGGTCAGAACGAGATAGACGGAGGCACAGACGGTCGCAATCGTCGAAAGGATGGACACGATCCGTTGTCCTTTGAGATGCCGCGGGAAAAACATCAAGATGACACCGGTCAACAAGGGAATGATGATCGGTAAAAGCGGTAAGTTAATCATTCGAATCGGTTCCTTTCATTTCTTCGATATTATCGGTACCGAGTTCTTGGTAGGCACGGTAAGCAAGCACCAAGAAAAAGGCGGTGACGCCAAAGCTGATGACGATGGCGGTCAGGACAAGTGCTTGCGGTAGTGGATCCGTATAGGATGTCACATCGTCCTTCAGCACGGGTGCTGCCCCTCGTTTTAATCCGCCCATCGTCATGACGAGAAGGTGGGCAGCATGACTAAGCAATCCTGTTCCGATGATGATGCGCAAAATACTTTTAGAAAGAATGAGATAAATGGCACACATCGTCAGAATGCCGGCGGCGATCGCCATGATGATTTCCATATTAATCACTCTCCCCAATCGTTTGGATAATGGTCATCGTCACACCGACGACGACAAGATAGACACCAAGGTCGAATAACATCGCCGTATGAAGAGATGTTTTTCCGAACAACGGCAGATTGAAATAAGCATGGGCGTGGGTGAAGAACGGTACGTTGAATAACAGTGACCCTGATGCCGTCAATACGGCGATCAACATGCCGAGTGCCGTGATCCATTTGTAATCAAACGGTAGGATCCGGCGTAAGGTCTTGATATCGTAAGCAAGTAAGATCAAGACGAGCGCAGATGCCGTGACGAGACCGCCGATGAATCCGCCGCCGGGCGTATAGTGCCCGGCGAAGAATAGATAGACCGCGAACAAAAAGATGACGAACGTAATAAAAGAGGTCGCCGACTCTAAGATGACATCATTCGTATTTTTTTTGGCCGGCTTTTTCATTTATCAATCCCTCCTGAACGTCTGAATTTAATCATCGTATAGATTCCGATTCCTGCAAGTGAGAGGACCGCAATCTCGAATAACGTATCAAAGCCCCGGAAGTCGACGAGGATGACGTTGACCATGTTTCCACCTGCGGCAAGATCTGCGACGTTATCGATATAATACTGCGCAATCGATTTAAACGACCGCTGACTAAGAGACGCAAGGGCTACAAGTGTCACGGTTAATCCGACGAGCGCAGAAATCAAGGCGTTCCCAAGCTTGAACGGAATCCGTTCTTCCTTGCGACTGATTTCCGGCAGTCGATAAAAGACGAGCAGGAATAAAGCGACAGATACCGTCTCGATGACGAGTTGTGTCAAGGCGAGGTCTGGAGCCCGGAACAGAACGAAGAACAGAGCGACCGTATATCCCGTCACACCGAGTAAAATGATCGATGTCAGACGTGAACGGGCGAACGTGATCGAAAGTGCACTCGAGACAAGCACGAGGACTAAGATGATTTCGTATACATGGACCGAACTGATAGGGTCGACGGCGAATCGGAACGCATCGAATCCATATAATGCCGTTAAAATCAGAATCACGATGAATCCGAAGATATAGACGAGATAGGACCGCATATAACCCGTCATGACGGCATCGTGAATTTGCATCGATGTCCGCTCTCCTCGACGTAACAGAGCATCGTATTGATGATTGAGCGATACAGCCTGCGGCATCCGGTTATATAACGATTGCCAGCGCGGCAGGGTCTTATACAAGACAAGTCCCGCTGTGATGATGAGCACAGTCAGATAAAATTCGGTATTGAACCCGTGCCACATCGAAATGTGTACATCAATCGCTCCACCTGCTGCGACGACCTGCGGTAAAATCGATTCGACGGCAGGACGAATCAACGTCTCCGACAACAGATTCGGGAAAAGCCCGATGAGGATGACGAGTGAGACGAGAACGAGCGGAGGAATCAACATCCCGATCGGTGCCTCATGTGGTGTTTGCGGAAGCTGATCGTCTTTACGTTTACCAAAGAAGGTCCGGCGAACGATCATGATGCTGTAGATGAACGTAAAGATACTTCCGACGACAGCAAGAACCGGGATGATCCACCCGTACGTCGGTAAGTGCAGCAAGTCTGCACCAGATACTTCAAGAACGCCCGTCAAGAACATTTCTTTACTTAAGAAACCGTTGAACGGTGGGATACCCGCCATCGAGAGTGTGCCAATCATCGCAATCGTCATCGAAATCGGCATCAGTTGTGCGAGACCACCAAGTTTTCGGATATCGCGTGTTCCGGTCTCATGATCAACGATACCTGCCATCATGAACAAGCTACCTTTGAATGTTGCGTGATTTATCAAATGGAAGATGGCGGCGACGGTTGCAATCGTATAGAGCTCATCGTCTAACGCATCAACGTATAGAGCGGCAGCACCGAGTCCAAGAAGCGACATGATGAGTCCGAGTTGGGAAATCGTCGAATAGGCGAGAATCCCTTTTAAATCGGTTTGTTTAATCGCATTCAGTGACCCCCAGAATAAGGTGAATATTCCGACAGATGAGACGAGATAAAACCAGAGAGATTGATCGGCAAAAATCGGACTGAACCGTGCCACGAGATAAAGTCCCGCTTTAACCATCGTCGCCGAGTGTAAGTAAGCACTGACGGGTGTCGGTGCTTCCATCGCATCCGGCAACCAGATATGAAACGGGAACTGAGCCGATTTCGTGAATGCCGCAAGCAAGAACATGACGAGCGCCACATGGAAGAACGGTTCGCCTTGAATGGTTTCAAGTGAAGCATAGGTATCACGAATACTGAACGATCCACTCAGGGTCGAAAGAATCGCAATTCCGCCAAGCATCGACAGTCCGCCGAAGACGGTGATGAGCATCGATTTCTGTGCCCCATATCGAGAGCGTTCACGTTCATACCAGTACGCAATCAATAGGAAGGACGAAATCGATGTCAGTTCCCAGAACAAGTAGAGGACGACCATGTTATCCGATAGAACGACGCCAAGCATGGCTGTCATGAACATCAACAGATAGACATAAAACGTACCAAGCGATTCCTTCTTTGCATCCAAGTAGAAAATCGAATACAGGACGACTAAGGAACCGATACCTGTAATCAGTAGGGCAAACAGTAGACCGAGTCCGTCGAGATACGTGACGAAATCGATTCCGAGTGATGGAATCCATGGCATACGTGCTGTGAATATCTCTCCCGACATCGTTCCCGATAGAAACTGACTGAAGTACGAAACAAGAAGTACAGGTACGATGAGTACGAACCAACCGGTATGAATGCGCGGAAGGCGTTTCGCGAGAAGCGGAATAAAAAGACTAATGAATATGGGCAGTAAGATTGCCCCGTGCATCACGGACACGAAATTCCCTCCTTTAAACTAGCGATGAACAAAAATGAAAAAGGGACGCGAACTCAAGCCGATAAAGCCTGGAACTGTCCAGTAAAAGACACGAATCATTTTGTTCATCGAAGGTGTTTCTGAATCAAGTATAGCGTATCTCCCTCTTTCTTGCATGACGTGAAGCGTTGAAGAATAAGGGATGAGGCGATTTTGGACTGTGATTATTAAATATGTAGGAACACGGTGGAATCAAGAGGAAAATTTTTTTAGGTTTTTTCAAGAACGGACCGTTTTTTCGGGTCGAGGATTCAAAATCGTGTAAGGCGGGTACATGATTCAAGAGTCCATTACAGGAACTTCAGAGGGGGAATTTTCATGCGTGCAACATTTAAGACAGGTGTTATTTTAGGGGGATTGGCCGTCGTCGGAACCATCGCTTATCAGCAATACCAACAACGAAAAACAGAAGCGGAGGATCTCGCACATCGACCGAGTGTGGATGCCAAACAGGATCCGCAGGAAGTCGGACTGACACAACTCGACTCAATCCAGCGAGCGGATTGGCAGGCAAACGGATTTCCGCAGACCCATGCAGAATTGGAACGATTAGAACAAGAAGAAGACCAATAAAAATAACGGGGCTGACTGAAAAAAGAATGACTCGTCTTTTCACGCCCTTTCCTCAGGCGAGACACAAGCCAGTTTTCCTGCTTCGTTCAAGCAGGAAAGCGGGTCTTGTTTGTCTCTGACAGCGCAAAAATGCGCTTTTTCCTGTAGGAGTGGCGTGTAATGAGTCATTCTTTTTTACGAGATAAGGGTGGCAGATCATCATTCTGCCACCCTTATCTGTGTAGAAACTGACTCTTAAGTCAGCCCCGTTTAAGTTTATTTAAGCACTTGTCGTGACAAGGGCATGTGTCCGTTCACTGTGTGCCGTATAGGAAGAAAGATGTTCAAACTGATAAAGCGTTAATGTCGTCGTCCGGCGTTGCCCAGTGCTTGATTCAAGTACAAGATACGCCTCATTGAAATCTGTTCCTCCACCATCGTAACGGATATGGGCTGTAATCGTACGACCGTCCGCGGATTGCATAAAAATATCATAACCACCGAAATCAACGCGCTTGAACCGTGTCGCCTCGCTGACGATGTGTTTAAATGTTTCGATTAAAGAATATGTCATCGTTCATCCCTCCCTTTGTATCTTAAAACTAAAGTACTTATAATGAAGCACCGAATATTACTATTCCCATTAAATTGAAGAATCAAACATTCGAAATGAATCTTTTTTTGTGCTTGTTATGAAACGCGTTTCATATCGTATGCTAGTTACAGACGGTGCGTGACCTTTTGGGGCGTTAACCGATGCAGAATGAAAGACAAAAAGGGACGGATGGTCGTAACCATCCGTCCCTTTTGTAGTTGTTTATAATTCAACGTTGTGATAAACCTGCTGTACATCTTCCAAGTCTTCAAGCGCGTCAATCATCTTCTCGAATTGCGCGACGTCGTCCTCAGACAATGCCACTTCGTTCTGTGCCAGCATGACGAGCTCAGCAAGCGAAAATTCCGTAATACCGGCAGCTTTTAACGCTTCTTGCACAGCATGGAACTGTTCCGGTTCGGCATAAATGATGACGGACTCGTCTTCTTCGAGGATGTCACGGACATCGAGATCAGCCTCCATCATCAACTCGAGGACGTCATCTGCTGATTTGCCCTCGAAAGCAAAGATAGCCGTCGCATCGAACATATAAGCGACGGATCCACTAACGCCCATGTTCCCACCGTTTTTACCGAACGCAGCCCGGACGTCAGAAGCTGTCCGGTTGACGTTGTTCGTTAACGTCTCGACGATGACCATCGAACCGCTCGGTCCGAATCCTTCATAACGCAGCACATCATAGTTTTCTTCTGCGCCACCTTTCGCTTTTTCAATCGCACGATCGACGATCGCACGGGGAACGTTATATGTTTTAGCCCGTTCTAACACGACCTTCAGTGCTTGGTTCGATTCCGGATCCGGTTCACCTTGTTTTGCCGCTACATAAATCTCACGACCGAACTTCGCATAAATCCGGCTCGTGTTCTTGTCTTTCGATGCCTTTTTTTCCTTGATGTTATTCCATTTACGACCCATTTCGTATCCACTCTCTTTCCGTAATGTCAGAAATTCATGATTTCCTATGCGTTATCAGTATACCTTAAACTACCTGACAGACTGAACTAAAAAGTCGAGGAACTGGTGATTTTCGGTCGAAACGTTTAAGGGAAGAAAAAGAGAGGAACCTTACGGAATAGATATACAACAATCTAAGGGAGAGTGAAACGATTTGAATAAGGCAGGTGCGGTTCATCGAGCGTTATCGCCATTCGTATATGCATACGATGCAGAAACCGTCCACGTCCGTCTTATGACGGCCAAAGACGATATTAAAGAAGTTGAATTGATTCATGGGGATCCTTACGAATGGGAAGCAGAAAAGGAAGAGGACCGTGACTGGAATTTTGATCCGGATAAAGAGAAATCGTGGAAGGTACGGCGGACGCCGATGCATCATAACGGAAGTGATGCTACCTATGATTACTGGTTCGTCGCGATTCAACCCGAGCGAAAACGGGTCCGGTATGGGTTTGAGGTCCATGGGGACTCAACAGCCGTTTTAACCGAACGTGGCTGGTATGACGAAGCCCCACTCGATCACCCGGGATACTACTTTTCAGTACCGTACGTCCATGCGACGGATGTCTTCGATACACCGGACTGGGTAAAGGATACGGTCTGGTATCAAATTTTCCCGGAACGTTTTGCCAATGGCGACCCGACGAACGATCCTGCAGGAACGAAGGCGTGGGGGAGTGAAGCGCCGGCTTTTCAGAACTTCTTTGGTGGGGATTTTCAAGGAGTCATTAATCATGTCGATTATCTGAAACGACTGGGCGTCACAGGTGTCTATTTTTGTCCGGTCTTCGATGCTCCGTCGAATCACAAGTATGATACCCTGGATTATTTAAAACTAGATCCGGCTTTTGGTGATGAAAAGACGTTTCGGAGAATGATTGAAGTGCTTCATCAAAATGGAATACGTCTCCTGCTCGATGCCGTGTTCAATCACATCAGTGAAGATCATCCCGCTTTTCAGGATGTCTTAGAAAAGGGACAGGATTCGCAGTATGCAGACTGGTTCACGATTGATTCCTTCCCGGTTGATCCGTCGGTCCCAAATTATGAAGTATTTGCGTTCGAACGGAACATGCCGAAATTAAATACCGCTCATCCGGACGTGAAAAAGTACTTGCTGCATGTCGGTCGTTACTGGGTTGAGGAATTCGGAATCGATGGCTGGCGACTTGATGTCGCAAGTGAAGTCGATCATGCGTTTTGGCGAGAGTTTCGAAAGGAAGTGCGTGCCGCAAACGGTACATGTTATATCGTCGGCGAATGCTGGACGGATTCACAACCGTGGTTACTCGGCGATCAATTCGACGCCGTCATGAACTATGGTCTGACAGAAAGTTTCCTGACCTGTTTTGCAACAGGCGAGACGTCGGTCCGTGATTTCTCGAACGCGGTCAGCCGGAATCTGAACTGGCATTCTCAAAATGTCAATGAAGTGATGTTTAATTTAATCGGCTCTCACGATACGCCGCGTGCTTTGACACGAGCGAAAGGGAATACCGATCGGATGAAGTTGCTCTTCTTTACGTTGTTGACGTTCCCGGGAACACCCGTCATTTACTATGGTGATGAGATCGGGATGACCGGAGGACAAGACCCTGCCAACCGTGCTTGTATGGAGTGGGATGAGACGAAGCAGGATCGTGAACTGTTTGATTATGTTGCCCGTTTGATCTCACTTCGAAAAGAGCATCCGGGTTTAGCAAATGACGGAACGTATCATGTTCAGTTGGCGGATGAAACGAAACAACTCCTAGTCGTCGAGCGACGTCAGGGCGATCGAGTCTATCTACTCGCAGTCAATGTAAGTGACGGAACACAATCGTTGTCATTAGAAGGTGGTTTCGAGAATCTTTTAGGCGATGAAGAAACATTATCGGGAACTGTTCGCATACCGTCTTTGTCGACTGTTCTATTAAAACGGGTATAAGAAAACCTCACTACAAACAGACAAGTCGTGAACATGCTCTCGTCCACGACTTGTCTGTTTGTTACATATGGCTTTAGGTATGAAACGGATGGATCAATAACCCGCTTCGAAGTTTCGGTTCGAACCAAGTCGATTTGGGCGGCATCACTTCACCAGCATCCGCAACCGCCATCAAGTCTTCGATCGATGTCGGGTGCAAGTGGAAGGCGACAGCGGCGTGTCCTGCGTCGACGATTTGTTCGAGACCGGCATGTCCCTTATGACCACCGACGAACTGGATGCGGGCGTCCGTCCGAGGATCTTCAATACCGAGTAACGGCGTCAGTAGCTCTTCCTGAAGAATCGAGACGTCTAGGTTTGCCTTCGTTCCTGTTCGTTCAGAAACAAAGGTCAGCGTATACCACTGTCGATTGAGATACATCTCGATTTGATGCTTCTCTGTCTGCTCGGCACGTCCTTTCGTAATCGTAAACCGATGCGCTAGGCGTTCGAGGAAATCAACGACGGATTGACCATATAGGTCTTCGACGACACGATGGTATCCGAGGATACGTAATTCGTCCTGCGGGAACGAGACACCGAGAAAACGTTGTGCCTCTTCCTGATCCGTCCGACTGGCAGCGATGGCTGCAGCTGCGGCGCGATGGTGACCATCGGCGATATAAAGGGCGTCGTGACGTGCGAACTGGCTCCCGATCGTCAGCAGATGTTGGCGATCGACGACTTTGAAAATGCGGTGCGTGATTCCATCGACAGTAAAATCATACAGAGGATCACCGGCAGTTATCACCGTCACGGTTTCTTGCAGCTGGGCATCCGTTTGATGGGCAAGTAAAATCGGTCCGGTGTGAGCTTCTAACTGTTCGACATGACGGATGCGATCACGCTCTTTGTCAGGGCGGGTGAATTCATGTTTCCGGATATGGTTCATCTCGTAATCACTGACGGCAACACAACCAACGAAACCGGATTGCGTATGTGTCCCATCTGACAATTGATAGATGTAATACGTCTCGTCCGTATCCAGCTGTAGGATACCGTTTGCCTGGCTCTCTTCAAAAGCAAGTTTCGCTTGTTGATAGACGCGTGCGTCATCATCGGCGATCAAAGAAGGGAGTGTTGCTTCCGCCTTGTCAATGCGCAAAAAAGACAGCGGGTGCCGCCGGATTTCGGTGCGTGCTTCTTCACGAGAATAGACATCATAAGGTAAGGCGGAAAAGTCTGCTGCATATTTTGGTTCTGGACGTAACGCCGCGAAGGGCTCGAACGTTGGCATGGGGTTCACTCCTTTTAAAGTAGGCGTGTTTTTAAGACACCGGGAATCTGATTCAGTCGATCCAGTGAAATGGTCTCATCCGCGTGATTGTCGATATCGATGATCGTGTAGGCGATTGCATCTTTACTTCCGTTGATCATGTTTGCGATATTGATTGACTCTTGCGCTAACACGGAAGCGATTTGCCCGACCATGTTCGGAATGTTATGGTGGGCAATCGTAATCCGCCGTTTTCCAGTGAAGGGTAACTCGACTGCCGGGAAATTGACGGCATTGCGGATGTTTCCTGTTTCAAGGAACAGACGTAATTGATCGACAGCCATGATGGCGCAGTTTTCCTCAGCTTCACTCGTCGAAGCACCGATGTGTGGTAACGGGATGACCCGTGGAAGTGACAAGATGAACGCATTCGGAAAATCCGTTACGTAATTAGCAAGGCGACCCGAACGTAGGACATCGGCAAGTGCCTGTTCATCGACGAGCTCTCCGCGTGAGAAGTTCAAAAGCGTCGCACCGTGTTTCATCTTCGAGAGGAGCGCAGCATCCAGCAAACCGGTCGTCGCGTCGACGAGCGGCAGGTGTAATGTAATATAGTCACTTGTCGCGAGCAATTCTTCGAGTTGTGTCGCCCGGTGAATCTGATTCGAGACGCGCCATGCCGATTCGACGGACATGTGCGGGTCGTACCCTGTAACGGTCATTCCGAGTTCGTGAAGGGTATTGGCTAAGCTTGCACCGATTGCCCCAAGCCCGACGATACCGATCCGTTTTCCAAGCAATTCGGTACCGACGAACTGTTTTTTATTCGCTTCGATTCGTTCGGGGATATCCGGACCGCGTAAATTACTCGTCCAAAGCAGACTTGGAACAAGCTTGCGCGCCGTCAGGAATAAGCTCCCGATGACCAGTTCCTTGACGGCGTTGGCGTTGGCACCGGGCGTCGAAAAGACCGGAATGCCACGGTTGGCGAGTTGATCGAGTGGAATCGTATTGACACCGACACCAGCGCGGGCGACAGCTTTGAGACTGTCCGGAAAACGCATATCGTGTAAATCCTTGCTGCGGACGAGAAAAGCATCTGGATGATCTGCCTCGCGCTGAACGTGATAGTCTTCCGTAAATCGTTTTAATCCTTTATCTGATAAGTCGTTCCATAATTGGACTTGATACATTTAACGTTCCCCCTGTTCAAAACGGTGCAGGATGTCGATCAGTGCTTCGACCCCTTCAGTCGGCATGGCGTTATAGAGACTCGCACGCATCCCGCCAATTGAGCGGTGTCCGGCAAGGTTAATGAGGTCGTGACGTTCGGCGAATGCTAAGAAGACGGTGTCTTCCGCCTCAGATCCTGTCGAGAACGGGATATTCATCCGACTCCGATCTCGGACGGCGACGGCGTTATGAAAAACAGTCGATTGATCGATTGCTTCATATAATAAGGTGGCTTGTGCCGCATTTCGTTTCGTGATCGTTTCAAGACCCGTCTGTTCGATCCATTCAAGGACCAGTTTCGTCATATAAAGACTGAAGGTTGGCGGTGTATTATACAGCGACCGGTGTTTCGCATGGATGTCATACCGTAAGTATGCACCGATCGTATCAGGTACACGATCAAGCAGATCATTCTTGATGATGACGACTGTCATACCGGCGACGCCGAGATTTTTTTGCGCACCTGCATACAACACGTCAAAATCTTCAACAGTCATCGGTTCCGACAGGATTGAAGAAGAAATGTCGGCGACGAGTGGTACCCCGACACGTGGTACGGTAGGGAATGTCGTACCCTCCAACGTATTGTTCCATGTGATGTGCAAATAATCAGCAGATGATGAAAAGGGACCGTCCGGAATGAAGCGATAGCCTTGATCGGCGGAAGAGGCAAGGACGTCGACCGTCGCATACTGTTTCGCATCAGCGACGGCTTTCTTCGACCAGCCGCCGGTATCGATAAAATCAACCCGTCCCGTCTGCGTCGCTAGATTCTGAGGTAACATCGAGAACTGCAGACTTGCGCCTCCTTGGAGAAAGAGTACCGAGTAGCTATCTGGAATCGACATTAATCTTCGAATGGATTGCTCAGCGGCGTCACGAATCGACTCAAAGATCGGCGAACGATGACTCATTTCGAGGACAGACTGTCCGGAGTCTTCGTATGCCAGTAGTTCAGATTGAGCTTTCAGCAAGACCGAGGCGGGAAGGACTGCCGGACCGGCTGAAAAGTTATAGACCGTCATGATGAACACTCCTTCTTGAATTTTCAGAAAATATGTACCCATTCAGTGTAACGGAATGAAAAAAGAGAAGCAATTCCAACTGTTGATGAATGGAAAAATGAAAAATAAAAAACATCCCTGAATCCGTTATGACGGATCAAGAGATGTCAATTGACCAAAGTGCCATTTCCAGCCAGCGCTAGTCGAACGATAGACCGATATGACACGGAAACGACCGACGTACTGCGTCGTACCATATTCAAAGCGATCCTCTGTCAAACTGTACTGAATCGCTGTACCTTCGAAGTGGTCGATGTATGAGAAGTCATCGGTGCGTGATAACCAACGGATATTTTCTGGATCGACGTAATGATCGAGGTACGTCTCGGCGTCAAACGACCGACCCAAGGCGTCGATGAATGTGAATTCCGGTGACAAGAAAGTGGCGACTCGTGTCAACTCCCCTTGTAGTATGGCCTCTTGAAGCTGGTGCATCGTTTCTTCGAGTGTCATTTCAAAACTCCTTTCTTCATGAATCGTCAGTGTAGCATATTTGGACATAAAAAAAGACCCTGCCGGAGCAGGGTCTAAACGAAATTAAAGTTTTACAACGTTAGTTGCTTGTGGTCCGCGTTGACCTTCTTCAACTTCGAAAGAAACCTCTTGACCTTCGTCAAGTGATTTGAAACCTTCAGATTGGATTGCTGAGAAGTGTACGAATACGTCGTCTCCGCTTTCGCGCTCGATGAAGCCGAATCCTTTTTCTGCGTTAAACCATTTTACTTTACCTTGTTCCATGTGTATTGCCTCCTGCGTGTGACTGGCACACTGATTATTACTACCGTGATCAATTTCATCGAATATAAAGTGAAACACTTCGTATCTCCACCGAACAACAATAATTACTTAATAATATAGCATGCCCGGATTGAAAAAGAAAGGACAAAACAAAAAAAGAACAAACGAAGCTGTTCTCCTTTGAATGTTTTAACTTGGAAGAGGGATGAACAGGCAGGTGTCGAAAGGAATAGTTGGACGATTTACCTTGTTGGGACTCGTTCTTTATGTTGCATCAACTGACGCACTGCCTGCAGGATGAAACCTTGAAAATTCGGATGAAGTGCCGGCTGCTCCCAAACGGTCCGAAACAACTGGGTTAAAGCGGATTGAACGAGGGCTTCCGAAGCCTGCGTCCGACGGAATAATAAAAAGAGTGTCTTTTCGTATCGATCATATAAACGTTCCAATGCTTGCGGATCGCGCAATTTGATTTGATCAAGTAAATCCATGTCTGAGTACATAGGTCACTCCTTTTCAACAGCATTTTTCTGTAATCTGCTGTCACTGTATTGTAATAAACTACTATATTGTTTCCCGCTAAAAAGATAATGAAACACACAAACTTCTTGAAATAAAGATTTAGAGAGTTGGAGGACGATGAAATGAGCTCAGTTTACATTCGACCCTACACGTTAGACGATGCCGAAGCGATTCTTGATGTCAACCGCCGTAATCGCGAATTATTTGAGTACTGGATGCCGATCAAACCGGCGCCGGAGCAATATACAATAGAAGGTCAACAAGACAGGATCCGGCGGCACCTTGCATTGATGCAAAACGATGCGTATTATGTCTACGGTGTTTTTTTATCAGAGACCGATCAGTTGATCGGAGACGTTTCGGCGATGTTTGTTCATCGTGGACCAGCCGAGACATGTATGATCGGTTATCAGTTAGATGCCGCTTATGGTGGAAAAGGGTATATGGCCGAAGCGGTCGGGTTGTTCGTTGACCATCTATTTGATGTTCAACAGTTCCATCGTATCCGTGCAGAAGTCATGCCGGCGAACATCGGATCGATCCGTGTTCTTGAAAAAGTCGGCTTTCGTCAAGAAGGGATTGCGAAAGAAAATCTTTTCATCAATGGTGCCTGGGAAGATTTTATTTTGTTTGCCCTATTAAAAGAAGACAGAAAGGTGTCACGTCATGCCAATCTCTGATTATTATGCCAATCTGCGTCGAGCAGTCGGGACGCAACGTCTCTTCACACCATGCGTCGCGGCAATCATTCGAAACGAAACGGGTCACATCCTCTTCCAAGATCCGGGGGGACCGTTTTGGAGTTTACCAGCCGGGGCGATTGAACTAGGAGAATCTCCTGCGCAAGCGGTCATTCGCGAAGTGTATGAAGAAACGGGCCTCTTCGTCCGACCAATCCGCCTGATTGCGGTATTCGGTGGAGAGGCGTTTCGTTTGACCTATCCCGACGGAAACGAAGTTGAATACGCGGCGACGTTATTTGAATGTGAGGTAGTCGGGGGAACGCTCGAAGCGATTGATGGGGAATCGAAACAACTGGCTTATTTTCCGAAACAGAATCGTCCGCCTCTCGCCCTCCCTTATCCCGATCAAGTGTTCGAGGAATCAGAGGCAACGAGCTATTTCGAATGGGAAGAGCATTGGTTAACTGATTTGAAACAACAAAATCAGTAAAAACCGAACATTATTTTATCTTGAACTATAAAAGTGCGTGAAAAACCTTGGAAATACGAAAATTTCTTTGACAGCGTAAATGCAGTTCGTTATAGTAGTCAAGGGGCGAATGATTATCGCTATTATATTTAAAAATATTCGTAATTAGAGGTGTTATTCATGGATGTAGTATTCGATTATGAAGATATTCAATTAATTCCGGCAAAATCAATTGTCGGTAGCCGATCAGAATGCGATACGTCGGTTGAATTCGGAGGGCGTCGTTTTAAACTTCCAGTCGTACCGGCGAACATGCAAACGATCATTGATGAATCGATTGCGTTGTTCTTAGCAGAAAACGATTATTTCTATATCATGCATCGATTTGAACCAGCACGTCGTCTGGCGTTCGTGCGCAAGATGCAAGAACGTCAACTGTTCGCTTCAATCAGTGTCGGCGTCAAGGAAGAAGAATATCAGCTGATCGAACAGTTCGCGGCAGAGGGGCTGACTCCGGAATACATCACGATTGATATCGCACACGGTCATTCGGAAGCCGTCATTCAGATGATCCGTCACATCAAGTCACTTTTACCAGCAAGTTTCGTCATCGCGGGGAACGTCGGGACACCGGAAGCGGTGCGTGAACTCGAAAACGCGGGAGCAGATGCAACGAAGGTTGGTATCGGACCGGGGAAAGTGTGTATCACGAAGATTAAGACAGGATTCGGTACGGGTGGTTGGCAACTCGCAGCACTGCGCTGGTGTGCGAAAGCGGCGAGCAAACCGATCATTGCTGACGGCGGGATTCGGACGCACGGAGATATTGCGAAGTCCGTCCGTTTCGGTGCTTCGATGGTCATGATCGGTTCACTCTTCGCAGGACATGAGGAATCTCCTGGTGAGACACATGAAGTGGATGGGGTGCTCGTCAAGGAATATTTCGGCTCGGCATCTGAGTTCCAAAAAGGGGAACGCAAGAACGTCGAAGGCAAGAAGATGTTCGTCGAACATAAAGGAAGTCTTACTGATACGTTGATCGAGATGGAGCAGGATTTACAGTCTGCCATCTCCTATGCGGGTGGAAACAAACTTCAGGCGATTCGGACGGTCGACTACGTCGTCGTCAAGAACTCGATCTTTAACGGTGATAAAGTATTTTAAAACAGTCGGGTCCGCTCTTAACGGAGCGGATTTTTTTATTTCATCAGCATAATTCTTCCATCAAAAGGGTAGATACCTTATGGACCAAAAATTCGGAATATTTTGGATAGGGAGTGATTGACATGCTATTTGAAACGACATCGTACTTAATCGAAAAATTCGCCACCGTTCGGAATCAAACAATTGCCTTGATTGAACCGCTCGAAGCAGAGGATTTTGTCATTCAAGCCAGTTCGGACGTGAGTCCACCCAAATGGCACATCGCCCATACGACCTGGTTTTTTGAACGGATGATTTTACAAGAATATCATGAGGGCTATCAAGTCTTCCATCCGAAATACAATTACCTATTCAATTCTTACTACAACTCGATCGGTCCCTATCAACCCCGGCAGCAACGGGGTATGTTATCACGGCCGACGGTCGAGGATATCATTGCGTACCGGGCATATGTCGATGGACAAATGGTCGAGTTCTTGAAAGCAGAACGGAATCCGGAAGACCAGCGGAAAGTGGAAGCGTTAGTTGAAATGGGACTTCAACATGAGCAACAGCATCAGGAATTGATCTTGATGGACGTAAAATATAACTTTTTTACGAACCCGCTCTTACCTGCTTATCAATCTAAGGCGACGGCAACGTCATCGGAACAAGCGATGAAAGAACCATCCTTTATCCAGTTCGAGGAAGGGCTCGTCGAGATTGGGCATACGGGCGCCGGTTTTGCGTTTGATAACGAAAGTCCACGACACAAAACATGGCTTCATCCATTTGAACTAGCGACGCGTCCTGTCACGAACGGGGAATATTTGGCGTTCATTGAAGCAGGGGGCTATGAAAAATCGGAGTATTGGTTGTCGGATGGCTACGCGACTGTCCAAAAGGAAGGCTGGAAAGCGCCATTATATTGGATGAAGGATGACGCGGGGGAGTGGACGATCTTTACGATGAATGGTGTCGAACCCCTTCGACTGGACGAACCGGTCTGTCATGTCAGCTTTTATGAGGCGGATGCGTATAGTCGTTACAAAGGAAAACGATTGCCGACAGAAGCGGAATGGGAATGGGCTTCTCGCCAAGTCGATTCCGTAACGAAGCGAAATATGATGGGAAGCGGTACGTTCCATCCTGTTGCAGTCGAAGCATCGGAGACGACGCTTGCAAGTATGTTCGGAAACGTCTGGGAATGGACGTCTAGTCCGTATAGTTCGTACCCCGGTAGTAAACCGCTTGAGGGGGCACTCGGCGAATACAACGCGAAGTTCATGTGTAATCAGATGGTGTTACGTGGCGGTGCTTGCGTGACGCCGGACGATCATATTCGCGAGACGTATCGGAACTTCTTCCCACCTGATAAACGCTGGTTATTCGGCGGCTTCCGATTGGCAGGTGACATGTGATGCGTGAGACAGTGATCGGTTACGATTTATATACGCCGCAACAAAACATGCGCTTAGAGGTCATCGACGGTCTGATGCAAGAGCAGAAAGTCTTACCGGCGAAATATTTTTATGATCACATCGGATCCCAGTTGTTCGAACAGATCACGCAACAACCGGAATACTATCCGACGCGGACGGAACTCGCCATTTTGGAAAATCACCGGGCTGAAATTGCCCGCAGTATTGGCGATGTGCATACGCTAATCGAATATGGTAGCGGGAGCAGCCGTAAAATCCAGATGTTGCTTGAGACGTTCACACATCTAGATACCTATATGCCAATCGATATTTCGAAAGACTTTTTAATGGAGTCCGCGCGCCAACTCTCTGAACGGTATCCGGCGCTCCATATCAAAGCGGTTTGTGGGGATTACTCGCAATCGATTTCTTTACCGGTCGAAGAAGCGCAAAAACGGGTCATCTTTTTCCCGGGTTCGACGATCGGGAACTTTGAACCGGAGGAAGCGATGCGTTTCTTACGTCATTCTTCGCGGATTCTAGAGACCGGCGACGGGTTTTTGATTGGCGTCGATCTGAAAAAGTCGACCGATGTCCTTGAACGTGCCTATAACGATGCAGCAGGTGTCACGGCAGCGTTCAACTTGAATATGTTGACGCATCTGAACCAGATGCTCGATGGAACGTTCGATATCACCCGTTTTGAACACGATGCGTTTTATAATGAGGAAAAAGGACGCATTGAGATGCATCTTCGGAGTCAGTTGGATCAGCTCGTCCAAGTGGGCGACGTGACTGTTCCATTTAAACAAGGAGAAACGATTCATACGGAAAACTCCTATAAATATAGTAAAGAAGAGTTTGAGACACTTGCCCGTCAAAGTGGGTTCCATCCGGTCAACTGCTGGATGGATGCCGATGAACGATTTAGCGTACACTATCTAGAAAAAATGTAATAGGCGGATGCTTTGCTAAGCAAAACACTCCCGTATGTAAGCTTCCATTTAGAAGTGGCATACGGGAGTGTTTTTTATAAATAAGATTGATATTACTCGACACGAGCCCCTTCCGGAATCGGGTGTTCCGGTACGGCGAGAATCGGCATCCATTGTTCTGCTCGCCCGATCTCAAGCAACCGACCGGATTCTTCAGGGATACGACCGGGTATATTTAACACGGCGATTGCTTGTTTTCCAAGCAATTCATGGACATCTGGGCGAAGAGAGTCCCACATGAGTGAAAAATGACGCGTGAATCCATCGAATTGAAGTTCAAACTGAACCGTTCCGTCTGCGAAGTCTGTGATGGAAAGGATCGTACCGACACGTAAATCTAAAGCGTTGAATAAATCAAGAGAAACGACAGGTTTCTTAGACAATGGTGTACTTCCTTTCAACGAAATGTAGTCAGGATTCGAGTGATACGTAAGTCGGTTCATACGTCGTCCATTCAATATCAGGCGTTTGGTGACACGCAAGTTTCGCTAGTTGGCTACCGAGATACGGTCCGATCGTCAAACCGGATGCACCGAGTCCGTTCGCTAAAAACACGTTTGGATGATCCCGAAGAGGACCGATCACAGGTAACGAATTTTTCGTATAGGGACGTAAGCCGATACGCAGTTCATCAATCGTCGTCTCTTCGAGACTTGGTAAGACAGGCAGGGCTCGGTTCAATAAGGCATGCATGCCCTTGACGGTCGGTTTCAAATCATAGTCGGTCTGTTTTTCATGCGTTGAACCGACGATCAGTTTCCCTTCATGGATCGAGACCAGGTACAACCCGCGCTGACCCATGATGACGGGCCAGTCCGTTGACGTTGAATCGGTCAAGTCGAGTTGAAGGATTTGTCCCTTCTCCGGATGCAAATCAATTTTAAGATTAAGCGGACGAAGGAGGTCGTTCAACCAGACGCCCGCCGTTAAAATGAAGTGTTCTGCCGAATACGATTCATCATCGATCGTAATTCCGGTGACGGTTCCTTTGTCTAGGAGAAGAGAAGCATCTCCTTCCAGTACGGTCGCACCATGTTCGACAGCCCCACGGATCATAGCGGCACATAAGGCACGTCCATCGACACGGGCACCGCCAGAAACGAATAAAGCATCTTCGATCTGTTCGACGAGCGGGAAGAGCGATTTGACGCGCTCTTGATCGAGCCGCTCGATGCGTTCGATGGCAGGAGCTTTCGGGAACCGATTATGCGCAATCGTCTCCATCTTCTCGATTTTGGATGTTTCGTGTAAGGCGATCGTTCCGACCTGTTGATAGCCTGTACTTGTTTCACCGAGTGCTTCCAGTTCAGGAATCAATGTCTTATAGTAATGCGCGCCGTTATTCGCTAATTTGTACCATGCCTGATTGCGTCGTTGTGTCATCCATGGACAGATGATGCCCGCTGCCGCATGTGAAGCGCGACCGGGTTCTTTTCGGTCGACGAGTAAGACACGTTCACCAGCCTTCGATAAATGATAGGCTGTCGAGGCACCAAGGATTCCGGCACCGATGATGATATGGGTGTACATGAAAAATTCAACTCGATTCTGTTCAATTGGAATATCTTATATTGTAGCAGTAGAAGGTCCGGGCGACTAGCAAGAGCAGGTTCGAAGAAGGGGGCACATCGAATGATGGGAAATGATGGGGAAAGCGAACCATTCAACGGATCGTGACGTATACTAAATATACAGTTTCTATAAACTGTGATTTAGATGATTAGAAACAGTTGAATTCGGAAACATACCCTTATAGGCATCATGTCCTGTCATCATCGACTTTGAAACGGTCCATCATGAAGGAGGGGAAGGCAATGAATATGAGTCAAGCCATCGTACGCAAACGCTACACGGATCATACTTTATTTTATTCCGCCATCCTAATCTGGAAATTGCTATTCTTCCTGCCACTGTTCATGTTCGTTAACAGCGGCACGGACCATGTGTTTCAAATGTATTTCGTACCATACTTCACGATTATCTTCCTGTTTCGCGTGATGACGTACTTTGCGACCTATAAAGCATCTTTCATGGAGATGACGGAAATGGGTCTCTCGTTATCCCTGCTCATCGCAGATGTCTATTTGATTGCCCTGTTCGATATTCCACTTCCGTTTGCCTTGATCATCCTAGCGCTCGCCTTACTCCATTTTAGTGCAGCATTTAGTCGTTTTCGTTGGTTCCGCCGTCGCCTGTGGCTGAATCGTCATCTCGAGATTCTGAACTATCTGACGGATCATGGGGAAGTGCCGGTTAAAATCGCTGTCATGGCAGAAGATGAGATGCTTGTGACGACGAAAAGCGGTAAAGAGTTTACGTATCGTCAAGTTTACTGGAGCGGTTTTTATATTGAACATGGTTGATACGCTATAAGAAAAAGGATTTCGTTTCTGGAATCCTTTTTTTGTTGCATTCGAAATAATGTAGTACGCTTACATAGAAAAAGGGGAAGAGAAAGTTGATTCGTTGTATATTGATTGACGCGAACGATGCGATCATTTTGACCAATGATATAGTTCGAACACAGGAGTCGGGCATCAAATGGTTCTTCGTTGATTTTAATCAACCGACAGACGCAGAGAAGCAAAAATTGATTGAGGTTTTTGATTTCCATCCGCTGGCGGTTGAAGATTGTTTCCACTATTTACGACGATTTTCATGCCCTTGACGTTCATTGCTGCAATATACGGCATGAACTTCGCACATATGCCAGAACTAACGACCCGGTATGGTTATTTCGTGACGTTAGGAGCAATGGCACTGCTCGCACTAGGAATGGTTTTGTTTTTCAAAAAAAATCGCTGGTTTGATGAGTAAGGAGAAATGTAGATGGATATTCGACAGTTACTCTTTTTTACGACGATCGTCGAGCAAGGATACAATTTAACGCGTGCCTCAAAACAGTTATCAATCTCCCAACCGGCGCTTAGCCAAATGATTCGGGATTTCGAACAGATCGAACAAGTGGAACTGTTCATTCGTAAAAATGGACGGTTAACAGGATTATCGGAAACCGGTCGACAATTGTATGAGGACGCGAAAGATGTCTTATCCCGACATCACGAATTGATGGGGCATCTCCGCGAACGATCGAGCGTCGTCCGAGGAAAAGTCCGACTTGGGATCCCACCGGTCATCTTACCAGTTTTATTTTCGCAACTCATTCCGAAGTTCATGGCGGAACATCCCGGAATCGAGCTAGAAATCATCGAAGAAGGGGCATTTGAGCTGAAACGGCGACTGTTACTCGAAGAGTTGGACTTGGCGATATTGATTGAACCCGGCGAATCTTACGGGATTGAACGCTTTCGCCTGATTGAAGACGAGGTCGTCGTCGCGGTCCGTCCCAATCATCCCTTTCAAGCAAAAGAGGCATTGTCCTATCGTGATATCGGTGATGAACCACTCGTCATCCTGAACGATCGTTTCATGTTGCATCATCAGATCCTGTCGGAGTTTCGTAAGGTGCAGCAAGAACCGAATATTTTCTTTATGTCGGGGGCTTGGGACTTATTGATCGGGATGGTGCAGGAACTTGACGTCATCTCGATCTTACCGGAACCGATTCTCCGGTTTCACCATGCCGATGATATCAAGATTATCCCGTTCGATCCGCCGATGTTATGGGATGTATCCTTGAACCGGCTAGCAGGGACCGAAATAAGGCCAGTCGTCCGGCATGTGCACCACTACATCGTCCACTATTTTCAATCGTACTGGCCGACTCCCGCTCGGTGATGAAAAATACAGCATAAAGAGGCTGACTTAAAAAAGAATGACGCGTCTTTTCACGCCCTTTCCTCAGGCGAGACACAAGCCCGCTTTCCTGATTCGTTGAAGCAGGAAAGCGGGTCTTGTTCGTCTCTGACAGCGCATAAATGCGCTTGTTCCTGTAGGAGTGGCGTGTGACGCGTCATTCTTTTTGTTACGAGATAAGGATGGCAGATCATCATTCTGCCACCCTCATCTTTGTAGAGACTGACTTTTGAGTCAGCCCCTTTATTGATTAGATCATTTAAGATGATGTGACGTGCTGTGTCAGACGACGGATTTGATTGGCTGCTTGTTTATAAGGCGTCAGCGTCTCTTGTTCCTGTAACGTCGCACGTTCACTCTCGAGTTGTTCAAGTGCTTGGCGTAACAGATTCTCTGAAAGAGACGTCAAGGAAACATTTAGATGTGCCGTTGCGACTGCAAGCAATCGTTCTTCTTGAACGGCGGTATATGTGAGTGCATCCTGTTTCGTTAACGTCGCAAGTTCTTCTTTCAACTGTTCCTTCTCGTTTTTCTCGAAAAAGGCTTTTGCATTCCGGAAGTGGCGTTTTACGCTGACGTAAGGTGTCGCATCCTGGAAGGGACCATCGAAGGTCATCTCGTCCAATCGAGATACCGTAACAGGTGCGAGCTGGAACGACTCGTTCCATTGTTCAAGGAGTTGTTGCTCTTCTTGCTGTCGACGGATCAACGCTGCTTCAAGCCATTGATCAACACGGAAATGTGTGACCCGTAGTTCCTGCTCAAAATCGAACCGAAGGAACGTCAACAGTTCTGTCAACGCATCTTGCAGTGCTGATGCTTTGGCTGATTGAGCAAAGCGGACGGGATTGTAAGCTTCTTTAAAGAAATCAGGGAAACGGTAGTAAATGCGCTGTACGACATGGTGTAACAGTTCATGGATTTCCGCTTTCAGTGCAGGTTCAATCAAAGCGGCGCGATTCTCTTGGAATCGGTCCGTCACTTGTTGTTCTAAGGCAGACAGTTCGGTCAAACGTTCTTCTTTTCGTAAGAGGTTCGCTTCAGTTGCAACAATGAACCGTTCGAGTCGCTGGACGGTCTTTTCCGTCTGCTCCGATAAGGAAACTTTAGCGAGTCCGGTCAAGTCCTCTGCTAAGAAGTGATGGAATGCTTCCTCGAATACAGGTAAACCGGATGTCGCTTCGGTTAGTCCTTGTTGTTTTTCAGCGAGCCCTTGTAGACTTGAGACTCCGTAAAGGCGTGGTGAGTGAATCCCGAAGCGTTGCAATTCCGTTGCGACATAGTTCAGGACATCTTGACGTTCGCTATCAGAGGCAGCGAGATCAATCGCGTTAACGAGGAAGAACATCTTATCGAGTTCGAACGCGTCTTTAACACGACCGAGTTGAATCAAAAATTCACGATCCGCCCGAGCAAAGGCGTGATTGAAGTAGGTGACGAACAAAATCGCATCGGCATTTTTGATGTAATCAAAAGCAACATCCGTATGACGGGCATTGATTGAATCGGCTCCTGGTGTATCGACGAGCGTGACCCCGAGGCGTGTTAACGGACTATCATAGTAGAAATCGATGACATCGACGAAACAGCTTCGCTCTTCTTTTGCGACATAGGCTCTAAAGGCTTCCTCGTCAACGGTCTGGACGGTTCCGATGAACGCTTGGACGTCAGGGAATCCCTTCAAGAATGCGCGAAGGAATGGATCCGTCAACGTAGTAGCACGTGGCAACAGTATTTCGTATGCCTGTTCGGTTGACTCAAACGTCACCGTGTTCATCATCGCTTCATTTAAATCCTCTACCATTGCAACTTCCGACTTGAACGTGACCTCTGCCGTGCCATGAGCGTGGTTGTCATCAACGGGATGAATTCGGTTGATGGACGCCGTCGTCGGATTCGGAGAGACTGGAAGTACCTTATCTCCGAGCAAGGCATTACAAAATGAAGATTTTCCAGCGCTGAAGGCACCGAATAAGGCAATCGTGAATGACTGATGTGTCAGTCGATCTAGTTTGTCATTTAAATAAGCAACGGCTTCTTCAAATCCTTGTAGCCCATTCAAGAGGTGACGAATTTGAGCTACGTCTTCTGGTGCATAACGGACGGATTGGTGCTCCGTCATCGTCGGCGCAACTTCATAGGCAGCTGTCTCTGTCACCGACTTAAAACCTGTAAAGGAAACGATCGCTGCTTCCTGTTGCACCAATTGTTCTTTCCAAACGGTAACTTGAGTCCGTGCTTGTTCGAGTTGCGTTTCAGACGGATTGACGACACTACTCTCATAGCGTACGAGAGCAGCGGTAGCCTGTTGCCAGGTCTGAACACTATCCCACTTTTGCTGCAGGAGCGTTTGCTGTTGCAACAGTTCGGCTTGTTCTTTCGGGAAAGCCACCGTTAACTCTTGACGAACGCGTTCCCGCCATGCGTTCGTCTCTTTGACGAACCAAGCCTGCGTTTGTTCAGCGACACGATTCGTAAACTGGAGCACCGATTCGCCGGTGATCGTTATACCGCTCGGAAGGGCACTTTCAAGTACGGAAAGCGGCGGGTCGAGTGAAAGCTGATCAATTGTCACGATATGTGTATCCTGCAAAAGACCCAAATCCCGTAACGACTGTTTCATCAAGTTACGTAAATGGAGCGAAATCTCAGACGCCGTGACCGTCTGATAGGCACGCATGACGTCTTGTGCAATCTCTGCTTGAGCCGCTTCCGTCTTTTTTGTGCTACGGAATAATCCAACCTTGAAATCACGCTGCCGGGATTCAAGGAAACGACGCATTTTCTCGCGCAGCTCAAACGGCATCAACGTTGCATTCTTCAAGAGCTGGTCCCGGTGAAGCGAAAACGTCTGCACCCACCGATCCGGTTGACGCGCTTCCAACTGATGCGAGACGTGGGTCAATTCAGTCTCAATCGTAGCCGGCTCATGTCGTTCCGCGTCACTCAGTTGCTCCGTCATCGTCTCGAAGGCTTCTGAAACAAGGCGGTCCAGATATGTGGTATGCTCCTGGTGCAACGTTTCGAGCGTTAAAGCGGCGGAAGCCAGCAGTTTAGGCTGTGCGTCGCGGATACTTTGTTTCACCAATTGCTCGACTTCTTGGAAGTCGTTTCCCGGATGAGCGGGATCACGCAAACTCGTAAAGAAGATGCCTTTTGGCACAACACCGTGCTCCGCGAAGGACGCATGGACCGAGCGGCGGAACGCCTCAAAGGATAGTTCATCATCACGATGTTTATCGATTTGGTTGACGATCAGATACAACTCCGGAACTGCTGCTTGCAGTTCGTCCGTCACCATGAAATTCAATTCGGATTGGACATGATTATAGTCCATGACATAGAACAGGATGTCCGCCAAATGAAGCGCTGACTCTGTTGACACCCGGTGGGCATCGTCGACCGAGTCGACACCAGGTGTATCCATCAAGACGAGGCCTGGCGGAAGCTGAGAAGCGGCATGCGTCAAGTCGATTTGCCGGACATCACCACTTTTCCCAAGCGTCTGAAGGTGCTCGTCTTGTTCTTTTGCTGTCAGCCGGACGGAGGGCTGTTCATGAAAATGGACGATGGCTGTATCCGTGTCACCTTGCTGAAGCGTCACGATGTTTGCGCTCGTCGGAATCGGGCTCGTCGGTAAGACGGATTCTCCTGTCAAAGCATTGATCATACTGGATTTACCGGCAGAAAAATGACCGGCGAACGCAATCGTGAACTCCCGTTTCAGGAGTTTCATGGCGAATTTATCGAGTTTATCTAAACGGAGTTGATCCGTTGAAGGTTGAATGAGTGTGGCGAGTGAAGCGGTCGCCTCAAGCTGGTTCGTTAATCGTTCCTCAAATGAGCGCATGCAATGAAACCCCTTTCTTTCAGTCATCGTTCAGTGTATCACGATTTTTTCCGTTTCGTCATCCTTCTGAAAGCGACAAAAAACGATCCGCCCGGCAAGGAGAGGATCGCTCATGTTGATTAAGTCGACGGAACGATTTCGTCCGCGCGTGTTGATTCTTGTTCTGTCGAGTGAACCCGACGCAACAAGTGTAATTTAAAGAGGTACATGACGAGTAGGTGGACATTTGCCTGAGTCGCTTTATAGAGTACCCATGGCAACGCAGGAACGAACTCATGAATGGCGATGATACATTCCTGTGTCCCCGGAATCTGGCGAAATTCAATCCGGCCCCGGCTGTCTTGCTCGACTTTCGCAAACAATCCGCCAGTAATCCGGTACGTCGCCATCTGACGATCATGAACCGGCTCCTTCGTCAGTTCAAGAAGCGGTTGATCGTAAAACGGGATGTGGATTCCGACGACCTGACCCTTCACGGATGATGATAGGAAGGGGCGCGCAAATGATGACAACCAGTCCATATAATCATCTGCTGCCCAGTCGGCATCCCGGTCCTTCGGTAGTAAGACACGCTGTACCGAGCGGACATCGAGGACTTCTTTAGCAGAAGTCGATGAGGAAGAAGATCCGGATGAATTCTCTTCTTCTTTTAATGCATCTCGGACCGATTGTTCAAAGGTAATGCGACCGTCACTAATGCCGGGAACCATTTTTTCGGGATCCGCGACCATCTCATGCACCATGCTTTCGACTAGTGGATAAACGGTTTCCTTCGGCTCACCAGATACGAGTGTGACCCATAGACGAGACAATTTAACAGTAAGCAAAGGGATGTCGATCGTCGGTTGACGTTTTCCCATGATGTCTGCCGTTTTAAGAATCATCTCTTTATAGGTCATCGCTTCCGGTCCACCGATATCGATTGCCTGCCCTTTGACGTCATCACGGTCGACACTTTCACCGAGCGCTTGAATGACGTCGGGTAAAGCAACAGGATGCGTCTTATTGCGCGTCCAACGTGGCAATGCCATGATCGGAAGTCGTTTAACAAGTTTTGATAAGATTGGGAATGAAGAACCTTTTGGACCAACGATCAACGCTGCCCGAATCGTCGTTACTGGAGTTCCGTATGCACCGAGGACACGTTCGACCTCAAGTCGGCTTTTTAAGTGGCGCGATAAATTTGCTGTTTCCTCGGGGATAATGCCACTCAAATAGATGATTTGGCGGATGCCGTTCTCTTTTGCGGCGCGGGCGAAATTATCGGCTAACAGTAAGTCCATATTTTCAAACGATCCTTGAGTCAGTTTGGCAGACGGCATCATCGAGTGAACGAGGTAGACAGCGATGTCCGCTCCTTTCATTCCCTCGATCGTATCGTCAAGGGAAAAGAGATCACACGATCGCCACTCGACGCGTTCCTCATTGTCCTTATCGTCACCATTTCGTGAAAGGGCGATGACGTCATATTTTTTCTTTAATTCATTCAGTAGATTGTGACCGATGTAACCAGTGGCACCGGCTAAGGCTAAACGCGTTGGCATGGATGTAAACTCCTCTCCTATATCTGTTGTAATGTACCCCCAATCGAGTCGCTTCAATCGCAGGACTCTTTTGATAAGACGATTCAGTTGACCGAAACAGGGAATAGAAAACTATGGAAATGAAACAACCGGGAAGATGAACACAAAGGAGGCTTCAACCATGCAGACGATACAATTCATGCAAGAGGGACATGAGAGACGATTCGATCTGTTGTGGCGACGTTTAAAACCGAAACAACGAGAGGATGCTGCAATGGTCTCCGTGTTGTATCTTGCAACAGGACAGCCACTCGTACTGGAACGTTTTTCAGACTATTTCTTTCCGGACAGCGGGGAGTTTTTTGATCGTGAGTTTCTAGCAGAACCGAGTCCGAGTCCGGCGGTCGAAGCAATCATCCACTTCATCGTCCAGTTGTACAATGGACGAACGACGATTACGATCATCGAGCTGATTGAACGTTTGGATGAACAACAGATGTCGCTCGTGCTTGAAGCCATCAAGTTACGTACCTATGGGTGTCGTTTACTTGAAAAGACGCTGACTTGAATTTGATTCAATCGTCTATCAGACACAGAGAAAAGACGGAAGGCACTTTGTGTCTTTCGTCTTTTTGATGGGTTCGATTGATCGGTTCACATTGTGATTTCAGAATCGCAGAAGAATATTTTAGTGAAATGAATCTCACGAAAGTGAATCGCCATGAAAAGAAAAGCTAAGTTTATTCACGAAGAACTAATTGAGGTGGGCGACGGCTGGAAATAAGATGAAAGTATCAGTAAAAGGTGGTTCAACTATGGAAGGAGTGACATCATGCAGCTCAAAGAATCGATCTACTTTCACTCACCGATTTTCATCCAAAACATGTTGACGACGTTACAAGGACGTCGCCTGTTCCACGAACGATACGGTGTAGCTTACCAGCAACGATTACAGGAACTGAAACAGAAATTGGGACAGCCGAATGACGTGCGAGCAGAACAGTTGCAGCGGTTGAACGACTTCCTTCGTTTCTGTCAAACGCATAGTCCGTATTACGAGGCATTGTTCTCCTCGATTGCATTAGTCCTTCCCTTACGATCGATGGATGAACTAAAACAAATTCCCCCTCTGACGAAGGAAACACTACGACAACAAAATGAAGCTGTCCATGCGCGCGTCCATGCGCCGATTCTCGGGAAAACGGGCGGGACGACCGGTAAATCGATTCAGGTCCATTACACGAAAGAGGACATGCAAATCCGGATGGCACATCTTGACTTCTTCAAATGGACGCACGGCGTCGACCAAGGGATGCGCCGTGCCAGTTTTACGGGTCAAGTCCTCGCCTCACCACAACAAAAGGCACCGGTCTACTGGCGGATGAACAAAGTCATCAATCAGATGCTGTTCTCGATCAAGAACATCAATCCGAAAACGGCTGCTGCATACATCGAACAACTCAATCGGTTTCAGCCAGAATCGATTGACGGATTACCTTCAGGAATGATTGAAGTGGCACGATATGCGAAGAAGTATGGGATGACCTGTACGTTCCGACCAAAAGCGATTTTTCCAACGGCAGAGATGATGACGGCAGAAGAACGAGCGCTCGTCGAGGAAGTCTTTCACGCCCCCATCTATGATCAGTATGCTTCTTCCGAAGGAGCACCGATCGTCGCGGAATGTCCGTATGGAAAAAAACATCTCCATTATGAGATGGGGATCATTGAACGCGATGAGGATGGCGAAATTCTCGTCACCAGTTTTGATACGCATGGAACGCCACTTGTCCGGTATCGCGTCGGCGATCGTATGACCATGAGTCAAGAAACGTGTCCGTGCGGTCATCAAGGACCCATCATTGCTTCAATCGATGGACGCGGGCGAAGCTTCATTCAGTTACGAAACGGACATCGTGTTTTTGAAGGCGAACTGGCGGGAATCGTTCGGGCTTTTCCGAACTGTATCGAACGCGTGCAATATATTCAAGAGACGCAGGATGAGGTTATTCTTCTCTACGTACCGGATGAGCGATGTTTTGAAGTCGATCACGAGAAAAAACTGTTCTTCGTCCTCGATCGGCTGTTCGACGGACAATTGAATGTCGTCATGCGCGCCGTACCGGAAATTCCGAAAGAAATCAGCGGCAAGACGTTATTGATCAAACAGCAATATGCCTGACGACTAACGAAGAAAAGACGAGATCACCGAAGATCTCGTCTTTTAGTGTTGAAAAGAACTTAGTCTCGCGGACGCACCGGAATCCAGATGGCGGATTGATAGTCAGATGCAGACGGGTCGCCAGCCGAATAGACTTCGAGTTCGGCATGAGGTAACGGCTCATACCCATGTGATGGAAGCCATTCTTGATAGATCCGATGCCACATCTCTTGAATGGCATGCGGCATTGGACCGACGACAGGGAACGTTGCCCAAAGACTCGCCGGAATCGTCATCGTTTCCTGACCGGGCAGGACTTCCGTTGTTGTCGTCGCGATCCAATAATCCATCGATGTTTCGGTGAAATTGGAGCAGACACCAATCACACCTTCAATCTGACCGTCATTTTGTTTGAACAAAGTAGCATCTTGACCAGAATGATTTACATCATTCCAAAACAACGGAATCAGCTGTTTTTGGGCACCATCTTGCGTCGGAAAGTTTTTCCGCCAGCCGGCAAGCTGTAAAGCCGGTCGTTCGATGAGTTGGTAATCCATTTGCTCCATTCCTTTCAAGGTCACCTGAATACTCAGGCGGTTATAGGCGTGAATCGGACGTCGCTCGCTTCGCATCAACGTCGGCGAACAGCCATGTTGTCGTTTAAAGGCTTTCGAGAAAGCTTCCGGCGTCTCATAACCAAACCGTAAGGCGAGATCGATGATTTTTTCGTCCGTTTGGATCAACCGTTGGGCAGCAAGCGTCAGCCGTCGTCCCCGGATATATTCCGGTAACGTCATCATCGCAAGCAACGAAAATGTCCGTTGTAAGGGATAAGCCTGCATGTGAGCGACTTTCGTCAACACGTTGAGATCAAGCGGATCCTCTAAATGATTTTCGATATGATCAATGACACGTTGAATCGATTCGAGCCACATCTTGTCACCTCCTTGACTTCAGTATAGTAGTGCGAGCTGCAATTAATCTGTCCGGGACGATTTCGATTTGTCAGGTTGAACGTTTCCTTCTTTTTGTCATCTTCTTGTCAGGTACATCGGCTATCGTAGAGTCATCGTAACCGTTACTTCCCTTGCGAAAGGACGTGATGACATGGGTATCAAAGAGCAGATCTATAATCGCTCTCCTCTCTTTCTCCAACACCTCTTCACAACCCTCTATGGGTATCAATTGCATCGCGAACGTTATGGACCGGTCTATCAAGAACGACTTCAGACGCTCCTCAAGCGAGAGCAGATGACGATTGACGTCGAAGCAGAGCAACTTGATCGTTTGAATGACTTCCTTCACTTCTGTGCCGAACACAGCCCTTATTACCAACACCTCTTCCTTTCGAATGACATTCACTTACCATTAAAGGATTTATCAGAACTCAAAAATATCCCTGTGTTATCAAAAGAAATATTACGAACGCGGATGGAGGAAATTCGAACGGACGTCCCTGCACCGATTATCGGAAAAACGGGTGGAACAACCGGCACGTCACTGCAAGTACGCTATACCATACCGGATATGCAAATTCGGATGGCACATCTCGATTACTTCAAGGCGACGCATGGAGTGCGACGCGGGATGCGTCGTGTGAGTTTTACAGCGCAAGATTTAGTACCGGAACGGCAACAGACGGATGTGTACTGGCGGATGAATCGAGCATCGAATCAACTTTTATTTACGGTAAAACGTTTGTCTCCACGGACGATGGCAGCGTATCTAGAAGCGATTGAGCGTTTTCAACCGGAAACAATGGATGGACTTCCATCTGCGATGATTGAACTTGCTCGATTTGCGAAACGAGAGGGAATTCGCTTAACCTGTCAACCGATTGCGATTTTTCCGACGGCTGAACGAATCGAGACGGATGAGCGTCACGTCATCGAAGAAGTGTTTCACGGACCCGTGTTTGATCAGTATGCATCGTCTGAAGGCGCACCAATCGTTTCGGAGTGTCGGTTTGGGCAAAAACATCTGCATCATGAAATGGGAATCATCGAACTAGATGCAGACGGGGAGATTCTCGTGACGAGTTTTGATACGCATGGTACACCACTCATCCGTTACCGGGTCGGAGATCGGATGACGCTCAGTCAGCGTACCTGCTCCTGCGGTCACCCGGGACCAATCATCGATTCGATTGATGGAAGGGGACGCGCCTTCATTCAAAAACCGGATGGGCAAAAGATTTTTGAGGCGCAACTGTCGAGTCTCGTTAAACATTTACCCAATAGCATTGAACGGATTCAGTACGTGCAGGAGACACCGGACAGTGTATCCATCTACTATGTGCCTGACGCGGAACGGTTCAATGATGCAGACGAACAACTTCTGATGGAGCGACTGTATTTGCTGTTCGGACGTGAAATTAGACTCGATGTTAGAGCGGTCTCTTTTATCGATGCTGAAGAAAGCGGAAAAATATTGTTGGTCAAATCTAGCTTAACAGGATGACAGAAAGTGGGCAGATGGCATTATCTGTCCACTTTTCCTTGTTAGTCACTGCAGAAAGGTCGCTTCCTTTACCAAAGATAAGGTAAAATCAGGAAAAGGAGGAATGCAGATGAAGCCTCAGATTTTACTGATAGGTCTATTTCATCTTGATCGGCCAGCAAATGGAGATATGATTCGTCCGACGATTTTTGATGTCACGTCAGAGAGACGGCAACGTGAAATCAAACAAGTCGTTGCCCGATTGAACACATTTCGACCAACAGGCGTTGCGATTGAGACGTCACCTGAACGCATGAGCGACCTGCAACATACATATGACACCTATCAACACGAGAGTGATTTAACCACTAATGAACGGCAACAAATCGGTTTTCGCCTAGCCCGAATGGCAGGATTAGCAGATCTCCATGGGGTCGATTGGAACGAAACCGTACCCGACGTACCGGATTTAGGAATAGTCCGTTCACATCATCCGGAAGCTTTCGAGACGATCGTCGCTGATGAGATGCAGCGGACTGAACAGTTACAGTACGCGATGGAGCAGTTACCGTTTTCCGAATGGCTCGATCGATTGCACGCTGAAGAGACGATTACAGCATCCGCTATGGTCTACGATCAAATCGAACGACTCGAGAGCGGACAGATCTGGGTCGAACGCTACTGGCATGTTCGTAATCAAAAGATTGCCGAGCGACTACTGCATCTCGCCCAAACGACTGAACGGATCGTCTGCTTGTACGGTGCAGCACATCTTCCGTTATTACGACAGTACTTAATCGAATCGAACCAAGTTGAGGTGATGACATGGAACAATTGGAACAACGAAAAGGAGTGTAGATAAATGCTATTTCACTACCATATTTGGACACCACATTTGGAGGAAACAGAAGCCTGGTACACGGCACGCGGGTTTCACGTTTCCCAGCGCATCGGGAAAAAAGATGGAGAATTTTCTTCGTTTAATCCACCTCTGTCATGGGATGATTTTCGAACCGATAAGATTTTATTCCGAATCATCGAAATGAAGCGGGGTGCGGTCAATGTGACGATCGGGTTCGGAAAGACGGTTCGTTTTGACCATATCGGGTTTTTGATTCAGTCAGATGACGTGCAAGCGATTCTCGACCGTGCCGCAACCGCGTCGTTTTCGGTTCAAGCCAATGAGCGACGAACGTTCTTGCAGACACCGTACGGATTGCGGATCGAACTGCAAACGCACGAAGATGCGATTGCAGATGCTGGCGGAACGGAACTCGTGCGACTCGTCCTAGCAACACCGCGCGAAGGTTTAGAGGCGGACTTAGCAAAATTGTTTGATCAACCGGTTCCACAAATTCAAACCGTCCACGGGGAGAAGACCGTCTTACAAGAAGCCGTCTTCTCTTACGCGTCGCTCGTCGGAACGGACCCGAACGGTGTTCAGCTCGTCTGCTCGTAATCGACGAACACTTTGATCGGTAGTTCCGTTGATTGCATCAAGGAAGTAAAACAATTTGCGAGATTGCTAAATGTTGTCTCCTGTTCGAATAAATCGGGTAAGGTTGTGTGACGTTCGTCTGCAAAGAGCCAGTCCGCATGCTGACGGTAATCCCAGCCGTCACTTGAAGCAACAATCTGCAGTTCTTTTGCGTGAAAAGCAGGGGTCAACGTCAAGGCTTCCCGGTTGCCGTCCGATAAGACACAAATCGTACCATGAGGACGGACAGCGGATTGAAGTGCGGCAAAGGCTGCTTGGCGTCCGGAACATTCGATGGCAACGTCATACGTATCTGAATCCGGCATGACGATTTGTGCCCCTAATGGACGTGCGAATTCCGCGCGGGACGCAAGTGGCTCGATGATATCAATCTGACGAACGTTAACGTAATGCCGTAAGTAATGAACCGTCAACAAACCGAGCGTACCCATTCCGGAAACTAAGACGCTAGAATTGGACGTCAATGTCAGCTTTCGGACGCCTTTTGCCGCGTCACAGGACAGAATCGACAGTAAGGCTTCGCGCGGTGAAATGTGAGCAGGGACAGGGATGACCTTTGACTCAGGTACGATCGCTTGATCCTGATGACCATAAAAGCTGACGATCCGATCACCGGGTTTGACGATTTGGACCGCGTCACCAATAGCTAGCACTTCGCCGTAACTCTCATATCCGGTCTCAAGCGGATAGTGATAATCGGTTGCGGTCATGTCTTGTTCAAGCCATTGCGGAAGTTCGGCACCGATACTGATGGCACCTGCGATCGTTCGGACATGGACGTCATGACTGCCGAGTGACGGGAGTTCCCGGGTGACATGACCGGGTGTTTTCGGTTCAACGAGACAACAAATAGCTGCAGTATTCAATATTCATACCTCATTTCGATGTAGGATCATTTATGTATGGACTAAGCATATACTAGTTTACTTGTAAAATATAACAATTCGAAACTGGATATGAGGTAGAATAAGAAGGAAAAGGGGAGAATCGAGTGGCACCATTACTGATTTTAGCATTACTCGTGTTCGCATTCTTGACGTTTCGGTATAGTAAAATTCTCGTTCGAAAGGATATCTCTGCCGCAAACAAACGACTCGCAATCGTCTTTTATTTGATTGCTGTCAGTGCACTCGGCGCTGTCGTCTATTTCAACGTATAAGGAGGATCACTCATGCATTCAACGACCAAACGACGGATCGGTGCGTACCTCATCAACCAAGCCGTTTATGCAGGACTTTCCGTCATCATGGAAAAGACAGTGTTGCGCCGCGTGAAATCAGAAGTCGTCCACGCTGTCGTCACGCAACCAACCGTCAGTTTCTTGGCGGAAATCGCACAATTAAAACTGTTGAACGGAAAATCAATCGGTGGACAGATCTGTGGTATTCAGGTCGAAAGCGAGCACGGATTACCGTTGACGACGAAACAAGTTGTCCGGCGAACGGTTTATCGGGATACGGTCTCACTATTTAAAGTCCGTCCGTACTGGAAATCTTTCCTCGAAGATGGTCAACGATTACCGGAAGATGACTTCGCGCAGACGATCGTCCGCTTGAAAAAGGAGAAAAGAAATGAAGCGTGATTTTCATGTTCATATCGTTCGGGCTTCTCAACCAACGGGAGCGATCCTGCTTTATCATGGCTGGGGTGGAACGGCCGTCTCTTATGTAACGTTTGCCGAGCAGTTGGCGGAAGAAGGGTTTGATGTCTTCATTCCAGAACTCCTTCGACATGATCATCGTGATCCGTTTGATGACCCTTACGATAAAGAAGTAACGACTACCTATTTTTGGTCGGTTGTTGAGCAATCGATAACGGAAGCAAAAGAAATCATTATGCAGTCAGGTTGGAGTGTCTCAGATGTGATCGTCATCGGTGTGTCGATGGGTGGCTTTATTGCGCATGGAATCTTGGCACGTTTCCCGATCAAAGCCCTCGCTGCGATCAATGGTGGCGGCGCTTATCTTGAAGCCGAACGTCAATTCCGTGCGCGGGACGGACGACCAGCAATCGATGATACAGCGCTACCGTGGACGCTTGATCCGGTTCATGTAATGGATGCACGTCCACGGTTGCTTCTACACGGCGATGCCGATGACATCATTCCGCTATCCATTCAACAGACCTATCTTGAGTCAGCCATTCAAGCTGGTTTTCATCAAACGACCGCACTCCGCGTTTTTCCGAGTGTCAACCATACGGTGACGGATGTGATGATCGAACAATTGATTGACTGGCTAAAACAATTCAAACAGCTGGAGGCGACAGATGGACTACATTCGTTTTCTCCGCAATAAAGTGGGTTCGGAAAAAGTAATGTTGAACTTTGCCGGTGGGATCGTCTTAGATGATGAAGGACGCATTCTCCTGCAAAAACGACGTGAACAGAAAGCGTGGGGATTTCCGGGTGGGGCACTTGACCTCGGAGAATCACTCGTAGAAGCGGCAAAGCGTGAGATTTTAGAAGAGACCGGGTTTCATATCACGATTGAACGGTTAAGTGGGGTCTACTCGAACTATGAAGAAGTTTATCCGAATGGAGACGTCGCTCAACCAATCGTTCACTTTTTCGTTTGTCGAATTAATGGCGGACAGTTGACGATTGATCCCGATGAATCACTCAACGTTGCTTTCTTTGAAAGGGAGCAGATGCCAGGACTCTATAGCGACTTGCATCAAACGGCTTGGAACGATTTTTTGACGGAAGTTGGACCGGTCTTTCGATAATGCAAAACATCCTTCTGATTTAGCGTCAGAGGGATGTTTTTAAATGCTATACCTTCAGCGTTCAAAGCCACCTTCGGAATGAATGACCTGTCCGGTCACCCAGCTGCCGTCTGGACTGACAAGAAATTGAATCAAGCGTGCGACATCTTCAGGAACACCAATTCGTCCGAATGGAAAACTAGGTTTAAGTGCTGTCCGTGTTGCCTCATCCATCCACGTCGAGTCAGTCGGACCCGGATTGACGGCATTTACGGTGATACCAAGCGGTGCCACGGCTGCGGCGTATGTTTTCGTAAAGGTCGATAAGGCACCTTTCGTCGTTGCGTAAGCAATCTCGTCTGGCATCGGACCGAGATCCTGACCGGACGTTAGTTGAACGATACGACCGGACGTCAGCTTTGCTTCGACGAATTGTTTCGTAAAATGTGTCGCGAGCAACAGTGGGGCACGGAGATTGACCGCGTAGTGTTGGTCGAGGCTTTTCGCGTCAAGCTCCTGCCAATCCGTCATCGTTGAATGCGCGGCATTATTGACGAGAATGCTCGGCGTTCCGAAATCCTCTAATTTCGCGAATAATTCGTCAGCAGCATCTGCTTGACTTAAATCGAGCTCAAGCGCAAGGGTGCGGGCACCGAGGTCCTGAAGTTCGGTCGTAAAACTAGTTGCCCAATCGGCTGTTGCTTTAAAATAAGTATAGACCAGGTCATGACCAGTCGCAGCGAGCTGACGGCAAATGGCAGCGCCAATGTCACGCGTCTGACTCGCACCGGTCACGATGGCAATCGGTCGTGTCGTCATATGTATTCTCCTTTAAGTAAATGAATTCATAAAAACCAAATGTGTACAGAACTAGTATAACGGAACGAATACAGAAAGTGGAAGTTCACGGAATCATGCGTTTAATAGGTAAGGAAGGGTGAATCACTTATGAAAGCAATCGTCTTATTCGACGGAGAATGTAATCTCTGTGACGCGAGTGTCCAGTTCATCTTAAAGCGAGACAAGGGATACCATGATTTTGCTTCGCTACAAGGGGCAACGGGTCAAGAACTCGTTCGGCGTCATCATCTGCCGGAAACGATCGAGAGTGTCGTCGTGATTGACCAGGGTGTACCCTATATCAAATCGGACGCAGCGTTACGGATTGCCGGTCATTTAAGAGGTGGATGGCGTCTGTTGAGTCTGCTCCGGATTGTTCCGCGTCCATGCCGCGACCGTGCTTATGATTTTATTGCGAACAATCGCCATCGCTGGTTCGGGCAAAAACAGCAGTGTGCGCTTCCTTCTCCGGAGACGCGTGGTCGATTTCATGATTAAAGATGAAAAACCGCGACGAATTTATCACGGTTTAGTGTGTTCATTATGAAAGACGAGCTATAAAAATAGCGCTAAATCAAAGTAGGCTAATTGCAACAGAGCTTTAAATAGGAGTAGTTCAGCATATAGATTCGGATAATTAAAATAACAATTCTACCTGTTTCCGAAAAAATCCGTGGAATTCTATACTCCGTATCCTGTAAGATAGTCGATAAATATGTGCAAATGCACTTCGTGGTTCAAGTGAAGCTTATTAAAAAGAAGTGCAAAGAATGAGCTCGTAAACGTTGTTATGAAGGATTGGAAAAGAAGGTGAATTGAATGAAGATGACTCGCTCTACGGACTATGCCATTCGTGTACTTATTTTTGCAGCGTCGCACCCGACTCGGCTCGTACAAATTCAAGAAGTGGCAACGCATTATGATATTTCTAAGAATCATTTGATGAAGATCGTCCATGCACTGAGCAAGTTTGGTCTCATACTTTCCATGCAAGGTCGTAATGGTGGCTTTAGATTAGCAAAATCACCGGATACGATTACACTAGGAGAAATCGTTCACTTATTTGAAGAAGTATCTTATCTGGAGAGCGTGTCAGTAACACATGAGGATCGCAGTTTACAAAATACGCGTCGTGCATTCGATCAGGCCTTTTCATCCTTTAAAGAAGCACTAAGTGCTTACACGCTGAATGATTTAATGGCACCAACACGGGTTGATGGAAATACTACCTGAAAGCTGTCGAATCGTCATAAGGAAACAAAGCAGGTCATGCCACATCAGTGGTTCGACCTGCTTTTGTCTTATCCTGTACAGAGCATCAAAACATTACCATCAGGATCAGCAAACGTAAAATAAGCAAAATCATCGAAACGTTCGATGTCACGAATGATTGAAGTCTGTAACGACAACACAAACTGATAGGATGCATCGATGTCTGTTGTGTAAAAATTAAATAAAGCATGTGGTGAAGGTTGATGTTGATACAATGGATCGTTTGTATGATCATCGAGTGTCAGACTGGTTGGACCTTGAAGTGGAACATTATAGACAGGTGACGTGATGAGTGACGAATCAAATGGAAGCTGCAGTAACTGATGATACCAGGCAGCTGACCGTTTTAAGTCCTGTACATGTAAAAAGACTGCGTTCAGTCGGGGAGCAATCAGATGAGTCGAAATTGACATGAAAATCTCCTCCTTCGATTCTTTAGTATAGAGTCTTTATTCGTTTCATTCAAAATGATTCCTGCATGATATTCCTATAAATGGAATATGTTATGATATATTAGGAAAATCACTTTTGAATTGGAAAGGAATGATGATATGGAAACCATCATCTGTACGACGTGTGGCGTCGAACAAATCAATCCAGAACGCGAAATATGTCCGATTTGTCTAGAGGAACGACAATACGTCAATCCGACAGGTCAAACATGGACGACACTTGTTGATATGCAAACTTCAGGGACGTATCAAAATGTGATTACGGACGACGGAGCAGGCGTCTATGCAATTCAGACGACACCAGCATTCGGTATTGGTCAGACGGCATATCTTGTTCAAGGAAAAACGTTCAACTTGTTATGGGACTGCATTACATATCTTGATTCAACAACTATAGAACAGATCAACGAATTAGGCGGGATGCACGCAATCGCATTATCGCATCCACATTACTACGCGACACAGGTCGAGTGGGCAGAAACCTTTGATGTACCAATCTATATTCATGAGGACGATGCGTCATTCGTGACGCGACCGAGTGAGCGCATCGTCTTCTGGAGCGGCGAACGCTTGGAACTGGCGGATGACCTGGCATTGCACCGCGTCGGTGGTCACTTTAAAGGAGCAGTCATCTGTGAACGGAAAGATGCGTCAGCAGGTCTACTGTTAACGGGGGACATCATTCGGATCGTTGCCGATCGTTCGTGGGTCAGTTTCATGTACAGCTATCCGAATGTGATTCCACTTCCGGCAAAGACGGTCGAACGGATAGCAGAGACGCTACGTCCGCTTGAATTTGAGAAATTATACGATGCCTTTCATCGGAAAATTGAAACGGGTGCGTCTGAAGTCGTCGCTCGCTCAGCAGAACGGTATATCGCTGCCTTGAACGGGGACTGGTTCACGACATGAAGTCGCGTTTGATCGTCATCCGCGGAAACTCAGGCAGTGGGAAAACGACGCTTGCGAAAGCGTTACAATTAACCTTACCGGATAGCATTTTGTTGTCGCAAGATGTCATCCGCAGGGAGATGTTGAGCGTAAAAGATGGACCAGGAAATCCGGCGATTCGCTGGATCGAAGAGTTGGTTTTACTTGCTGACGGACGTCACGCGACGATTTTGCTCGAAGGAATTCTCGCACAGGATTGGTACGGTGAGATGATTGACCGATTGGAACGACGCTTTACAGAATGTACGAGCGAGAAAGCCCACTCCTTTAGGGGTGGGATGATAGCGAGTTCGGGGACGGGGTGTCTTCAG
>NZ_JBOZGJ010000011.1:0-95526 GCF_050846835.1 Exiguobacterium sp. TDN 0502 | reverse complement strand
TTTACGAGATAAGGGTGGCAGATCATCATTCTGCCACCCTTATCTTTGTAGAAACTGACTTTTGAGTCAGCCCCGTTCGTTATTTTTTCCGCTGATCTTGACGTTCTAAAATGAGATAGGCGATTGCCGGAAGTGGAAACTGAACGAGACCAGCTCCTCCCCATACCCATGGGTTACGTCCTGATTTTCGTGCATTTAGAAATAGATAGGTTGCCTGCGTCACGAGTAGTCCAGCGATTCCAAGCCAAGCCCCTTTTGGAAGTGATTTATTCTTTCGAGCCATACCGTTCTCCTCCTTTTTTATGGACACATGGTACACCATGTAGTCTTCACTTCTAACGTACCACATCCTTCCTGAGCATGGAAACGGACGTCTTCGTTCGTTCGTGCTAAACTAAACGAGCAAATCTAAAACTATGTTTTATGAGGAGGAGTAACACATGCAATACGCAAAACTTTCAAATGGTATTACGATTCCCCAAATCGGATTCGGTGTCTGGCAAGTAGATGAAGAGACAGAAGCGCCTGCTGCTGTCGCTGAAGCATTACGTGTCGGGTATCGCCACATCGATACGGCTGCCGTTTATAAAAACGAGCGCGGTGTCGCAAAAGGAATCAAGGAAAGCGGCGTGAAACGTGAGGATCTCTTCTTAACGTCAAAAGTCTGGAACGATGATATTCGTGCCGGTCGGACGAAGGAAGCATTCGCAGAATCGCTTGAGCGTCTTGAAACAGATTACCTCGACCTTTATCTCATCCACTGGCCGGTCGAAGGATATGTTGAAGCGTGGAAGGCAATGGTTGAACTGTATGAAGCAGGCAAGATCAAAGCGATCGGCGTCTCGAACTTCAAGGAACATCACCTCGATACATTGGCAGAAGAGGGCTTGATGGCACCGATGATCAACCAGGTCGAATTGCATCCACAATTGCCGCAACACGAACTCCACGAATACTTGCAAGATCACAATATCCAAATCGAAGCCTGGAGCCCGCTCATGCAAGGTAAATTCCTTGAGATCGATGACTTCAAGGAGATTGCGGAGAAACACGGCAAGACCCCTTCACAAGTCGTCTTACGCTGGCATCTCGATAATGGTATCGTCGCTCTTCCGAAATCGGTCACACCAAAACGCATCGCGGAAAACTTCGATGTGTTCGATTTCCAACTCGATGCCGATGATCTCGAAAAGATCGACCGTCTGGCAACGGACGTCCGCCTCGGACCAGATCCGGACGAAATCGATTTTTAATCTAACGATCCATGTAATGAAGAGCGTCTTCCACCTTGAAGCCGCCTTGACTCGTACGAACGAAGAGAGACCTGCCTTTCAGTCCACGACTTGGAAGCAGGTCTCTTTTTTATGATTTGAGCTGATCATACATAATAAATCAAAATCGTATCTTCTGCTTCTTCCGCCTTCTGAAAATAGGCACGCAGATCAGCAAACTGTTCCCAGACGTCTTCGAATTCGCCCGGTGTTCCCGCCTCATCATGAATCGAAGCGAGCGCCCGTTGATCAAAGTTTCGCATCACTTCAGCGGAAATGATCAGGAGGGGTAAAGGAAGAATGCCGACGATTGCTGCTTTCTCTTCGTTGACGATCAGTTCTTCACCAACGATCGCTCGTCCCAGATTATAATGGGTTTCCTGATCAATGTAGATATCGATTTGATTCATCAGATGATAGATGGCATTGGTCTGCTCCAACGCAAATAATTGTTCCTGATCGGGTTGTGTCTCATGAATGAATAAAATCCAGTCCATGATGATATGGGGATCGTTTCCGAACGACTCCCAGACCGCATCCGTGACGCGGACGAAATGTACGTTTTCCATTCTCCCCCTCCCTTCTGTACTCTGTATTCCCTTTTTAATTTCGTTCTATACAAAAAAAGAGCCAGATTTCTCTGACTCCCTTTCTTTAGATTGCTTTTTCATCTTCTTTCGAATCCTGCCATGCTTCAAGCGTTTCTTTCCCTGGTAGGTTCGGGATGGAATCGGCATAGAAACGTGGCTCTTTTCCCGCTTTCCGCTGTCCGACATAATCTTCAAGCGTAAGCTTCGCGATTTTCGAAAGACGGAAAATCGCATACAGATTGACGATCGCCATCAGTCCCATGAAGATGTCCGCCAGTGCCCAGACGAGGTTGGCTGACTCGACGAGTGAACCGAAAACGATCATGACAAGAACGAGGACACGATATGCCATCAGGACTTGTTTATTTTCGCGGATGAAGTTGATATTCGATTCACCGTAGTAATAGTTCCCGACGACGGAGCTAAACGCAAAGAGGAAAATCGCAACGACCATGAACCCTGTCGCAATGGCACCAACTTGTGACGCAAGAGCACCTTGCGCTAAATCGATCCCCGCCACCGGTTGTCCGCTGGCATCTTTTGTCGCTACTCCACTGACGAGGACAATCATCGCCGTCGCGGAACAGACCATCAGCGTATCGACGAAAACCGCGAATGATTGAATCAACCCTTGTTTCGCCGGGTGAGAGACTTCTGCTGTCGCCGCTGCGTTCGGTGCGGAACCCATACCTGCTTCGTTCGAGAAGAGACCTCGACGGATACCGTTCAGGAGCGCTGCACCTACTGCACCACCTGCTAGTGTCTTAAACTCGAATAGACCTTCTTGGAAAATCAATTTAAAGATACTCGGGAGTACCTCTAGGTTCGTCACCATGATGTAGAGCGCGATCAGAATGTAGCCACCTGCCATGATCGGCACGAGGAACGACGCGATGGTCGCGATGCTGCGTACACCACCAAAGATGACGAGTGCCGTCAAAACGACTAATCCGACCGTGATCCACGTTTTATCGAAGCCATATTGATTTTGAAGCGAAAGCGAAATCGTATTTGATTGAACGGAATTAAAAACGAAACCGAATGAGATCGTAATCAAAATACTGAACAGCACACCTAGCCAGCGTTGACCGAGTGCTTTTTCCATGTAATAAGCAGGGCCCCCACGCCATGCTTTATTGTCTCGTACTTTATAAATCTGAGCGAGTGTACTCTCGACGAAAGCGGAAGCTGATCCGATCAAGGCAATCAACCACATCCAGAAGACCGCTCCCGGTCCACCAAGTGCAATTGCTGTTGCGACACCGGCGATATTCCCGGTACCGACCCGTGCTGCCGTACTGATTGCGAATGCTTGGAATGGCGAAACGCCGTCTTTCCCTTTATCCGTCCCTTGGAATAATAGACGTAACATCTCCGGTATCATCCGGAATTGAATGAACCCCATCCGGAATGTAAAATAAATGCCTAATCCGACGAGCAGGATGATCAGCACGTTCGTCCATAACAAGTCGCTGATTCTACTCACTACATCCATTACCTGTTTCTCCATCCGATTCCCTCCACTTCACCACATAGTTTTCTCTTTTTTAGATGTAAACTTTTTTCACATGTGATTTATCATACGCAATTTTTTTTGAAAAATCAAACTCATCTATACCAAAGACAACAAAAAACGTGTTAAACCTAACATCAGATGTCAGGTTTAACACGTTGACTTACGCAATCATTGGATTAGATGAATAGATTGAGGTTGGCACCATCCGTTGCCCCAAGGTAACTTGCGACGCCACCGTAATCGATATCGTCGAGAAGTTCCTCTTTCTTGATGCCCATGATATCCATCGACATCGTGCAGGCAATCATCCGGACACCGGCTGCTTGCGCTTTTGCCATCATCGTCTCGAGCGCATCGACTTGTTTGTCCTTCATGACTTTTTTCATCATCTTTTGACCGGCTCCTGCCATATTCATGTTCGAGAGCGGCAACTCTCCGGCATGCTTCGGCATCATCATGCCCATCATCCGCTCGATTCCCGCTTTCTCGACAGCAGGCGCGTCCGGTTTACGAATGATGTTCAAGCCCCAGAACGTAAAGAACATCGTTACTTGTTTCCCCATCGCCTGTGCACCTTGGGCGATGACGAAAGAGGCGAGTGCTTTATCGAGATCGCCACTGAAAACGACCATCGTCGCATCATCTGCCGGATTGACTTGAACCGGCGAAACAGCAGGTGTCTCACCTTGTCCTTTTTCGAGCAAGACCTCAACGACCCCTTGATTCATTTCGGCTGAATGGACTGTGTGTCCTAATTTTTTGGCCCATGCCTGGACGTCCGGCAAGAAGCCCGGGTCTGACGCCTTGACGAAGATTTGCTCGCCGTCCGTCATACCGTCCATTTTCGTTTTTAATTCCAAGATCGGACCCGGGCACTGTAAACCGCACGTATCGAGCAGCGTCACTTGTTCCGGTGCAATCTTCGTTTCTGGTTCACGTTTCGTTACCGTCACAGCTGTCTCCTCCTTCGCTTGGCTTCGCGCTTCCTGATCACGATGGACGACTGACCATGTCTTGTAGCCGCCGCTCAAATTTTTCACATCATAACCGTGTTGTTGTAACAGTTGACTCGCCACGTATCCACGTAACCCGACTTGGCAGGTCACATAAATCGTTTGATCCTTCGGCAGTTCATCTAAATTCTCACGCAACGTCGGCAATGAGATATTGACTGATCCCGGAATCGAACCGAGTTCGTTTTCAGATGGCTCTCGGACATCAAGCAATAAGCCGCCGTTTGCGATGATCGCATCAATTTCATGCCAATGAACGTTTGCACTGTCACCAAGCACGATATTCGAAGCAATGTATCCCGCCATATTGACTGGATCCTTTGCTGAACTGTACGGTGGTGCGTATGATAATTCGAGATCTGGTAGATCAAGCACCGTCAAACCACCTTTGATCGCTGTCGCGAGGACGTCGATTCGTTTCTCGACACCCGTCATCCCGATTGCCTGTGCCCCGTAAATTGTTCCTTCGATCGGATCAAACAGCAGTTTCATCGAAATCGGGCTCGCACCCGGGTAATAACCAGCGTGTGATCCCGGATGAAGATGGATGGCTTCATAACGCAAGCCGAGCTGACGCAACCGTTTTTCGTTGTTGCCGGTCGAAGCGACGGTCAAGTCGAATACTTTTGCAACTGCCGTCCCGAGAGTTCCGCTATAGCGGACGTCGCGTCCGGCGATGATGTCGGCAACAAGACGTCCTTGACGGTTAGCCGGCCATGCGAGCGGCACATGCGTCGCTTCCTGCGTGATATAATCTTTGACTTCAATCGCGTCACCAATCGCAAAGATTGACGGATCAGACGTCCGGAGTTGATCGTCGACTTGAATCGTCTGTTTGATCCCGAGCGTCAGGCCAGCGTCTGCTGCGAGTGTACTCTCTGGTGCGACACCAATCGATAGGATGTTCATCTCGGTTTCGATCACGCGTCCGCTTGTCAGGACGACACGGCGACCTGCCTCTTCAAAACGAGCGACGCCGTCTTCTAGAATCAACTCGACGCCTTTTGCCCGCAGATGTTCATGAACGATCGCTGCCATTTCCGGATCGATCGGCGCCATGACTTGATCCGACATCTCGACGAGAGTAACGCGCGCTCCTCGTTCAGCGAGGTTTTCTGCCATTTCAAGACCGATAAAGCCGCCACCGATGACAAGCGCTGTCTCAGGTCGCGTCGTATCGACGTATTCCCGCATCCGGTCGGTATCCGGGATGTTGCGTAACGTAAAGACGTTCGTTGCATCACTCAGTCCCGGAATGTTCGGACGAATCGGTTTCGCACCCGGAGAAAGAATCAGATGATCATACGATTCATCATATTCTTCACCCGTTTCAACGTTGCGGATCGTAACCGTCTTCGCTTCACGGTTAATCCGGATCGCTTCAGATAGATTACGGACGTCTAGATTAAACCGGGCGTGCATGCCTTCCGGCGTTTGGACGAGTAACTTATTTCGATCTTTGATGACATCCCCGATATAGTAAGGCAATCCACAGTTTGCGAACGAAATCTCTTTTCCCCGTTCAAGCAAAATGATTTCTGCCGTTTCGTCAATTCGACGCAGTCGTGCTGCTGCCGTAGCGCCACCGGCGACGCCTCCTACGATGATCGTTTTCATCTGATGATTCCTCCTTGAATTTCTATCTGTCACCTAATATACCCGCTTAGGTATGTCTTTTCAAGTATATTGCTCGCGCTTTCACAAACATGACATATCTCTGTTTCTTTGTATTTTCTTCCTATCTTAACGGACATTAGTTGCAATTCCACCTGAAATGCTTGAAACTGAATTTATAGTATATAAAGGGGGATTTTGCAATGGACCAGGAACGTAACTCGAACGAATCAAACGAGAATAATAAAGTGACACCGATTCACCAAGATCGTCAACCCGAAACGAACGAACAAGGAATTGCACCGCAACAGCAACAACACTTGGAAGCATTCCAAGCTTTCCTCGTCGAAAAAGGGATTCCGATGGAAGCGCGTGAAAATGAAACACACGTCTTCTTCATGACACAAGAAAAAACACCTGCTGGAGCAGAACCGATGATGATGATCGTCTTCAGTAAGACGACGACAGATGTCGAATTATTTGCTCGTACGGTGACACACGTACCAGACGGTGTCGAGGATCTTCCGATTCTTAACGCGATCAACGACTTCAACCAAGAATTCAAATACTTCCGCGTCGTTCTCGACAGCGACCGTGATGTCACGATCGCATCGACGATCGATCTTGATCACGGCTTTAATCCAGCTGCAATCTTCGGACATTCTGTCATGATGTTCCAAGCATCAGACGAAGTCTACACGTATTTGACAAAACTGTATGAACAGTTCTGATTTTTCACGTTGAACGGCTTTGGAGCCTTGCTCCAAAGCCGTTTTTTTATTTAAAGTTCAATTGACAATGAGAATTATTCTCGTTATAGTTAGATTTGTGAAAACGACTACATGACGATCACGTATTACTTATTCTGGGGGAATTCTGATATGAAAAAACGTTTAAAAGTAGCCTCGATCTTCATGGTAGCAGGCATCTTAGCTGCCTGCGGCTCAAACGAGTCCGATACGACTGCACCAAAGAAAGAGAAAACGGAACAGTCGACAGAAACGAATAAAACGAATGCAGGAATCGCTGCGACGACATTGACGGATGAACTGACAATCTTCAGCTCGATCAAAGCCGAACTCGATAAAGCAAAAGAAGGACAAGCAATCGATTGGAAGATGGTCAAGACGAGTTATGAATCGAAACTAAAAGGTGGCGTCGAGACAACGACACCAGAAATCGAACAAGTCATCCAATCTGCCCTAGCGGGTGTTGAAGCGAAGGATCTCGATGAGAACATCGCCCGTCAACTCGTCGATAAAGGTCTGCAATCGTACTTCTATAAATTACAGAAAGCAACACAAGCAAAAGCTGAAGAGGCACTCGTCGCCGGTAAACCGGAAGCGGCAACGGAAGCAGTCAAGGACATTGAAGCGATGGCGAAGACTGTCTTCATTCCGACTGCGGAAAAACGTGATGCGAGTTACGGCTTCAAAAACGAAGATGCGATCGCCCAGGCCATCACATCTGGTCTTGCGGCGCAACAAGAAGCGATCGACGCGAAAAAAATCGGTGACTTCAATGTAGCGAAACAAGTAACGGATAAATCGATTTACCGTTCCTTCTACTTGGCTGCACTCGGTTATGCTCAAAAAATCGAGGATGGCGTCAAAGCCGGTACGGATGACAAAGAATTACAGATGGAACAAGCAGAAGGATATGGTTTCCTCCTTGCGATCGAAGAATCATTAGCGGGTGGAGATGAAGAGGCTGTCAAAACGTTAAAAGAACGCTATGACTTCTCGAAGACAAAACCGGCTGACGTTTCTTACAAAGAGATCGAAGGTTTATTTGCGAAAGCATTAACAGAAAAAGTCGACGGTTATCACGAAGAGGCACAAGAAGCGATCGAGAAGAAAGATGTCGATACAGCACGCGCAGAAGCAATGGAAGCCAACATGTTCGTCGTTGCGATGAAACCGACGCTTGAGAACCGCCTCGGTGAGGACAAAGCAGCACAAATCACAAAAGACGCCAACGACTGGTTCGCACTCGTCGAAAAAGGTGACGTCAAGGCTGAAGCGACAGGTGAACGGATCACGGACGCACTCGAACCACTCAATTAAGACGGCTCAGGAAAAGGAGGGATAAGATGAACATTGGAATCACAGGAGGTGCCGGCTTCATCGGCGCCGCCCTCGCCCTCCGGCTCCAGCAGCACCATACCGTCCATGTCCTTGATGCTTTCACGGACTACTATGATGTTCAGTTAAAAGAAGAACGAACCGTTGCGTTAAGACGTGCCGGCGTTACCGTTACGACGGGTGACGTTCATCACGATCTCGACGCCTGGATGAAGACACCGTTCGACGCCGTCTTTCATCTCGCAGCACTGCCTGGGGTTCCGCGTTCGCTCGAAGAACCGCATCACTATATTCGCGAGGACATCGATATGACGGTGACCTTGTTAGAAGCCGCAAAAAGACATGGCATGCCGCATGTCTTTTTCGCGTCTTCTTCTTCCGTTTATGGGGAGCAGACGGGTCCGCTCAAAGAAAATCAGGCAACGGGGCATGTCACTAGTCCGTACGCGGCAGCCAAGTATAGTGCCGAAAGTTTTTGTCATGCGTATGCTCATTTGTATGATTTAAATGTGACCGTATTCCGTTTCTTCACTGTCTATGGTCCAGCGGGTCGTCCTGATATGGCACTGTTTCGTTTCATTGAACAGGCGTTACGCGGGGAGCGCCTCACCGTCTTCGGTGATCCAATCCGTGACTTCACCCATATCGATGACATCACACGCGGCATGGAACAAGCTTTGCTCGCTCGTGCTGTCGGAACGTACAATCTTGGTGCAAATCAGCCGGTTTCTGTACGTACCTTAGCCGAACGGATCGGTCAACGGTTCGATGTACCCGTGCAGACTCAAACTGCCCGGCTTGGAGACGTGACGATGACATGGAGTGATACGACGGCGGCACAGAAAGCATTCGACTATCAACCGTCAATCGAAATCGATGCTGGACTGGAGCAGGTGATCGCGTGGCATCAAAATCGCTGATCCGAACGCTTCTTTACCTGACGCTTACCGGGCTCGTCATCTTTTTGCTCCTTCGTTTTTTCCTTGAGTTGCCGGTCTCTTATCGGTATATCGAAGCGCTATTCAAGAGCCCGTGGACGATCCTTGCGACCGTGACGTATGCGTTCGCCTTTTATTTACGAGCGATTGCCTGGCGTCGCGCTGATGCGAAACGTGCACCAACGGCTGTTTACCTATCAAGTCTTTATCTTGGACTGACGATCAATCACCTCTCACCGGTCAAACTGGGAGAGATGATTCGGCTCGTGACGGCGAGAGCCGTCGGAAGTCCATGGAAGCAGACGAGCGCGATCTTCGTCTTACAACGAAGTATTGACTTGATCGTTCTGTGTACCTTCATTCTGATCGGTTGGTTGTTTCATCCGATCGTCTTACTTGTCGCTGTGCTTGCGAGCGGGTTGTTGCTTGTATTACGTCGGCATGTCCCGCACCTCCCATCGCTCGTTCTGTTAGGAACCCTCGCTTGGGCAGTCGAGGCACTCGCCGTCTTTTTCCTCTTGCATGGAGCAGATGTCGATGTGTCGTTTCCGACGACCTTAATCGCAATGAGCGCCGGTGTCTTATCTGGTGTGATTCAGTTCACGCCTGGCGGACTCGGGACGTATGAACTCGCAATGGGTACTGTGTTACGGCAAGCCGGTGTTACTCATGCGTACGATGTTGCCTTAATGACGCACTTCTTTAAATACGCGTTTGCTTTTCTTATCCCGCTGTACGTCCTCGTTCGCCATCCGGCTACGCTTCGGCTGTTGGTTCGTCAGCTCAAATACACTGATTGGAAAGGAGGAAGACGATGAAAAGTGCCTCTCGCTTTGAAAAAGTCGCAGCACGCGCCTGGAACTTACTCAATGAAGGAAAACCCTTCACACCGATTTTTACGATCGGCGTCTTCTTGACGTACGCCGTATGGACGCAGATGCCACTCGCAGAAGCTGGTCTTGGTTTTATCGTGACTCTGCCTTTATTCATCTTGCTTTGGCGTTATGACTTCCCGTTATTTTTACGAAACTACCTTTGGATCCCGGTTATCGTTTGGCTGTTCCTTCAGGGTACGAATGCTGATTATTTGCCTTTATTCGCTTATGGTGCGGGGCTCTATTTCTTCTTCACGATCTTTTTCTGGGGAACGATCTACTATCATCTCCGAATCGGCACACGCTGGACGAACTTCACGCGTTTTTGGAAACTCGTTCTAAAAAATAGTGATTCAACGAGCGGTAACGCGCAGGAGCAGCTCCCGAAAGTTGCCCTATTGCTTATGTACTGGTGGACAGCAAGTGACGCTTCGACACTCGACATGACGTTCGTCTGGTTCCCAATTGGTCTATTCGTCTTTTCTTGGATTTTGCATCATTATCTCTTTGACTGGAAACCGAAGTTGCCCGAGGCAATGACGGTCGATGCTGATCTTCCGACTTCAGAAAAAGTCTACGTCCTGATCGTCGACGGGATGCGCAAAGATCGCTACATGGCAGCCAACACACCGTTCCTCGAACGATTGCGTCAGGAAGGAACGGAATATACGAACATGGAAACCGTCTACCCTGCCCGGACCGTCGTTTGCTTCAGCTCGATGTTCACAGGTGCTCGACCGGAAGATCACGGTATTCATTCGAACATGGTTTGGAACACGACAGGCGTCAAAACGGATACTGTCTTCGACCGTCTCCGTTCCGTCGATAAATCCGGGAAAATTCTTGGTATCGCTCACCTTGTCGATGCGTTCGGTTCAACCGACGTACGGACCGTCACAGCCGTCATGCATAATGATGTGGCGGACCGGAATATCGTGGAACGTGCCAAACAAATCGTCCATGAAGAAGACCCGGATCTGCTCGCAATTCAGTTGATCGGAACGGACCAAACGGGACACAGTCGGGGAACTCTCTATTCCGAGTATGTTCAAAAAATAGAGGAAGCAGATGCGCTCCTTGCTGAGTTTTGTGAAGAACTCGATCGCCTCGGTAAACTCGAAGATGCAACACTCATCGTCATGGCGGATCATGGTCAAGCCGATGGAATCGGTGGACACGGTCACTTGGATGAAGGCGAACGATTCGTTCCCTTCTGGATGTATGGCAAGAATGTGCATGCCGGTCTGAAAGTCGATACGCACCGCCATATCTTGTCACTCGGACCAACGATTACAAAAGTACTAGGCGCAGACATCCCGCACGATAGCCGCGGCGTGCTGTTGACAGAAGCGTTCAAGGAGGCGACATCTAAATGAAGATCATCGTCTTTTTACCTGCCCACAATGAAGAAGTGTCGCTCCCGCTCGTCTTAAAGCGAATCCCGGATATGATTGACGGGATTCCGGTCGAGACACTCGTCATCGACGACGGCTCAGTGGATGCGACGAGTGATATCGCCCGTCAACACGGCGCACATGTCTATCGGTTCGAGCAGAATCAAGGACTCGGCGCTGCAGTCCGGGAAGGACTCCGCCAGTCCTACGAGCTCGGCGCTGATGTTGCTGTCATGATTGATGCCGATAACGAATATCCGGCCGATCAAATTCCGGATATCGTTCAACCGATTCTCGATGACCAAGCAGATTATGTCTTTGGATCCCGCTTCCTCGGTACCGTTGACGGGATGCGACTCTACCGCTACATTGGCAATCATGTCTTCACCTGGTTACAGTGTCTTTTACTGAAGCGCAAAATTCATGACGGTCAGAGCGGGATGCGGGCGTTTTCACGCGCAGCATGTCACCATGCTGAGATCATTCATGACTATAACTATGCACAAGTATTGACCCTCAACCTCGTTCGAAAAGGCTTCCGCCTGCACGAAGTCCCGATCCGTTACCGGGTCCGGGAAGCGGGAAAGTCTTTCATCCGTTTGAATTATATCCAGCGCGTCCTCCCGGCGATTTACCGGGAGTGGCGACGACCTGTTACTCAGCTTAGCGTTGAAGAACGCACGGAACGAAAGGAGCAACTTGGATGAAACGCCTTCTTTTGCTACCGCTCCTCCTGCTCTCACTGTTTGTGAGCACTTCCACGGTTTCCGCTTATAGTTACGGAGACCCCGGAAAGGAAGCTTTTGCGGAAGCCTATAAACAATTTGAAGAACAACTCGATGCCAAGGATTACGCGCTTGCGAAAGAGACGATTGCCGCCTATGATAAAGAATTCAAACTGTATTTCCCTGAAGCGAAAGCGAAGATCGACACGGCTCTCGAACAAGAAGATGCAGAGGCTGCAAAACAAGCGTACCGCGTCGCTCTCCGTCAAAATATCGAACGTCGCCTGCACTTTGCTGAAGAACAGTTCGAAGACTTCGGTCAAGCGAAACTCTTACTCGCGAAAGCCCGCGGAACATACGACGTGCTCGCACCATACGTCAAGGAAAGCAAGGATGCTAAGACGTCCGATGACGTGTATACTGCATTTGATGAATCATTAAAGGCACTCGGAAACCCCGGACTATTCGGAGTCGGGAAAAAAGCGAGTGACGAAGAATCCTTCAAGAAAAACATTACGCTGATCGAAGAGACGTTAACACCACTCTTCGTCCTGCCGGGTGAAGAAAAAACCGGTGTCTTCACAGAAGAAGATTCCTTTCTCGGACAGACGTTCGGCACAGACGCGATTTGGAAGTTGATTGCGCTCGGACTTGTCGTCGTCCTCATCGTTATCGTCGTCATTGGTCAATGGAAGAAGAAACGCCGCTCATAAGGAGGAAGACAGATGGATTTTCAAGCGTTTTTGATTACGCTTCGGGAGTGTCTCGAGGCTGTTCTGATCGTCGGTTTGATCTTAGGGTATCTCGATCGATTGAACGCCCCGCAATATAAGAAATGGGTCTACGCTGGTGTCGGACTAGCGCTTCTTGCCAGTCTCGGTGTCGCGTTCCTGTTCCAGGTCGTCTTTACGAGTTTTGCGAGTTTTGGAAGCGATACGTATCTCCGTCTCGGCATCATGATGGTCTCCGTCCTGCTCTTGACGCACATGGTGCTGTGGATGGGGAAAGAAGCGAAAGAAAATCAGCAAGCTTCCCAGGCGAAGGTCGCTGCTGCCGTCTCGACAGGTAGTGCGATTACGATGATCATCCATTCCTTCCTCGTCATCGTTCGAGAAGGAATCGAAACAGTCTTTTTCTTCGCTGCCATCTCGGGAGGCGAAATCGAGAAAGTCCTGACAAGTTATGGTGCGGTTTCCGGTCTCTTACTCGCATTAATTTTCGGATACTTGTTCGTGTCTGGTTCCATGAAAATCCCCGTCAAGCGTTTCTTCCAAGTGACTGGTGTATTGATCCTGTTCATCGCAGCCGGCATGCTCGTCCAAACGATTGGACGCTTCCAAGATCTTGGTTTGCTCGGTAGCTTCTTGACGAACGCAGACGGTACACCTGCCGCTCTATACAACATTGTCGGCTTCATGCCGGAGCATTACATCGATCAGGTGCAATACTTGCGGGATACCGGCAATTCGACGTTGATCAGTGGACAGATTGGAACATTCATGGGCGCGATGTTCGGATATAGTCATAACCCATCGCTTGAACAAGTCGTCGCTTGGTGGGGCTACTTCGCCTTTGCCGGTTGGATGTTACTCCGTCAAAACAAACCGTCGAAGTCATCGAAGTCCTTACAGGAGGTTTCTTGACCATCTGGAGCGATCGTTCACGTCCGCGTGGCCGATCGCTTTTTTGGATCGCACTGCTGTTCATCGGCGGCTGGATTGGTTTACGGATCATGTACGTCAGTCCCTTCATCGCGAGCTACGATATTGCGAACTTCACGCTCGCTGTGAACGATTATGATTTGGCAGATTTACGCCCGCACTTTCCGGGTTATCCCTTTTTCATCTTATTGGCACACCTGTTCCTTCCTATGACGACAGCTACTAAGGCGCTTGGTCTTATTTCCACAATGGGACTAGCAAGTGCCCTCTTGCCACTCTACTTGCTCTTTCGTCGTCATGCGTATGACACGACTCGGCTGATTGCTGCCTTTACCGTTCTCTCTACTGCTTCACTCGTTACGTTCGCTGCGACAGGGATGTCGGATGGGCTCGCTCTCGGATTACTCATCTGGTACGGCTGGAGCATCGAACGCGCCCGGCATCAGATTCGCCGCTGGCTCCCGTATCTCTTATTTGGTTTACTGATGGCGACGCGCTTGTCCTATGCGCCGTTTGGTTTCATGCTACTCGTCCTACTGTGGCAGGTGCGAAAGGATTACTGGCAACTCTTATCCGAGTGCGCGCTGCTTCTGCTTGCGCAACTCGCTTGGTTGCTCCCGGTCGCTTTTTCCGTCGGCGGTCCCTACTCGTTTCTTCAACTCTCGCTTCGCTTCGTCAGTGGTCATTTTTCTGACTGGGGCGGTTCTGCTCAGACCGATGATGCCTCGATCGTTCAACGATTTGTTCAGACGCTTCAGCAACTGTTCTGGCATGGCATCGGCTATGGCACGTGGATTGGGTTGGTATCCGGGATGATGCTGTTCTTACGCAAACGTTGGACGATTGATCTCGCTTGGGGGACGACGGCTGGACTTTACTTCATCTGGGTCTGGCTCGGACAAAATATTGATAAGCCCCGTCACGTCTTACCGCTTGTCCTGTTGCTACTCATCTGGTCGATCCGTCAGCTTCCGTTGCGGATGTATCTGCCGTTTTTAGTCGTTCAGTTGACGATCGGTAGCCTAGCGTTGAACGAACAAGCGACGCGTCCTCCAGCGACGATCGAACTGGCACGTTACGTAGCGACACTTCCAATCGGCGCAATCGTCTTTACGGATGAGGAAGCACGGCAGTTCGAGTCCGAACGACCGGATGCTTCCATCGTTCCGATCGGTTCGGTCAGTAAATGGCGTGCAGAACCAAAATCCGATCAGAGTTACGTGACCGGTCGATTGCTCGAGCGTCTTCACGCTCAGGGTGTGCGACCTAAAGTCAAACAGGTCGTCCGCTTTACGAGTGATGCCCGATACGAACCGGAAGATGCACAAGCGATGCTATATCAGTTAACGGCTCCTTGATCAGACCGCTACACTCATGCGAAAAACCATATCGATTCCCGAATGACTCCGTGGAAATCGACATGGTTTTTTTCATTGCTGCGTATCGTAACGCCGTTCCATATAATCGAAGGTACCGCCACTGATTTCAATCGTCCGGACCGGTTTAAAGCCGAGACGGCGATACAGGCGCTGCGCTCCTGCGTTCGTTTGATCAGCATTTAAGGTGAACGCCTGCAGTCCTCGTTTTTCGCCTTCTTCTGCTGCTGCTTGCAGCAGTTCCGTTCCAATTCCTTTACCACTATGACGTGCGTCAACCGATAGGGTATCTAGGTAATAGACTGGTCCCTCCGTCTCGACGTCGATCTGGACAGCTTTCCCCGTCCACTGTTTCAATTGTTCTTTAATTGGTTCGTCGAGTGGTTTCGCATCTGTTCCGGCATATGCAATCACGATGCCCGCTACTTCGTCCTCGATGATTTTTACGAGGATGTTCTCATGACTGAGTCGGTTTCCGGTTTGGGAAACGAAATAAGCGAGTCTTTCTAGAACCTCTTCTTTTTCCGTCGTCCCCGTCAGTGTCTCAGCAATCTCATGAATCGCCTGCTCAATCAACGGGGCAATCTGTTGTGCTTCAGAAGCGTGTGCTTGCCGAATCATATCGTTATTCTCCTTTATACTCATTTTCTAATCGATGAACCTGAAAAATCGGACTCGACGAGGTCGAATCCGATACTTAATTTTTTTGGACTTTCATTCATTTCACTGCGTGACTTTTTGTACGACTGGTGCCGGTACGATGAGAGGTTCCCGTGTCATGACAGCAACGACACGTCCAGCGATTGCTACAGCCAGTAACGTGTATAACGTCAAGCTAAGTGGAAGATAAACAAGTGAAATCACTAACACGATGGCGTCGAGTCCGAATAAAATCGTTCCAATCGATAGACCTGTCAGTTTACTGAGTCCCATCGAGAGTAGATCGTCTCCCCCTGTCGCTGCTCCACTTTTCAAAACAAGTCCGAGACCATACCCGGTCACGATTCCGCTAGCGATTGCTGCGATGAGTGTCGCTGGCCAAGCTTGTTCTGGAAAGTAGAACAGATCAAGTCGGTGCCACATTTCGTAAAAGAGTGATAACGCACCTGCTGAAAGTAACGCTTCGCTGACGAAGCGCTTGCCTTTAAAGTACAAGGCACCGATGAAAAATGGAATATCAAGCACGATCATTGAGATCGAAGGATTGATATCAAAAAAGTATCGACCGAGCAGCGATAATCCGATAAAGCCGCCTTCTGCTAATCCGAACTGTTCATTCAATGTGTAGTAACCGAACGCCATGATCAGCGTTCCGGTTAAGATGGTTGCGATTCGTTTCATGTTTTATTGTCCTCTCCCGTTTACATCGTGGGAGAGGTTTTATACGTCCCGTTTGGGTATTCATCTATTTTCGCTCTCCCTGATTTTTATAAGCCATTACCGTCTTGTTCGTTTTGACCGGTACTGCTAAAAATCAGGTAAGCTGAATAGATGATTGGTCCTCTCGGTATCCATCGGTTTCCACCCCTTCATTAAAAATCTACTTTCATTATAACCCGAATTTCAGTAACTAAAACAGTTTTACGCATTCTTCACATAATCCAAACAGCTTTGCTCACTCATTCACAATTTAGACAAGATTATGCTCAACATTGAACAAACTACTTGAAAGTGAACTTGTGAAGGATTACACTAAGTATATCAAATGAATGTGATTTATATCACAAACAAAACACAAAGGAGACTTTACCCATGAAAGTAGCAGTCATCGGATGTACACACGCAGGAACAGCAGCAGTCAAAGAACTCGCTTCAAAACAAGATGTCGAGATCACCGTTTATGAGCGGAATGACAATGTATCGTTTCTCTCTTGTGGGATCGCACTTCACGTCGGTGGTGTCGTCAAGCACGCGGAATCGCTATTCTACTCGTCACCAAGTGAACTCGCTGAACTTGGCGCTGAGATGCGTCTAAAACATGATGTGCTTGAAATCGATAGTGAACGCCAAACGATCGTTGCGAAAAACCTCATGACTGGTGAAGTCGTTCACGATACGTACGATAAACTCATCATGACAACAGGATCATGGCCAATCATTCCGATGCTTCCTGGCATTGAGCTGAATCAAATCGAGCTCTGTAAAAACTATCATCACGCCCAAACGATCATCGAAAAAGCAACAGATGCAGCGCGCATTACAGTCGTTGGTGCAGGCTATATCGGTGCTGAACTCGTCGAAGCGTTTGAAGCCTACGGAAAAGATGTCACATTCATCGATAGTGCAGATCGCATTCTCAACAAATACCTCGACCGCTCGTTCACTGACGTCATTGAACGCGAATTAACAAATCGTGGCATTCGTCTCGAACTTGGACAAACCGTCCAAAGCTTCAAAGGAGAAAATGGTATCGTCACACATGTCGTCACGGACAAAGGAACGTTCGAAACGGACCTCGTCATTCTTTGTGTCGGTTTCCGTCCAAGTACGGAACTCCTAAAAGGACAGGTCGATATGCTACCAAACGGTGCGATCATCGTTGACGATTATATGCGGACGAGCAACCCGAACATCTTTGCTGCTGGTGACAGCTGTGCCGTCTATTACAACCCAGCTCGGACACATGCCTATATTCCACTTGCAACGAATGCTGTCCGGATGGGTACACTCATCGGAAAAAACTTACTCGCACCTAAGATTCGTTACCAAGGAACACAAGGCACATCAGGTCTTCGCTTATATGACTTAAACATCGCGTCGACTGGTTTGACAGAAGAAGCAGCACCATTTTTCGGACTTGAAGTGAGTAGCACGACGGTTACGGATGCGTATCGCCCAGAGTTCATGCCAACAGCAGAAGACGTCCAATTGAAACTCGTCTTTGAGACAGCAACACATCGTGTCGTCGGGGCACAAATCATCTCTAAAGTCGATTTGACACAAGCGATGAACACACTGTCTGTCGCAATTCAAAACGATATGACACTTGAAGAGCTCGCTTTCGTCGACTTCTTCTTCCAACCGCACTACAACAAACCGTGGAACTTGCTGAACCAAGCAGCTCTGCAAGCGATGAATGAGCGTCAATCCGCTCGTGTCTAAGCGCATTACACGATCAATCAAATGAGGCTGACTCAAAAAAATGACGCGTCTTTTCACGCCCTTTCCTCAGGCGAGACACAAGCCAGTTTTCCTGCTTCATTCAAGCAGGAAAGCGGGTCTTGTTCGTCTCTGACAGCGCAAATGCGCTTCTTCCTGTAGGAGTGGCGTGTGACGCGTCATTCTTTTGTTACGAGATCAGGATGGCAGATCATCATTCTGCCACCCTGATCTTTGTAGAGACTGACTTTTGAGTCAGCCCCGTTTTAGACTGAAGACAACGTGCAATTTTTCTCTAACGAGAAGGATTGCACTTTTTTGTTCATCTCGAACCGTCTTCCTGGGACAAGCATCGCGCCGCTTCGCTTCACTGCAGGGTCGATCCTGCTTGTTTTTCCCTAGGAAGCGATTTCGAAAGAACAAAGTACTTTTTCAATTTTTATCACTAGAGCAAAAGAACATACCAATTATGTCGTCTTTTTTTCCAATTCAGTCTCATAAAGACGCTTCCAGTCCTGATATGGCATCGTACCATTCACTGTTTCCATATCAAAGCGTAACGGTGCGATCAATTCGAGCGAATTGCCATCCGGATCCTCAAAGTAGATCGCCGCATGTGCATGTGGATGATTATCGAGAACGAGCGGTTGATTGGCTGCTGCTACACCAAACGCAGATCGAACGGCAATCCCTCTCTCCTTTAACCAGTCCTGTGCTTTATCGATATTTTCTTTCTCCATCCGAAACGCCACATGTCGAACCGATGGATGATACGGTAACTCGGCTTGACCGGCTTTCCATAAACCTAACCAACTCTTGCCTTGCTCGATCCAAAAGAAAGCGACGCGTTCATTTTGGAACGCACATGCAAGTCCCAATTTTTCATAAAAGGCAATTGATCGTTTGAGCTCCTTGACCGGTAAATGAGCTTCATACAGTCCAGCAATCATCTTCTTCACACTCCTCTTTTTCCAGTGTAAACCATCAATTTCCAAATTTACTACCATCAGAAACGTTTAATCCGACTTGTTGAGGGAACATACACCCTATACCAAAACCAATTTTCAGGAGGAATGTTTACATGGCTGCATCGAAAAATCCGTTAACCCAATACTTCAATGACGATTTCCCAAAACAATATCAGGACGCACCAGCGGTACAAGCAAAAATGGAACCAGTTCCCGATTGCGGAGAAGAAAGTTATAAAGGCTCTGGCAAATTGATCGGCAAAAAAGCACTGATTACGGGTGGCGACTCCGGCATCGGTCGAGCAGCAGCCATCGCTTACGCTCGTGAAGGGGCTGACATCGTCCTCAACTACTTACCGGAAGAACAACAGGATGCAGAAGAAGTCAAAGCACTCGTTGAAGCAGCGGGACAAAAAGCTTACCTCTTACCTGGTGACTTAAGTGATGAAGCGTTCTGTCAGCAACTCGTCAAAGAAGCACACGAATCGCTCGGTGGAATCGATATTTTGGCGCTTGTCGCTGGTAAACAACAAGCTGTCGAAGACATTCTCAATCTTTCGACGGAGCAACTACGCAAAACATACGAAATCAATGTCTTCTCCCTCTTCTGGGTCGTTAAAGCAGCCTTGCCACTGTTGAAGGAAGGGGCTTCGATCATCACGACGACATCGGTTCAAGGATATAACCCAAGTGCAAACCTCTTGGATTATGCTTCAACGAAGTTTGCCATCAACGGGTTCACGCGTGGACTCGCTAAGCAAGTCGCACCAAAAGGAATCCGTGTCAACTCCGTCGCACCTGGTCCGATTTGGACACCGCTTCAAATCTCGGGTGGTCAACCAAGCGAGAACATTCCAGAGTTCGGACAGGAAACACCACTGAAACGCAGTGGTCAACCGGTCGAACTGTCAGATGTGTATGTCTTCCTCGCTTCAGACGCTGCGAGCTATGTCACGGCGCAAATCTATGGTGTCACAGGCGGAATTGAATTGGCATAAGGATTGAATTTCGACAGGATAGCTTCGGCTATCCTGTTTTCGTGTGTGTTAACGGGATATCAGTTGCATCACGAGGTACCATTTAGTCTAATGAGAGTAATAACGATGAAGGAGTGAATCAGATGACTGAAAAAGAAAAGATGATTCAAGGGGAACTTTACTTGGCACAAGATCCGGAACTCGTGGCTGACCGCATTCGAGCACAATCGCTCTGCCATGAGTTTAATCAATTGAGTGTCCATGATGGTGCGAAACGGAAGGCACTTCTTCAACAATTATTCCGGACAGAGCAAGCTGACTTTTACATCGAACCGACCTTTAAATGTGACTACGGCTATAACATCACGTTAGGGGCTCGCTTTTATGCCAACTACGACTGTGTCTTGCTCGATATTTGTCCGATTACGATTGGCGACAACTGCATGCTTGCTCCAGGAGTACATATCTATACTGCGACTCATCCACTCGATCCTGTCGAGCGCAACAGCGGTTATGAATTCGGAAAACCAGTCGTCATCGGCAATAACGTCTGGATTGGCGGACGTGCCGTCATCAATCCCGGTGTGACGATCGGAGATAATGCTGTCATTGCCTCAGGCAGTGTCGTCGTCAAAGATGTACCAGCAAACAGTGTCGTCGGCGGAAATCCAGCCCGCATCATTAAGACGATCTGATTCCCGAGCAGTCGGGATGAAACTTTTCCTGCATCAGTGTCGTACACTTAAAGAAGAACGTCAGATGATGAAAGAAGGAAACTCACGATGGCTAAAAAACGTTGGGGTGGACTTGCTGTTGCCGGCGCCTTTCTCTTATCGAAGGGAAAAGTCATCCTTGCTTTATTGAAATTCTCAAAGTTCGGAGGCACTCTGATTTCATTCGGGATCTCCCTCCTCTTTTACGCGCAGATCTTTGGTGTCTGGTTTGGTGTCGGATTGCTCTATCTCCTATTCATTCATGAGATGGGACATCTACTCGCTGCGAAGCGACTCGGTTTTAGGACTGGTCCTGCGATTTTCGTTCCTTTCATGGGAGCCGTCATCGGGATCAAGGATACGTTTCGAACACCAAAACAAGAAGCGATTCTTGCGTACGGTGGACCACTCGCGGGTCTCCTGTCCCTGATTCCGCTTGCGATTGGATACGCTGTGACGGGAAATGACTTTTGGCTCGTCATCTTCCATCTCGGAGCTCTATTAAATCTCTTCAACCTACTTCCCGTCAGTCCGCTTGACGGTGGACGGATTCTTGCGGGACTTCCAATCATCGTCTGGGTTGCGGGACTTGCCGCCTTGATTGCTTACGGTATCACGAACTTCAGCTTGATTCTGCTTTTGATTGCTTTCTTCGGCGGTAGTGCCGTCTGGAAACGATATAAATTTGCGAAACAATATGAAGCGAACCGGTCGACCTTGATGTTGTACCGTGCTGCACGTGAACGCGTCTTACAGGCAAAAGCAGAACAAGAGCGGGCGAACGCCGAAGCCGCTCTCGACTCTGAAGTCGAAGGTGAGGACGAACAGTCAATCGAGAGTACGTACGATCCGATCGCTTGGTCGCTTCGTCTCGATTTACAAGACCTGCGACAAGCCAGTCCGGAAGAGGCACGGCACGAAGCGGATGACTTGTTACGCTATCAATATGATGCCGCAAACGATTACGACGCCTTGTTACGACGGATCGATCAACGGATTGAACCGCTTCGTCTTGCCGAGGAGTCCGTTCAGTATCACCAGATGCCAAAAAAGCAGCAAACGATCACGCTCCTCGCTTATTTGGCGCTCGGTGCCATTTTATTCATCGCCTTCGAGTATTCGAAAGGTTACTTGCCTACCCCTTCTTGACTCTGATTCAATTGGATGCGCCTCCGTTGCGCATCCTTTTTTCATGGAACGAACACATTGACTAGAGCGATTTCTTGCATCTCGCCAAAGAAGCGACTACTCTGAGTAAAACCCTACTTACCACTTGTCTAAAAAAGGAGGCTCTCCTTCCATGAATAAAAACACTGCCCGCCTGGGTGAAGCACCTGTCAATCAACTCTTGCTTAGTCTCTCCCTACCGGCGATGGTCGGGATGCTCGTGACGGCACTTTACAATATCGTCGATACGATATTCGTCGCCCAAGGCATCGGTACGGCTGCCGTCGCTGCTGTCGGAATTGCCTTCCCGGTCCAACTCGTCCTGATGGCGATCGCCAATTCAATCGGGATCGGAGGAGCCGCCATCGCGTCGCAACGGCTCGGTCAAAAACAGACGGACGGTGCCAGTCGCGCTTATGCCAACGTCTTGATGGCTGTCTTTTTTATCAGTATGCTCGCCATCATCAGCGCTTTCATCTTCGTCGAACCATTGCTTCGTCTCTTTGGAGCGACGGATGAAATCATGCCGTACAGTATCGCTTTCTTACGTGTCTTATTACTCGGTTCTCCCTTCTTCATGTTGACGATGGCGTCGAGTGCCATGTTACGTGCAGAAGGACGAGCGAACTATCAGATGCGTGTCATGCTGACGACGGTCGCCATCAACATCGTCCTGACACCTTTATTCATCTTCGGTTTCGACTGGGGTATTCAAGGAGCCGCACTCGGGACGGTCGTTGCGCAAATCGTCGGTGCTCTGCTCGTTTTCCGCTTCTTTTTTACGAAACGTCGGCAAACGGGGTTAACACTCGATCGACATGCCTTCAAACCCGATTTCCGGTTAACGTTTCGGATGATGCAAATCGGATCATCGTCGTTCATCATGCAGGTTTCCCAATCGATTTTGTTCATCACCGTTAACCATATGCTCGTCCGGTATGGTGGTACGACGGAACTTGCGACATTTGCGGTCATCAATAAGTTCATGGCGCTCGTCGGTATGCCAATCATGGGAATCGTGCAAGGGATGCAACCGATCGTTGGATATAATTTTGGTTCTCAGCAATTTAGCCGGATGTCGCTTGCCATTAAGCTCGCAATCCGTTACGGCTTATCGTTATCGATCAGTTTGTGGTTACTGATTCAACTCTTCCCCCGTTTTTGGGTCGGCTTGTTCACGGAAGAAGCAACACTGCTGCAGGAAGGCTCGAGTGCGATGCGCATCTTATTCGCTTTATCATTCGTCTACGGGATTCAAATGATCATCAACGGGATGTACCAATCGCTGGCAAAAGCAAAAGTCGCTTTGTTCCTGTCCTTATCACGGCAAACGTTGTATACGATTCCACTCGTCCTGATCTTACCGTTGTTCTTCGGTGTCGACGGCGTTTGGTTCGCTTTCCCGATTGCTGATGCGATGGCTGTTTTGACGGCCCTTGTCTTCGCCTATAAAGATCGCGTTCTGTTATTTAAACCGGAGGAATACGTCGCAGAGGAACAAAAAGTCGCCACCGCGAAGTGACTGGAATAGATATTAGATCATCTGCCTTGCAGATGGTCTTTTTTGATGGACTTCTAGAATGCGAACATGTATTCTGTTACTAGTGAATAACAGGAAGGAGCCTGCTTGATGTATACATTAGCGATTGACTTTGAAACGGCAAATCGGAATAGCCGAAGCATTTGTGCGTTTGGTTGGTCCGTCCTCTCCAACGGTCGCGTCACGGAGAGCAAACAGGTCTTAATCAATCCGGAAGAAAATTTTGATGCCGGAAACATCCGGGTCCATGGAATTCGTCCGAACGATGTCATTGATGCACCGACGTTACCTGAAGCGATGGAAGCACATGGCTTATACGATTTAATCGCAGGTGCTCAACTGGTCGTTGCCCACAATGCATCATTTGATATGGGGGCGCTCCAAAAAGCGATTCAAAAATACGATATGTACCAGATGCCCGCTTTCACGTACGGTTGCACGGTCAAATTATCCCGCAAACTGTATCCGTGGTTGCCGAACCATCGATTGAATACGATGGCAGAATTCCTCAACGTCTCTTTCCAGCACCATGATGCAAAAGAGGATGCCTACGTCTGTGCCTTGCTCTTAAACGATATGTTGGAACGAACGAATCTACAGGATCCGGTCACCTTGCATACGTTTTGTGGCGTTCGGATGGGACAGGTTGCCTATTAATAAACAAAAAAATTGTAGACAACAGGGATGACTCCAAAAAATGACGCGTCTTTTCACGCCCTTTCCTCAGGCGAGACACAAGCCAGTTTTCCCGCTCTATTCGAGCAGGAAACGGGTCTCGTTTGTCTCTGACAGCGCATAAATGCGCTTTTCCCTGTAGGAGTGGCGTGTGACGCGTCATTTTTTTATACCGAAGGATCAGAGAAGCGTTTTGTTCACCGACATCGCTTCCTAGGGAAAAACAAGCAAGAGCGATCCTGCAGCGACGCGATGCTTGTCCCAGGAAAACGATGCGAGACGAACAAAAAAGCGCAATCCTTCTCGTTAGAGAAGAATTGCACTTTACCTTCAGTCTCAAAGCACTCTAGACACGAGATCTAGAGTGCTTTTTATAGTATTCCATTATTTGCTTGTTTGTTTAATCGGGAACCAGCCTGGACGACTTGTGATCCCTGCCCATAAAGCATCCGGAACGACGAGTTCGGCTTGTGCTTCCGGGTCAAGTTCGGTCCGGATTGACGCAAGGTCACCCGCTTCGACTTTTTCAACCCACTTCGGTTCCATGATCAGTTCACGACCGAGGGCAATCATCGGCACGACCGTCAAACCTTGTTCGACTTCGTCCGCTGTGTGAAGTGACCCGACACCGATGACCGGTACTTGTTCGCCAACACGCTCTTGAACGAGTGTAATTGGTGAAGTTTTTTCATTTTCATCACGAATCGAACCTGCGAAGAAGTCCATTACTGAGACGTGCAAGTAATCGAGGTCTTTTTTCGCCAGTTCATCGACGAGACGCATCGTATCATCGAGTGTAATTCCTGGATTTTCGATCTCTTCTGGAGAGAAGCGGTATCCGACGATGAATGAAGGATCCTGTTTCGCGACAGCCTCGACTGCATCCACGACCGCTAGTGGGAACGCAAGACGTTTTTCTAAGCTACCGCCCCATTTGTCTTCGCGACGGTTTGAATGTGGTGAGAAGAATTGTTGAATCAAGTACGTGTTCGCACCATGAATCTCAACACCATCAAATCCAGCTTTCATCGCACGACGTGTCGCTTGACCGAATGCTTCGATGATTGCTTCGACTTCTTCTGCCTCTAACGCACGAGGAGTCATTGCCCCTTCGCGTACAGGTGCGACAGCACTTGCACTGACGGTTTGTCCACCAACGAGTTCCGGTGGTGCCATACGACCGGCATGGAAGATTTGTAAGATCGCTTTTGCGCCTTTATCTTGAATCGTTTTTGCAAGTCGCTCTAGACTCGGAATGAGATCATCGCGGTGCGCGCCGAATTCATTCGGGAATCCTTGACCGTCTGCTGTGACGTTCGCACACGCTGTGATGACCGCACTGACGCCGCCTGAACGTTCTGCATAGTATGCGAGTTCCGCATCCGATACTTCGCCGTTCTCTTGTGCTGCATAGTTCGTCATCGGTGCCATCAAGACGCGGTTTTTCAGCGTCACACCGTTTGGTAATGTAAATGGTTCAAACATTGCTTGAGTTGCCATGAGTGAAGTGCCTCCTCTAATTTCTTGAATTGAATATCGACAGTATACGCTCGTCTTCCTTTGAATAGCTACTGATGTGCTTACGCGATGTGTCACTTGCGGATGCCTTTACGACGCCCACCCGGCCACCACCAGTTCCAGTGACCAAACAGCTTCATCAATGCCGGAACGAGCAACATCCGGACGATTGTGGCATCAATGAAAATCGCAAGTGCAATACCGACACCAAGCTGTTTGATCGGACTGACGCCCGTAAAAGCGAACGCGCCGGTGACGACGATCATGATTAAGGCAGCGGACGTAATGATTTTACTCGTCTTCGCCAGTCCCATCTCGGTCGCATAATCGTTATCGCCCGTCTCGTCATAATATTCTTCCATTCGCGAGACGAGGAACACTTCATAATCCATCGATAAACCGAAGACGAGTGAGAAGATGAAGACCGGTGTCAGAATGCCGATCGTCTCCTGCGGAAGAATTGCGCCGGACTCAAACAAGATGACGAGTAACCCGAACGTCGCTCCTAGACTGAGCAAATTCATCAGAATCGCCTTGATCGGAATCAAGATCGACCGGAACGCAATCAGCAGGATGATGAATGTTGCTAGGACGACGACGCCGACTGCCAGTGGGAGTTTCGATTCAATGGCATCATAAATTTCCTGATTGAAGGCTGCCGGTCCCCCGACAAGAAAACCGTCCGCCTGCATGTTTCGTACCCAGTCCTGTGAGGCATCGTCCCCTGGGTCCCCTTTTAAATTAACGTCGATCCGTGCTTGGTCGTTCTCCGACAGAAACGGCTTCAGTGCATCGCGGCCAGCCGGAACAGCGAGTAACTGTTCGAGCGGAATCTGCTGCTGTTCGGAAATCGTTGCGGCGGATACGACGGAACGCACATCGGGATCCGACTCGAGTCGAATCGTCACGTCTTCGATTTTTTCGCGTCCCACCTCTGAGGAAGCATCAGCAGATAAGATGAGAACGGCGTCCGTTCCATCGTTTCCGAATGTTTTTTCCCATGACTCAAAGGCGAGACGCGATGGATACGATTCCGGTAAAGCGGTCGCTTGCGGAATGTTCAACGTCAAATCACGTAACGGCAATAAACAAGGTAACAACAGCAATAAGGACAAAATCGTCACTGCGACCGGACGTTTCATGACGAAACGAGCGAGACTTCTCCAACGGTCTTCCCCCCGACCGACTTGTTGTCGGAAGAGCCGTCCTTTTTCTAGCACCTTCCCGAAGACGATCAACAATGCCGGCAACAATGTCAACGCACTAATGACTGCTCCGAGCACCGAAACGAGCGTCCCGATCGCGACAGCTCGGAAGACGTCGACATCAATCAATAACAATCCGGCAAGTCCGACGAATACACAGATTCCGGAAAACAAAATCGAACGTCCTGCCGTCTCGACCGAACGGATCGCCGCCTTCCGAATATCTTGTCCCTCCTGACGTTCTTCCCGGAACCGGTTGACATATAATAAAGAAAAATCAATACCTAAGGCGAGTGAAATCATTGCAACGGCATTCAAGACAAAAATCGATAACTCTTGTTGCCCCGCTACAAAATAAAGCACACCGGCGCCAAAGACAAAAGTGACGAGTCCCATGATCAAAGGCAAAATTGCGGCAACGGGTGTACCGAAGACCAACAATAAGACGATCAACGCCGCCGGAATACCAATCAACTCGGCTCGGATCAGATCATTCTTTGAGGCTGTATTTAAATCATCAACAACAACCGGTTCACCGGTCAGTCGGATCGTTCCGGTATCGCCCAGTTGACGGGTAACCGCGGCTGCCCACTTTGCATCAAGAGTCGGGACACCGACTGTTACGTACCCCTTATCACCGCGAATCGCTTGCGGATTTTCACCGGGTCCCGTTACACGACCGACACCCTTGATTTCCCTGAACCGTGCGGCATGCTCCTGCATCGTCCCTCTCAGATCATCCTGATTTTCGAACAGGACGATGATCGTATGCGGATCCTGACCAAAATCCTGATCCAACACTTTCTCGACGTGTTGGAAATCCCCTTCACGCGTAAAACCGTTCCCCTCCAGTCGATCCGGCAATTGATACGCGAAATAGCCGAGTGTGAGGAGGAGTATGCCCCAAATCAGTAAAACTATCCGAAAGTACGTACTGATCAGATGACCGAGCCGTTTCATGACGTGTCCCCTTTCTGTATAAACGTACAAAAAACATCCTTCCTGCCGAAAAGCGAAAAGGATGTTTCATTACGTCTTTTGAAAAATTTGAACCCACGTGTTGCCGAATGTCGCAGACGTCGAGACGATGGCGAGTCGCTGCGCATTTTCGTCAAGTAAGATACTCTTGAGCAGAACAGAGGAATGACATCCCTCGAATTTATACTTCAGCTGATTCTTCTCGTATAAATAAAAACGGGAGGAATCAGTGATCGAAAACAACTGTTGCCGGTGATCCACAAGTGAATATTCGGCGTAATCTGCAAACGGAATGACGGACTCTTGTTCAGTTCGTGCATCCCACACGACGTAGCGGGTTTTCTGATCATCATAGGAGATGATTGTATCAGGTGCGATGAATCGCTCGAACGTCAACCGTGTATCATATCCACGTTCAATCAATCGACCGAATAGTGGTGCCTCTTCATAATCAGAGTACCGCCAGTCTTCAGTATGCACGTTTATACACACGACATCTGTTTCCGCCGCATACAGGAAAATTTCATCTTCTTGCCACAAAAACAAATTACTGAACCATGCTTCGGAAAAAGCAGCAGGTCGCTTGATATAATCCAAATGCCCTTGCTTTAAGTCCAGTAAACCAAAATACGCTGATTCTTCAAATACGATGAACAAGCGTCCACCGCCTGGTTCGATATACCAAGAGAATGGAACATACGCACATGCTGTTTCCCATAGTGGTCTTAAATCCGCATCACATTTCATAAATCCGTGGCGATCCCGAAAAAGAAGCAAATCCTCCCCGATTCGATCGAACAATGAGACGGATTCATGGAGTAACAGCTCTGCAGCAGGTTTATACATATGCATCACTTCCTACTTCATACGGTATCAACCTTCTCGTTTTCTCGCTACTATTGATGCGCTCGACTTACACCTCCTGTTATACTAAGCTCATGGAAAAAGGAGGACGAATGTCATGAAACCTTTACAACTGTCAGCAGAGACGGCTGTTGAACTCTCAAAACGTCTGAACGTACCACTTGAACAATTGATGCATATGCCGCGTCATATCCTGATTCAAAAGCTCGTCGAACTTGAACAGGAACAGGCAAAAACAGAATCCGATCCGTCCGGCGAATCTGAATCCTGAGCAAGAGACCTCGCTTCCGAATGGAAGGAGGTCTCTTGCTACTTTATGACTGGGGATGATAGTCTGATTTACCGTACCGGAAAACGTTGATGATCGCCTTGCCGTCACTCGGATAACCGTTTGGATGATCAATTGGGAAGAGTGAGAAAAAGACAAAATAAAAAGAGAAGTACGCAAACTGATACGTAAAGATGGATGCCTCGAATACACCGGCATAAATCAGTCCGTTGATGATTAAAATACTGGTTAAATTAGCGATCGAACCACCGGCATAGACAAGAATATTAGCGAATTTCGTCTCATGACGCAGTGCCTCATACTGGCACCAGCCATCCCAAAAATAGACACGATTCAGCCGAATCGGGCCGACGCGAAGCAGCGACCTGCCGGATCCGATATTAATCTCCATATTTCCCCCGAACAAGCGGGCAAAGAAATAATGCCCCATCTCGTGAATCAATGTCACGATTGGTAAAAGCAAAAAGAACGATAAGAAGAATTTCCATAAGTCACCGAAGCCAAACATCTTTCGACACCCTCTCATTCAAAAAACAATATCTCATATATTACTTAGAAGATTTTCCCGAAACATGTCTCTTCAAACAATGTTTAATCGATTTTTTCAAGTCAATTTCGTGACGGGTCGCAATCAAACTGTCATTTGGACATCAAAAAAGGACGAAGCTTGTTCACTCCGTCCTTCACCGGCTTAATCCGTTTTCTTACGCCGTTTATTTGCTGCGTATAGGAGACCGATGATCGTCAATGCGGCACCACCAGCAACAGCATATTTTTTATAGTCCGCCTTACGCTCCGCAATGACAGTCGTCGTCAGTGCTGGGACGACCAATTGCTTTTCCTCGTGTAAGCGCGGGGCATGCATTTTGACCGTTCCCGATTCAACGAGCACCTCGAATTCTCCGTTTGGTAACTCAATCGTGATGTCTTCTTCCGTCGCATTGTGATAAACGCGCTGCCGCTCGACATACCCTTCGTACGTCCGCTTCAGTTCAAAGGCAATGACACCTTCCCCTTCTTCAAGGAAGCGCAGATGTTTTTTAATCATCGCCGCGTTTGCGAGTCGGAACATCGGATATTGACGACGCAGAGCAATCAATCCTTTCACATACTCGACTGCCGGTCGCTCTGTTTCCGCCTGCTCATAGTCGAGCCGGTTGACGATTTCTCCTGCATTAAAGCTGTCTCGAATCCCGTCTTTTGTCCGGAAGAACTCCTGACCTGCATGAAGGAAGGGAATGCCTTGTCCCGTCAGGATGATCGCATTCGCGAGCATTTGCCGTTTCCGACGCATCTCTTCCGTATCATCCGGGCGAGAAACCGATAACTTATCCCAAATCGTCAAATCGTCATGCGCTTCCACGTACGAAACGACCTGATTCGGCTCATCAGCGAAACCTTGGGAAGAGACATTGCCGGCGATTCCTCGTTTGACTTCACTTGTCCGGTCGAACGCACCACTGATGAAACCGCGATCTTCCGGTGTTTGGACGTCACCTTTGACGCCGTCCCGTAAGCCGTTATTAAAATGGCCGATTCCTGGCATTTTCGGTGCATTGAAGTAATTCGCTTTTTCTTCCGGATCAAGTGGCGTATCGAGATCCCAGCCCTCACCGATGATTAGAATTGACGGATCAATCCGGTCAAGCGCATGACGCACCTGATTCATCGTCTCAACATCATGAAGCCCCATCAAATCGAAGCGGAAGCCATCGAGATGGTATTCTTTCGCCCAGTACGTTACACAATCGAGAATGAATTTTCGCATCATCAGACGTTCAGATGCCGTATCGTTCCCACAAAAACTACCGTTTGACAAGCTACCATCCGCCTCCTGGCGATAGAAGTAGCCAGGAACGAACTGACCGAGCGGAACCGTTGCCGCATCATACGTATGATTGAAGACGACGTCCATGATGACACGGATCCCGCGGTCATGTAACGCCTGCACCAATTGTTTTAATTCAAGAATCCGCGTTCGTGGATCATCCGGATTCGACGAATACGAACCTTCCGGCGCAAAGTAGTTCACCGGATCATACCCCCAGTTATAGTTATCCGGATTGTTCGGCGCTGTCTCATTGACTGAGCCGAAATCATAAATCGGTAGTAACTGAACATGCGTCACACCAAGATCTGCTAAATAATCAAGTCCAGTCAATCCACCATTTGGCGTCCGGGTTCCCGCTTCCGTTAGTCCAGCAAATGTGCCACGTGCGACGACACCACTAGCCGGATGACTCGTTGCATCGCGTACGTGCAATTCATAAATGACTGCGTCTTGCGAAGAGTGGAATAATGGACGTTCTTCAATCCACCGCTCTGGTGTGACACTTGTTGGATCAATCAACGCACCACGCTTTCCGTTCGTGCCGACGGCTTTCGCATACGGATCGACCGCCTCGACTTTTTTTCCGTCGATGCTCGCTTGAAACGTATAGAAATAACCTTCATATGCCGCTCGATCGAGTTCGACGACGTACGTTCCCCGTTCGCCTGCCACCATCTCGACCTCTTCGACTTTTCGTGCGCGTAACGTCCGGTACAAACGAATCACGACACGCTCTGCCGTCGGCGCCCACAGGCGCACGTGAATCGTCGTTTCCGTGAAGGTCGCTCCTAAATCATTTCCACTATAGGCAAATCGCTCATCTAGTTCTTGCGGTGTGAGCGTCAACACGTCTGCTGTTTGTTTCAAAGCTAAGCACCCCTTTCATTTCATGGTTTTTATTATAACAAAATTTCAAAGCAGTGGACGCTTCCGGTATTCCTCTCTAAAATAGAGAGTGGAATGAAAGGGGAGATTCACATGGCAGCAAAAGATAATTCATTTGATATCGTGTCACAAATCAACATCGAGGAAGTCAAGAACGCGGTCCAGATCGCACTGAAGGAAATCACGAACCGTTTCGACTTCAAAGGGTCAAAAAGCGACATGAAGCTCGAAAAAGAGGATTTGATCCTGATCTCAGATGACGATTTTAAACTCGATCAAGTCAAAGATGTCTTAACGGCAAAATTGATCAAACGCGAGGTTCCGACCAAAAACCTGCAGTACGAAAAAGTCGAACAGGCTGCTGGCAATACGGTTCGCCAACGCGTCATCCTTAAGAGCGGGATTGATCGTGATGATGCGAAAAAAATCAACAATGCCGTCAAGGAATCGAAATTAAAAGTGAAGACACAAATCCAAGATGATCAAATCCGCGTTACAGGTAAATCACGGGACGACTTGCAACAAGTCATGCAAATCGTTCGTGAGCTTCCGTTATCGGTCGACGTTCAATTCATTAACTTCCGTTAATCTACTCGCGTCAAATCGGCTGAACGTTCTTGTTCAGTCCATCAAACAAAAAAGGGAGGTGCTTTCTGGATCGTATCCAAGAAGCACCTCCCTTCATTTATAGTGTTGCTTATTGCGCTGTGTAGCCACCATCGAGAACGACAGCTTGACCCGTGACACCTGCTGCTTTGTCACTTGCAAGGAAAATAGCGTAATCCGCGATTTCTTTGACTTGAAGTAGACGTTGTTGCGGGACAAGTGGGTAGATGACTTCTTCTAATACACGTTCGAGTGGTACATTCCGTGTTTCAGCGAGCGAAGACAATTGGTTTTGGACGAGTGGTGTATCGACATATCCTGGGCAAATCGCGTTGACCGTGATACCTGAAGTTGCTCCTTCTAATGCTGCGACTTTCGTTAAACCGATGACGCCGTGTTTCGCACTGTTATAAGCAGCTTTCCCTGCAAAACCAATCAATCCGTTGATCGATGACATGTTCAAGATTCGTCCAGAGCCTTGTTTTTTCATGATCGGGAAGACATATTTTGTATAAAGGAATGGTGCACGAAGCATGATGCTTTGAAGCAAGTCGAATTTCTCAGTCGAGAACTCTTCGATTGGTGAGACGTGTTGCATACCCGCATTGTTGATGACGATATCAATCGTTCCGTAGTGTGCGACAGTCTGATCGATACTTGATTTGATTGCCTCTTCATTCGTCACGTCACCTGCGACGGCAAACGCATCGAAGCCTTTTTCACGAAGTGTTTCAGCAGAGCGTTTTGCAGCTTCTTCCTGAAGATCGACGATAACGACCTTCGCACCTTCTTGGGCGAATTCTTCAGCGATCTCAAGACCGATTCCGCTTGCTGCTCCTGTAATTAATGCAACTTTTCCTTCGAGTTGTTTCATCATGATGGATTCCTTCTTTCTTTATCTTTACGTGTTCGGTCTCTTTACTGTACGCTGATTGAAAGAATAATAAAAATGAATACTTGTTATGACATCTATAACTCAAAAGAATAGGAGAATACTGATGGATTTCCGCCAACTGGAATACTTTACGGAAGTGGCACGCTTCAAAAGCTTCACTCGTGCTGCTGAACATCTCCACGTCACGCAACCGACGCTTAGTAAAATGGTCCGTCACTTAGAAGAAGAACTTGAGATGGAATTATTCGACCGGAGCAAACGACAAATCGTCCTGACGGATGCCGGTGAGACCTTATTGATTGAAGGGGAAAAGATTCTGCGGCAGTTATCTGACCTGCCTTCCCACCTTTATGATGTCATGCATCTGACGAAGGGAACGATTCGGCTCGGTGTGCCCCCACTGATCGGTTCGCTGTTTTTCCCGGGTCTCCTGCGTCGCTTCGAAGAGATGTATCCGATGATTCAAATCGAATTAATCGAAGCCGGTGGGCATGCGCTAGAAAAAGCGGTCGTCGCCGGTGAAGTCGATTTGATCGCAACGGTGCTGCCTTCGGATGAGCATTTAACGACGCACCCCTTCATTGAAGAAGAATTGCATTTGTTTTTACCAAATGATCACCCACTCGCCGATCGGTCGATGATTGCGTTAGAGGAAGTCGCCGACATGCCGTTCGTCTTGTTCAATGAAACGTTCTCACTACACGATGTCGTCTTGAACGCCTGCCAAGATGCCGGATTTACGCCTAACGTGTCGCGGGTGAGCTCGCAGTGGGACTTCTTATGTTTACTGGTCGCAGAAGGAAATGCCGTGACCGTCCTGCCGCGTTCGATCGCGGATCGCTTTTCGATTCGTGGCGTCAAAACGATTCCGCTTGAAACACGTGTTCCGTGGCACTTAGGAATCGCCGTCCCGACCGGTCGCTATCAATCGTACGTGACGCGGAAATGGATCCAATTCGTCAGCGAGATGTATTCCAAATAAGCATACCTTTCATAAAAACCATGTATTTGTAGCATGGTATTTCTTCCTTTACGATAAGAACATCGTTAAAAAAGAAAGGAAGTCCTTTACCATGGCAACTCATTTTGAATCACGTCACGAAACCGGCGTTAAAAAACTCAGCGAATTCACAGACTCAAACGCTGCACAATCGACACATGACAAAATCTCTGAATCCCTGAAAGATATCGCTCCAGCAGTCGGTGAGTGGATCACGGATTTCGCATACGGTGAAGTTTACAGCCGCGATGGTCTCGTCAATCGCGATCGCGCACTCGTCACGATTGCTTCTCTCGTCACACAAGGTACAGAACCACAGCTCGCTCTCCACATCAATACTGGATTGACAGCTGGTTTAACAGGAAACGAAATCGTCGAAGCCATCATGCATCTTGTTCCTTACACTGGATTCCCACGTGTCTTGAACGCACTCGAAGTCGCAAAAGTCGTCTTCGCAGAACGTGGCGTCACAGTCGAAACTGAATAAAACACGCACGACTTGATTGAAAAAGATGGGCATGACGCATTTTCGGGTATCTCCTTAACAAAGGAGGGGTCGATCATGCGTTATGCCCTTTTTGCGGATCTTCATAGCTCATTAGCCGACACAGCGGCTGTCCTAGCTGACATACGGCGGCTCGCTCCCGATGCGCATCTGTTTTGTCTCGGTGATGTTCATGAATGCCATGTCGGTAAAAAGCGAGCGAAGCGCTATTCTTTCGAATCGCTCTCCCTCGTCGTGACGCTCGATGATGCTTTTTTAGAGCTGATTGATTTTAAGACGTTACTTGGTAATCAAGAAGAACGGATCCTGTCGCTCGTTCCACCACATCTCTCTCCTGTCATCGATGCATTACGCGATTGCCCTCGAAAACAACGGATCGAGGGGGCGTTATTGATTCATGGAGATCAACTCAGTTGGTCGCGGGATTTTCTACCCGACCTGTCACAACAACGCGAACCGTTACTCTTTTTTGGTCATAGTCATATCAGAGGTTTGTTTCGAAATGGCATCGCGAAACCGAGCCCACTAGGTCAAACTTTATCCATCAAAGGAGGACGGTATGCTGTCAATCTCGGGCCCGTCGTATTCGAACGAGAATGGTGTCTTTACGATTCAGAGCAACAATCGATCGTGTTCTATCAGGCGAACTAAGAAGATACGATAAAAGCCGTCGGGCACAGGGCTCGACGGCTTTTGTTCGTGCATCTTATTGATCAGAGATACCGGACAAGCGATGCCTTGACGACATCCACTTGTGTGAAGTTCGTCTCTTCCGCGAATGTTTCGATGACTTGACGGACATCCCCTTGACGACGTACGAAGCTCGTCGGGACTGGTGTCGTACCGACCAGTTGTTCATGCAGACTCGTCAATCGATGATCGTCGATGATCGTCGTCATCAAATCAAGGAACAACAGAACGTGCAGACGGTTCAAATAGTCCCACGGTTTGTCTTCCGAACGGAATTCATTACGAGCGAGCCATTTTTTCAATCCGATCGCATCGATTTGACTCAACGTCTCTGTCGTACGTGCCGACTTCCAAAGCGTCAACAGTTCCCCTAGTTTTTTTCGGGTCTGTTTCTTACGCATGAAGAATTCAAAATTATCTTTCGTCCGTAATGCGTCTCCTTCGATCGGCGCAATCAAATCGGCTTCCGGCGCCGTCACGAAATCGTGAACGAAATCGACAGACTCTCCCGGTAACCAAGCAGCGACTTGCCCGTGAAAATCAGCCATGAAGGCGACCGTTTCAGCCAAAGGCTCCTGCTTCATCTGTGAAGCAGCTTGCTGTAATCGTTCTTTCGTCTCAGTCTTCATAATCTACCTCTTCTTATTCGTGGATTGGTCTTACATTTCTTCCGGAGCGCCGACACCGAGCAAACGAAGACCCTCTGTCAAGACGATCGTAACCGACTTGACGAGTGCAAGACGCGATTGTTTTGCTGCGTCATCTTCGAGAACACGGACGTGTCCGTAGTATTTATTGAAGCTTTGTGCAAGATCTAAGACGTAGCGGCTGATGATTGACGGCTCACGACGTGTGAACGCGCGATCGATGACCGTCGAGAATTGGTTCAGCATCGAGACGACACCCCATGCATGATCATCGGCACTACCAGCGAATGGTGTGCCATCATAGCCACCTTTACGGAGCAACGAGTGCGCACGGGCATTCGTGTACTGGACATACGGCCCTGTTTCGCCTTCGAATTTCAACATCTGCTCAAGATCGAACTCGATGTTGTTCATCCGTTCGTTCTTCAAGTCGTGGAAGATGACTGCGCCGACACCTACTTGACGAGCCGTTGCTTCGGCATTCGCTAAGTTCGGATTTTTTTCCGCGATGTTTTGCTTCGCAACGTCGATCGCTTCTTGTAGTACTTCTTCAAGTAAGACGATCCGACCTTTACGCGTCGACATTTTCTTTCCGTCCTTCATGATCAGACCGAACGGCACATGGTGCATGCCGTCGACGTTCTCAAATCCAAGTTTCTTCAGGACTGCGAATAACTGCTTGAAGTGTAGTGCTTGCTCACCGCCAACGACGTAGAACGCTTGCTCAAAACGGTACGTTTCGAGACGATAGACGGCAGCTGCTAAGTCACGTGTCGCATAAAGCGTCGCGCCATCTTTCTTTTTAATCAAGGCAGGTGGCATACCTTCTGCTTCGAGGTCGACGACCATTGCCCCTTCTGACTCGACGAGGAGATCTTTTTCTTCGAGCAAATCGATGACGTGTTGCATCTTATCGTTGTAGAAGGCTTCTCCGTTCAAGCTGTCGAATTTAACACCGAGCATCTCATAGACACGGTTGAACTCAACGAGTGAAACTTCACGGAACCACGTCCAAAGCGTCGTCGCCTGCTCATCACCTTGCTCGAGTTTTTTGAACCAGAGACGTCCTTCATCTTCAAGAGCTGGATTCGTTTCCGCTTCTTCGTGGAACCGGACGTATAATTTCAACAATTCCTTGATTGGTTCTGCACGAACTGCCTCTTCCTCACCCCACATCGTGTAAGCCACCATCAATTTCCCGAACTGTGTTCCCCAGTCCCCTAAGTGGTTGACACCAACGACGTCGTAACCTTTTTTACGTGAGATTTGGTTGAGCGCGTTCCCGATGACCGTCGAACGCAAGTGACCCATCGAGAAGGGTTTCGCGATGTTTGGTGATGAAAAATCAGTAACGATCGTTTTTCCATTCGCTTCACTTGATCCGAACGCCTCTTGCTCCGTCAAGACTTGGTTGACGATTTCTTGCGAGACGACTTCCCGGTTCAAGAAGACGTTGATGTAAGGACCAACAGCTTGAACGTTCGAGAACAACGGCGTGTCAATTTTTTCTGCGAGCTCCGAAGCAATCATGTTCGGTGCTTTACGGAATGCTTTCGCGAGCATGAAACATGGGAATGCCAGATCTCCATGATCTTCATGTTTCGGTTGCTCGATCAGTTGTTCGATTTGTTCAACCGATAAGGCACCTTCCATGACGTGATGTAATACTTCTGCATACTGCGCTTTATAACTCATCTTTATTTCCTCCTGCTTCACTGATTTTTTGGCAATAAAAAACGCCCCTTGCGCCACGCGCAAAGAGACGGAATGACCGCGGTACCACTCTTCTTGGTGTCATTTCGACACCCACCTTGTTCGGGGATAACGGGGTTCCCCCGGCTACGCCTTTTCCATCAGGAATCGGGCAGCGTCTCAGAAGTGCGTTTCACGACCGGTTCGTCCTCAGGCTTCCACCATTCCCTGATTCGCTAGTTGACGAATATCAACCGTTACTCTCTTCATCATTGACTGTATTCGATATCTTTCACATTATACGCAATTCTTTCTTTTCTCTCAACCTTATTTTTTTGGTAAATGGCTTATCAAAATTTCCACAATTCGGGTATAGGAATAAAAGATACTTCTCAGGGGGAGGGATGTTTCATGCGCTACTACCAACATGTAGCCCGGACGAGCTGGATCGTCTTCGGTCTCGTCGCCTTGACATTATTAGTGATCGGCATCGTTCATCCACCAACCTTCCATCCTTCTGTCTCCATCATCAACACTCTTTATTTATTCGGACTCGTTCTCCTGTTTCAGTTCGATAATGTTCGTCGTGGTGGCATTTACTATACATTCCAAGAAGGCATCATCTTATTTTTATTCCTCAATTACGGTTTAACGTACGCCTTGATTTTAAGCCAAGTCGGGATTCTCGTCTTTCAATTCATGTCTCATCGAAAAGCGATTCGTTGGAAACGTTTCGTTTATCTCTACCCGATCAATGCCTTGTTCGATTTAGTCTACATCTCGCTTCCGGCCTTTGCGTATTATGCGCTCGGCGGACCAATCGGTTCCAGCTTTACGTATACAAAAGCTTTGATTCCCTTCACCGGCTTTTTGATCACCGTCTTCCTTGTCTCTTACTTCCAATGTCTGTTCGTCAATCGCTTCCTCTACTTGAAATACGATTGGCAACGTCTCGTGAAGTTGCAGTCCCTCGTCTACGGGATCAGCATGTTAAGTGCTCTACTCGGGATCTGGTTCTACGATGAAAGTCCGCTCGTCGCGGCTACAGTATCCGCCTTGATTCTTTTCTTGTTCAAACGTCTGTTGCAAGAGCGTGGTGACTCCCTTGAAGCAAACGATAATGCCAAGCGATTCGATGATGCGAAGGAACACTTGTTGATTTCCCGCTTCGAACGCGAGACGATCGATTCACTGCTCCTCGATTTACCACATCTGTTGCCGTTTTCTGAAGGTTGGATCTCAATTCAACAACAGCGGAAACAAGTCATCTATAACATTCGGACGAAACAACCGATTGACGTGTTACCACTGTTTCATTCCTTGACAGCCGACGATTTGCATACCCCGATCATCTATGGTCTTCGTTGTGACTGGGGCAACGATATTCAAATCGGATTGCCTGTCGATCGTCACTCGATGCTAGCGATTCCTTCGATTACGAGTGGAGAGGTCGATGTCTCGATCATCCTGTTCCATCAAGTCGCAGACGCCTATGATGCGACGAATGCCGACGAATTATCTCGTTTGCTCCGTATCTTTTGTCGCGTCTTAGAACGCTCTCGTGAAACGGTTCAACTCTACACGGAAAGTCGGACCGATGCCTTGACCGAATTGCCGAATAGTCGTGCCTTTTACGAACACGGTCGGCAGGAGTTTGCTGCTGACTGTTATCCGCTCTCTGTGATCCTATTTGATATCGATCATTTTAAACGCGTCAACGATACGTACGGTCATAAGGTCGGCGATCTCGTCCTTCGTGAACTCGGTCGACGGATTCAGGCAATCCAATTACAACATGATGACGTCTTTGCTGCTCGTTACGGCGGGGAGGAATTCGTGCTTCTGTTACGAAATGGTAGTCAAGAGGCTGCTATCCAAATCGCCGAGACGATCCGCCATGCCGTCATGGATCGTCCCTTCCTCGTCGATGGTCACCGACTGTCCTTAACCGTCAGCCTCGGAATTGATACAGTGGAAGAAAGATATCAACGAACGTTCGAAGAATCACTCCGTCAAGCCGACCATGCACTCTATGTCGGCGGAAAACATAACGGACGCAATTGTACCGCACATTACGCAAATCTTTGAAAGGTCGTGACTCTCTTGTCGATTACGGAACTTGAAATGACGCTACCGACATCACAAACTCACCGGACGATTCGAATTCATCGTCCGCCACATCTGGATCCTTCTGAAGCGTTACCGGTGATTTATATGCACGACGGACAAAACGTCTTCAGTGGAGAAACCGCCTCGTTCGGAAAAGGTTGGGAGATCCACCTTGCGCTACAGCAGACTCAGATTCCGGCGATGGTCGTTGCGATCGACAGCCCGGAAGACGGAATGGATCGATACGATGATTACGCCCCTTGGAGTGACGAAGCCTTATTGATGCGGACTGCCTATCCCTCGCACCGGACATCGATCGGAGGAAATGGAAAAGTCTATATGGACTGGATCATCCGTGAATTGAAGCCATATATCGATGCCAACTACGCGACTCGTCCGGATGATACGACGATGATCGGCAGTTCGATGGGTGGCGTCATCTCGCTTTACGGTCTGTTTGCTTATCCCGAAGTCATCACCCGCGTTGCTGCCCTGTCGACTGCCGGATGGGCGAACTTCTCCTCACTTCTCGAATTCATTGAACGCAGTCCGTCTCTTTCTGCTGAACACCGTTGTTATATGGATGTCGGCACAAAAGAAGTGAGTGGTCCGATGACCGAGACGGATTATCTGCATACGAATGATGTCTTAGCGCGAGCAGTCGAACAGAAATTACGCCATAGTCGTTATGCGGTCATCCCGGAAGCGATTCATCACGAGACGGCTTGGTCCAAACGATTACCCGATATTTTGCGCTTTTTATTTCCTTCTTCTTAATTGCACAAAAAAGGGGCTGACTCAAAAGTCAGTTGCTACAAAGATAAGGGTGGCAGAATGATGATCTGCCACCCTTATCTCGTAAAAAAGAATGACTCATTACACGCCACTCCTACAGGAAAAAGCGCATTTTTGCGCTGTCAGAGACAAACAAGACCCGCTTTCCTGCTTGAACGAAGCAGGAAAACGGGCTTGTGTCTCGCCTGAGGAAAGGGCGTGAAAAGACGAGTCATTCTTTTTTGAGTCAACCTCTTTTTGCATTGCCTTATACTAATTCTTCTTGTTGCTCTTTTTCATAACGGTTGCGCGGATGCTCCCGGCATTCATCGGAACACGAACGCATGACTTTTGGTTCGCATTCTTCACAGCAGAAGTGCTGACGATTACATTCCGGGTTTGCACAATTAACGTAGCGTGTCTCCGCTTTTCCACAGTAGTAACATTCTGAGACGACAGAAGGGTTGACCGCATTGACAGGCACTTGTACACGCTCATCAAAGACGTATAGTTCGCCTTCCCAGTCTTCTCCTTGTGTCTGCTCATCTTTTCCGTACATGACGACTCCGCCTTTTAAGTGGAAGATATCATCACTCTGTTGCCGTTTACGGAAGTACGCCGTGAATTTCTCACAACGCACACCACCCGTACAATATGTGAGAACCTTTTTCCCTTCAAATAAATGCTCGTTTTCGTCCAGCCACTCCGGGAATTCCCGTGACGCATTGACATCAACTTTTACCGCATTCTTGAAGTGTCCGAGGTCATATTCGTAGTTGTTGCGTACATCGAGAATGACGACGTCCTCTTGTTTCATCATTTCTTTCCACTCTGCTGGTTCAAGATACGCAGCGTGTTCTTCTGGTACGTTGAATTCATCCTCAAAACGCCATGTGACGAGTTCTTTTTTGTAACGGACAAATATCTTTTTGAAGGCGTGCTCTTCGACTTCATCGATTTTGAATTCGATGTCCGCGAATCTTGGATCCGCCGTCAAATCCTTCATGTATTGATCCGTCTGTTCGACCGTTCCAGAGAGTGTGCCATTGATTCCTTCTGGTGCAATCAAAATCCGTCCTTTGATACCGAGCTCCTTACAGTAAGCAAGATGCTCTTTCGTCAGTTGTTCCGCATGTTCAATCGGAACATACTTGTAAAATAATAGTACGCGATAAGGTTTCATATTCCTCATTAGCCCCCATGTCAGTTTTTTGCAGTAAAACGAACGTTGGCAAACGAAGCGTCTAGCTATTGACTAGCTGGGAACGCCTGCAAAACGCACCCATTTAAGTATGATACCAACTCCATTTCAAATGCACAATCTTCATTTATCGTTTCACTTTCAAGGAATTTCATTCCCTTTCTGAATCAGAAAGAGGTAAAATAAAAAATAGTAGTACATCTTGCAAGGAGGATTCCGAATGCTCCACACACTTCGTGACTGGATTGAGCAGATGATTTTTTTTCTCCAAGACTTACCTGGAGGAGCTGCCACCGGTTTAATTGCCCCGTTTCTTGAGTCTTTGTTTCCTTTCCTGCCACTCGTCCTGATCATTTCCGCCAATGCGGCGACTTATGGTTTTGGTATGGGTGTTCTTGTATCTTGGGTCGGGAGCATGCTTGGATCACTCGTCGTCTTCGCTTGTATTCGATATTTATTCCGCCGTCCGGTCACCCGGTGGCTTGAAAAACATCATACTGCGCAACAGTGGATCGAACGCGTTCGTCACATGAGTCCGATTTCACTTGGATTCTTTTTCTCGCTTCCATTCATGCCTGCGTTCATCATCACGTCCATCTCCGCCATGATTCAGCTATCCTTGCGGACGTACTTGATTGCCGCTGGCGCTGGTCGTTTGATTGTCGTGATCATCTTCTCACTGATCGGAAAGGAATGGTCGACGTTCCTCGAACGTCCGATCCGTCTTGTTTTCCTCTTTTTGATCTTACTCGCTATCTGGGGAATCAGTCGCGGGACGGAAGAATGGTTAAAACGTCGCGCCCTCTCAAAGCGTTCGGATCATTTGCGTGAAATCGAAGATAAAATCGAGCGCCCTTCTGAATAATACATTCGGGGCTGACTCAAAAGTCAGTTTCTACAAAGATAAGGGTGGCAGAATGATGAGCTGCCATCCTTACCTCATAACAAAAAGAATGACGCGTTTCACGCAACTCCTACAGGAAAAAGCGCATCTTTGCGCTGTCAGAGACGAACAAGCCAGTTTTCCTGCTTGAATAAAGCAGGAAAACTGGCTTGTGTCTCGCCTGAGGAAAGGGCGTGAAAAGACGCGTCATTCTTTTTTGAGTCATCCTCTTTTTCATGTATACAGATTCCTCGTTGCTTCCAGTAGGTCTTTTGTACCTTTTATTTCTCTATAAATTTTACCAAAATAACGTTCAAACAATGTTCAATATTGAAAACGCTTACAATTAATTGGTAAGACCAATATCACTATAATATTTGTGTTTTTACCATAAAAATTAGGATAGCTTTTCCAGAAACGACATCCTTATAATGAATTTACATTCATTCCATAAAGGAGGCGTCCTCATGCACCAAGTGTCCGAAGTTCAGAAGAACGAAACGACCCAGTCCGCTTCAGCCATCGTTGAAAGTGCTACTTTTCAACAACTGATCCGTCAAAAGAATGGTTTCATTCTTCCCGCTATCAGTTTTTGTCTTATTTTTTATTTCACGCTTCCGATTTTGACAAGTTACTTTACCTTTTTGAACCAGCCAGTACTCGGTGATATTACAGGTGCATGGATTTTCGCTTTTGCCCAGTTCATCATGACATGGACGTTTTGCATGATGTATAGCAAAAAAGCACGTAGCTTTGATCGACTCGTCGAACAGATCAAGGAGGAGTCGAAATGAATTATACTGCCGTTGCCTTATTTGCCGCGATCGTCGGTTTGACGCTCGTCATTACATACTTTGCTGCCCGTAAAACAAAAACAGCTAATGATTTTTATACAGCAGACGGTGGACTCACTGGTGCACAAAACGGAATGGCGATCGCAGGTGACTATATGTCAGCCGCCTCGTTCCTCGGGATTGCCGGGATGATTGCCTTAGCCGGCTTCGATGGGTTCTTCTACTCGATCGGTTTCCTCGTTGCCTATCTCGTCGTCTTGTACCTCGTTGCCGAACCACTTCGGAACCTCGGGAAGTATACGATGGCGGACATGATTGCTGCTCGTTTTAACGCATCAAAAGTTCGCGGAGTCGCTGCCATGAATTCAATCGCGATTTCGATTTTCTACATGATTGCGCAACTCGTCGGTGCGGGTGCCTTGATTGAACTGTTATTAGGTATTCCTTACACGACGAGTGTCATCATCGTCGGGATCTTGATGACGGTCTACGTCGTCTTCGGTGGTATGACCGCGACATCATGGGTCCAAATCATCAAAGCCCTCCTGTTGATGGCAGGAACGGCTGTCATCTCATTCATGGTCTTCGCAAAGTTTGATTTTTCGATCTTCAAGATGTTTGCGGAAGTCAAACAAGCTACGCCACTCGGTGATGCGTTCTTGAATCCCGGAAATAAGTTCAAATTACCACTCGATACGATTTCGCTGAATCTCGCGCTCGTTCTCGGAACAGCCGGATTACCACATATTTTGATTCGTTTCTTTACTGTCAAAGATGCTCCGACGGCTCGACAATCCGTCGTGTATGCGACCTGGATCATCGGCGTCTTTTATATCTTGACGATTTTCCTCGGCTTCGGTGCTGCCGCTTTCGTCGGTTCTGAAGATATCATCGCTGCTAACGCTGCCGGTAACATGGCTGCCCCTCTGCTCGCGAGAGCACTCGGTGGCGATTTACTCTTTGCGTTCGTCGCCGCGGTCGCTTTTGCGACGATTCTCGCCGTCGTGGCAGGTCTTGTCCTATCCGCCGCGTCTGCCTTTGCTCATGACTTCTATAGTCATATTCTACGTAAAGGACAAGCGACCGAAAAAGAACAGATGACGGCAGCACGACTCGCCTCGATTGCTGTTGCTTTGATTTCGATGGTACTGGCATTATTCGCTCAAACGATGAACGTCGCGTTCCTCGTCTCGCTCGCCTTTGCTGTCGCGGCAAGTGCCAACTTGCCAGTCATTCTCTTGACGATCTTCTGGCGCCGTTTCAATACTGGCGGAGCAGTCACAGGTATGGTCGTCGGGTTATTCTCTTCACTGATTCTCGTCGCACTCAGTCCCAATCTTTGGGCAGTCGACGGTTCAGCCTTGTTCGTCGGGGAAGCCCTCTTCCCGCTGGCGAATCCAGGAATCGTCTCCATCCCGCTTGGCTTCCTCGGAGCCATCGCCGGGACGTTGTTGACGAAATCGAACGAAGTTGCCGGTAACTTCGAACGTATCGTAGTTAAGGCCAATACCGGTATCGATGCAGCAACGGAAGTCGCCGCGTCAAAAGAATAAGTTCCCCTTAACGGCTCCTTCAACCCCCTTGAAGGAGCCGTCCCCTTTTACATTCTTCTCATTCATTGCCATACTAAGTGAATAATAGAGAAGGCAAAGAAAGGAAGACTGTACATGGATCTCGCTTTTTATTATTTCTTAATTCTTGGATTTTTCATTGGCATCATTTCCGGCTTTTTCGGAATCGGTGGCGGTATCATCTTAACGCCACTGTTACTCATTTTGGGCTATGCTCCGAGTGTCGCAATCGCGACCAGCCTCATGCTGACTCTTGGCTCAACCGTCTCCGGAACGCTGTCGCACTTACGTCTTAAAAACGTCGTCTGGCGCGATAGCCTCGTCGTCGGTGGCGTCGGAATCATCGGTTCGACGATCGCAACACCACTCGTCCTTCGTCTAGAAGCGGTCAATGGTGCTCATCTCGTCATTTCGATTGTGTATATCGGACTTTTACTGTATTTCGCAAACAAGTTCCTCCGCCCAAAATCGACGACAGGTGTACAGACAGGTTGGAAGAATCGCTATCTCGCGCTTGCTTTCACTGGTCTGTTCGCAGGATTCATTTCTTCTCTCCTCGGTGTCAGCGGTGGATTCATCATCACACCGTTACTCGTCGGAATCGTTGGCTATGAGTTAAAGCGTGCGGTCGGAACAAGTATTGCTTCGGCATTACTGATTGTTCTATCGGGACTTGTCAACTATACGGTCGCGAGCACGAACATCGATATCTTAGTTGGTATCATGCTAATCGTCGGCGCCTTACTTGGAGCACCGATCGGCGCCAAGCAATTGACACATTTCGAAAGTCCATTCGTCAAAAAATATCTTGGTATCTTCTATTTGACGGTTGCAGTCAGCGTTTTGCTCGAAGTCATCGGCTGGAACGTCGCGTCGCTCTCCGTCCTCGTTGCCCTTAGTTTAATCTTCTTGATGACGCTCCTCATCTACAGTCGTCGTCGAACGAATGGATGACTCTATTTCATTACAAAAGCCGTGATGCTTCTAAGGAGCATCACGGCTTTTGTTCGTTCAGGCAACTCGTTTATGACCCGCCCGTTCGTAGTTTCTTGTTTGTTCAATGACTAAGTGCGACAAGAATAACATTCCGATTAAATTCGGAATCATCATTAACCCGTTCGCGATATCTGCGACGAGCCACAGTGGTTCCAGTTGAGCGACGGCACCATAACAAGCTGCAAGCGCAAAGAACACACGATAACCTTCATTGAAGCGTGTCGTACCGCTCAAGTACTCCAAACACTTTTCCCCGTAGACATACCAGCCGATGATTGTCGAATAACCAAAGAAAAAGACGGAGAAGGCAACGGTCCATTCTCCGAACGATCCAAGAACGCTTGCAAAGGCAGTGGCTGTAAGTGCCGCTCCGGAAAGACTCGCATCATGCGTGATACCTGAATGTAAACCGCCAGTCGGATCCCACAATCCGGTCGTCAGAAGGACAAGTGCCGTCATCGTACAGACGATCAAGGTGACGATGAAGGTACTCGTCATCGAAATCAATCCCTGTTCGACCGGACGTTCACTTTTCGCAGATCCGGCGATTAATGCTGCTGTCCCGAGTCCTGCCTCATTCGTAAAAATTCCTCTTGCCACACCGACCTGCATGGCTAACATGATCGATACACCGGTAAAGGCACCTGCTGGCGCTAGCGGCTGAAATGCATATTTAAAAATCAAGCCAAAAGCGGGCAGAATTTGATCCACTTTCAATAGCAATAAGACACAGGCCGCTCCGATGTAAAGCAGACTCATGATCGGAACGAAAATCGTCGAGATGGCACTGACTCGTTCTAAGCCCCCACGGATCGATAGATATACTGCAATCGCGAGCAACACACCGAACAGTAGTAAAGGCACATGAAACGACTGCTCAAGTACCGTTGCCATGGCGTTTGCTTGGACCGTATTCCCGACACCAAACGACGCAATCAAACCAAACACTGCGAATAGCACAGCAAGGAACTTGAATTGAGAGCCGAGTCCTTTCTCGATGTAATACATCGGTCCGCTGACAGCTTCCCCTCGTTCATTCCGACTTCGAAAAAGAATCGCAAGCAGACTCTCGGCATATTTCGTCGCCATCCCGATGAGTCCGATGATCCACATCCAAAAAACCGCACCCGGTCCACCCATCGTCAAGGCGACCGCAATACCAGCGATGTTTCCGTTCCCGATCGTTGCCGCAAGAGAGGTCATCAACATCTGAAAGCTGCTGATTTCTCCTTCACCTTGTCCCGATTTTTGAACCGATAATTGAAACGCTTGTTTTAGTCTCCGAAACTGAAGACCACGCAAGCGGATTGTAAAGTATACTCCGGTTCCAACGAGCAGTACCATGCTGGGAATTCCCCAAACCCAAGCTGATATCATTCGTAACACTTCCATACTGTTTCATCCTCTCTCTTTTCCGAGGCTTACCGTAGCATGGGGTTGTGTTTCCTTACAATACAAAAGAATGTTTTTTGTGATTTCACACAATAAGAGGTATACTAAATACATTGTCCGAGACAGAAAGAGAAAGAAGGAATAGTAATGTTAGAAGCTTCATATCATTCCCTGGATGATTTGGCGGAAGCCATCGGGATTGCGTTGAACGCCCCGATTACGATTGAAGACCGGAATCATCGCCTCCTTGCTTACAGTACCCATACAGCAGATACGGATCCTGCTCGTGTTGCGACGATCATCGGTCGTCGAGTACCGGAATCCGTCATCGATCAGCTTTGGAAGGATGAAGTCATCCAGAGTCTCGCTGTACAAGACGATCCGCTCATCATTTCCGCACGCACAGATGTTGGACTGAATGATCGCGTCGCCATTGCCATCAAACAGGATTCTGAAATTCTCGGCTACATTTGGTCGATTGCACGAAGTACCCCGTTCACCCAGGCAGAACTGGCGGATTTGAAAAAAGGAGCTCTGCTCGCTCAACGTCAGTTACTGGCGATCGATATGCAGAAAAAACGGAAGGAAGAGCAGACGGAACAATTCTTCTTCGAGTTATTGCATGAAGAATTACCCGAATCAGAAATCATGAAGATGTTCTCGAAACTACATGTCGCTCCTCCCGGGATCAGTCGTTTGACAGTCATCCGTTTTTCAGAAGCCATCACACCACGTCTGGCCGATCGCCTGCGCTATTTATTGACGATTCAACAGACCGTCCGTCCGTTACTTTACGCATATGATGAGACGGATTTCATCTTGTGGATCAGCACAAACGATCGCGATGCGGAACAAGAACGACTGCAGTTTGACGCCTTCATCCAGTCATTCCGGCAACTGCTCGCGGAGCGGTTCGATTATACGGACTTCGTCGCAGCAAGTAGCGAAGTCTTCACCGGTGTCCAGGCGATTCCGGAACGTTATGAAGAGGCTGGTATCGTCTTACGTTTGAAAGATGCTTACCCTTTTGAGCTTAAAAACGTGACGCGTTACGAACGTCTCGGTTTATTCCAGCTGTTACCGATTTTCTCGGAGCGGTTGCGACGCCGGACGGTTCGCCTCGAAGAAATTGAACGACTGCGTGCGTATGATATGAAACATGCATCCTCTTTATGTGAGACGCTCGAATGGTTCCTTCATTATGATGGGAACGTCAAACAGGTCGCCTCCCATCTCCACGTTCATCCGAATACGATTCTTTATCGGATGCGACGGATCGAGGAGGAAGCAGGTATTCGGATGGAGTCATTACCCGAACGTTCCTTACTTTATTTGTACCTAAAAGCAGACCGATATCCTTTGTGATTTTACACAAAGGATATCGGTTATTTTTGAAATCCCCGATAAAGTAGAACGCTTTCATTTCTCGTATACTGAAGAAGAAGAGAAATTGATTTGTTTATTTGCGAAAGGGGATCGCGTTCACATGATCATTGGCGTATTAAAGGAAATTAAAAACAACGAAAACCGTGTTGCATTAACACCTGCCGGGGTAGCAGCGTTACATGCACAGGGACATCGTGTCATCATCGAATCGATGGCAGGTATGGGGAGTGGCTTTACGAACGAAGAGTATGTCAAAGCAGGTGCTGAAATCATTGCGACTGCTGCTGAAGTCTGGGCAACAGCCGAACTTGCATTAAAAGTTAAAGAACCGATTGCTTCTGAGTACCAATACTTCCGTCCGGATCTGACATTGTTCACATATCTTCACTTAGCTGCCGAGCCAGAACTGACACGCGCACTTGTGGATTCGAACATCACAGCAATTGCTTATGAGACGGTTGAAAAGAACCGCACACTTCCATTGTTAACACCAATGAGTGAAGTCGCAGGACGTATGGCGTCACAAATCGGTGCACAGTTCTTGGAAAAACCACACGGTGGTATGGGCATCCTGCTTGCAGGTGTTCCTGGGGTTCGCCGTGGAAAAGTCACAGTCATCGGCGGCGGTGTCGTCGGAACGAATGCTGCGAAACTCGCAGTTGGTCTCGGTGCGGATGTCACGATCATCGATGTCAGTCCAGAACGTCTTCGCCAACTAGATGATATCTTTGGTAACTCGATCAACACATTGATCTCAAACCCGTACACGATTGCTGAAGCAGTCGCTGAAAGTGATCTCGTCATCGGTGCTGTCTTGATCCCAGGTGCAAAAGCACCGAAACTCGTTACTGCCGACATGGTCAAACGGATGAAACCGGGTGCTGTCATCGTTGATGTCGCCATCGACCAAGGCGGAATCTTCGAGACAGTCGATCGCATCTCGACGCATGACGACCCAACGTATGAAAAATTCGGCGTCGTTCATTATGCTGTCGCGAACATGCCCGGGGCTGTACCACGTACGTCTACGCTGGCATTGACGAACGCGACGCTTCCGTATGTCCTTGAGCTCGCAAACAAAGGCACACACCGTGCGCTTGCTGAAAACGATGCGCTCGAAAAAGGATTGAACGTCGCGCAAGGATTCGTCACGTACGAAGCAGTGGCGCGTGATCTTGGATACACGTACAAGTCAGTAGAAGACGTGCTTCACTTGCACGCGTAACATTCCATTCACGTCATATGAAGACCGCCGGTTCCACGTCAGGAACCGGCGGTCTTTTTCATGAGGGAGGCAACGGAAGAAATCGAGCTACTCCACGCTTATCGATTATCGCTTGAGTGGCTCTTCCGCTTGTCATATGATAAAAACAACACATGACTCCTACATATTAGAGGTGACTTTCCTTACATGACACAAACATTAACTGCGTACTCCCAAGAGCTCCACATCAAGGTCGCCGAAGTTGCCTTACTTGAAGCCTTATCACCAGACACGACCGAGTCGGAACGGACCGTTGCTGCGCAGCGGCTGCAACAACTTGTTCCATCCCATCCGTTACCAGGTATTGCAACAGCCTATTCTCTTTATTTCAACAATGAGTTCACTAAAGCACGGCAACGTATCGAAGCTACACATGAACAATTCAGCGAACATGTTCACGGTTATCTTTTGCTCGGTATCATCAGTGAAGAAGAAGGCTATATGCATGAAGCCGAACAATTCTTCCTCACCTCGACTACACGATTCAAAGAAGAACCGATGGGTCATCGTGCACTAGCCGTCCACTACAGTCATCGTCACTTTTATGGCGAATCCGCCTTTCATGCGTTTGAATACATCAAAAAAATCGGTGCTACAGGAATGGACACACTCATGGCAATCGACTCGATCCAACAGCTCGATGGTCATTCGATCGAAGTGCTAGAAACACTGTATGAACTGATCATCGGTGTATCCCATCTCGATAAGACGGCCATCTTTCATGCTACGGCCTCTGCCAATAAAGGCATGCAATATGAAGTATTACGCCCGACATTGACAGAAGACAGCGATCCGGCTCTTCATGAACGGTTGGACGAACTGATTTCAGGTATACTCGAACACGGGCTATATGCCGCTGTCTATGATGATTCCGAAGAAAAAGTATATCGACAGGTTTTTCAGGACATGTGCCGGGATATGACGATCCGTCATGCCGGATGGCGGGGGTATCCCGACTATATCCGACTCCGTTTCCTTTACTTCAAACGGTTGCTACTACGCGACTGACAATCAAAAAGCAAAGGCGACCAGTGCCGCAATCGTCAATGGCAAAATCAAGTTATCAAGATCACGGTATGAGATGGCTTCGATCAAGGCTGCGATGTTCGCAAGCAAGAAACCGTAACTGACAGCAAGCCAGACCGGCTGATCGTAATATAAAAACGTCACCGTCAGCACGAGAAACGATGCCAAGAAGAGCGCAATGCTTCCTTCAAAGGACCGTTTCGTCTCACCGCGGACGTAAAAGGTTCTTCCAAACCGTTTTCCGATGAGTGCAGCAAGTCCGTCGCCCCAAGCGAGTACCATACTGCCGGCAATGAGAGCCATCGGCTGTTCTTCAAAAAAGAAGATGACAAGTATCGCTAAGGCAAGCGGATAGTAGACCGTACCGTAAGAAAGACGATCGACATCATGCATACGTCCTACACCTTTACGTAATGTCAGTAGATTCACGATCGTAAAAAATAGTAATGGTACGATGGCAACATACCAGTGATCGAGCCATAGCAGCGCAAGAAAGACCCAGTGTCCGACAGCAATATGAATCCATTTCCGAACCGTCTCGGGAGAAAAACCGAAACGGTGTCCCATGCCTTCAAGAATGACGAGAACAAAGCCGACGATTCCAATCGTGCCAATGGCAGCAAACCATTCCATCGTGATTCCCCCTTTCCTATTATTGTACGTTGTTTCAGTTGCCATTTGCCCTATTGAACCTTCATTTGATAACATAAGGTCAAATGACGTCCTAGAGAGGAAGTTTTGGAAATGTATGATGCTCAAGCAGTCCAAACATTATCAAGTTGTCTGCAACGCCTGAACGAAGGGAAAGGAATCGAACCCCTCGTTGCGACAGAAGGAACGGAATTGCCAAAGGTCATCAATCGCCTGAAACAATTCGATCCATTGAAAAATGGTCTATCCATCAACGAAATCGTTCATTTGGCCAATGCCCTGATCGGGGAACACATGTCAGCGACGACGATCCAGAACTGGACGAAACGTGAAGTCCGGGACATCATCGGTGTACCGCATCGTGGAAAGAAATACTCGATCAATCAGGCCGCGATCATCTACCTGCTGGACGATTTAAAACACCTCTTCTCATTAGAAGAAACACGGGAACTGCTGACAATCGTCTTCCAGAACCCGAATATCGATGAGGATGATTTAATCAGCCCGCTTAATTTTTATCTCGTCTATACGCAGCATGCCGAGACAAGTGGACCGATCGAATTGACGGAGAAGCGTCTGAGACGCTCGCTCGAGCGGATTAACGCTTACCGCCCTGAAACCGTCCACGTCCTGCAACTCTGTCTCTACGCCCGTCGTGTGTCGCATTTGACACACGAAGCCAAACAACGCCTCCATCATGTCCTGCAAACGACATGATGAAAAAAAGATGCCATCCATGTCATGGAAGGCATCTTTTTTTAGTTAGACGGCTGTCAGTGATTTGTAGTGGACGTTGTTCGTCAGACTTTTCAAGACAGAGAGTAATTCGTACATCGAAAGTTTGTCCGCATCCTTGACGAGACGGTATTCATCACCATCTTGCAACAATTCAGCGACGACTTCTCCGGCTGCACTCCGTACGGAGAATTTCCCTTTCGTCAGGTCGAAGGAAATCGTGAATGTACCACGTTCATAGACGTTGTACTCACATTTCTTCGAGAAGAGCGAGAACTTCTCACGCATTTGACCTACCTCTTGTCCATCATGGTTCATCACGACCCATTTCTTACATGTCGGGATGAACTTTCCAAACGCTACCCCTCTACCTTCACCATTCATTACTTGAACACGACCATTCTCATCGTGTTGAACCGCACCGATCATTTGGTGCGCTTCATCATAAATCGCGGCATGACCTTGCGAAAAAACGCAACCCTGCACATAGACAACTTTGCGCAACAGAAATTCTCCTCTCACTGCTAAAACGTGCTGGTTTTTCGTCCCCAGTTTATTTAGACATCCTGTATAGTTTAACTTTCTTTATCTGTATGATATTTCGTTAACGAAAATGATTATTGCACCGTTTCTCCAAATTGACAACCCCCTTTTGTCGACAATCATTCGACATGTTCAATGCAGGTTCATCTCCTTTGCGAATGCGAGCAATTCTTCCCGATCAATGAGGCGAACCTGGTTTGGTTCTGCGAGTTGATATGCGGCTTCCGTAAAGGTCGAATTCGTAACGACCCATCCCTCGTCCATTCCATAGAACGGAACCGATGCAGCGACTTGCTGAACCGCTTCGAGCCCTACAGCCGCGCTATATCGCTTTGCCTGGATGGCAATCTTATACCCTCGTTCATCCTCTATCAATAAATCTGCTCCGAAGTCGCGTGAAGCAGGTGTCAACTCAACCCGATATCCTGCCGTTTCAAATAAATCGGCAAGCCATTCTTCAAATTCTCGTCCTTCCATTCGATCGAGTCGTTTTTCAAGCGACGGCGTCAAAAAGGATAAAAGAAGAAAAAGGATACACCCTATTATACTGATGAATAGTATTAAAGGTTCCCAAGAACTTGAAAAAAAATAAGTTCCGAAAATTCCTATCATTGCAAACAAAGTCGCTAGTACTAATCGCTTTCGTTTCAATCGTTTCATCGTCTGTTTCCCCTCTACTTTGTCATGACCTTTTTTTCACTATACTAAAATTCTTCGTTGGTTGCTTCGCTCGACAGGAAACACGACTCGTCTTGCAGAAGTAAGCTAACGAGGAAAGACTGCTTTTTAATCCATGGTCAAAGACCAGTCAGGAGGTAGCTCATGGCAGAACATTCATCCCCTTCATCGTTACGGATCATCCATTCGACGTTACGCGCTATGAAAGACCCCGCTCTTCTTGTCGATGCAAATGGGAAGATCCACATTCATAATGACGCCTTTCAACACCAGTTCATGACGTCTCCGGATCGAGAAACGATCCAAGAACTTTTTTCGATTGCGGCGAACTTTTTTCCGCTTCAGAAGGAAACCGTCATTTCCACGACTCATCAGTTAGCGATTACAGCGATTGAAGAGACGGACTATTTCCTTGTCCAGGTTGCCTCTCTGAAAATAGAAGCCTTATTCGATTCATCGCTTGATGCCGCCTTATTCATCACAGATGCAGCGTTTCGGATTCAAGCATGTAACGAAATCGCAAGCACCTTATTCCGATTTGATCATACCGAAGACATCATCGGTCTCCAGCCGACCATTCTACACGATGCAAAAGAAGTCGCTATCCGCCGTAAACATCTCGAACAACTAAACCTAAAAGACTTGTCGGATGCGCAACTCTTGTTGCTACATGGCCGGGAAGCGGAAAATGAATGGACCTACCACCGGCTGGATGGATCGACGTTCCATGGGCGGCTCTACATGACCCGGTTGCCGAATGACACTTATTTTTTACTCATTCAGGACATCACGACGCAAAAGCAAATCGAATGGCACCTGACAAAAAGCGAGCGCCGATTCCGGCTTTTCTCAGAATCCGTCGTCGAGGCTGTCATCTTCCATGATCATGGGATCATCATTGATGCCAACCGCGCAGCAGAAGTCATTTTTCGAACGAAACTCGAAAAGATGAAAGGACGGACGACGCTTGAACTGATTCATCCCGATCATCACGCGCGTGTACTCAAACGCATCGAGGAACATCGGGAAGAACCGTATGAAGTTCTTGGACGACGTGCTGACGGTACTTCAGTCGAGATCGAGGTGTTCCCGCGCGAAATTCTTTATAACGATGTCAAAATGCGTGTCGCTGTCGTCCGTGATATCACCGAACGTAAAAAAATTGAAAAAATGCTGGAACGCGAAAAATTCGCGATCATGCGGCAACGCGATATTACCCAATCAATTCTTCAAGCATCAAATGAAGGCTTTTTATTGACGGAAGAAGATGGAAGCTTCATTTTCATGAATGTCAAAGCCCGGAAGCTTCTCGATGTACCAGGCATTGCTCCGAGTAAGATCCAGGAACGGATTAGCTTGATTCCGAATCTCGATCTGAATACCCGATTCGATATGCTCCGGCAAGTCGAGGAACTGCTCGCCGGAAAGCATTCCGAACTATCCTTCCGGTTCACGTTGCAACGACCGAATGAATCCAGTCCGCTGTATTTTGAATTTTATGCCACGGCAATCAAAAAGGAAAAAAGCCGTATCTCGCGTCATGGTTTCCTGTTCGTCTTCCGGGACCGGACGGAAGAGGCGAAGATGGATCAAGTCAAGGATGAGTTGGTCAGTACGGTGTCGCACGAATTACGTACACCGCTCTCGTCGATTCTCGGGTACATGGAGCTGCTCCGGTACCGGAAGCAGCCCGCTGAAAAAATAGAACGCTACGTTACGATCGTCCACGAAGAGACGAAGCGTTTGACGACGCTTCTCAACGATTTCCTGGACATTCAGCGAATGGAAGGCGGGAAACAGGATTATGCCTTTGCATCATTTTCATTACGCGATCTCGTTACATCGACCGTCGATGCCTATGGTGAGACCGTCGAAACACATCGGATTGATCTCGACGTACCAGAAGATCCCGTCCTGATTTTTGCGGACGAACATAAAATCAAACAAGTCATCTTGAATTTACTTTCTAACGCCATCAAATATTCGCCTCATGCAGATCATATCCAAGTTCGCCTCTCGGTGAATCCGGAGCAGGCGACGTTCTCCGTGACGGATTACGGTCTAGGGATTCCACAGAATGCTTTCGAGAAACTCTTTACGAAGTTTTATCGCGTGGATAACTCAGATGTCCGTAAGATCGGTGGAACCGGACTTGGGCTTGCGATTTGTAAGGAAATCATCGAGTCACACGGCGGGGCGATTTCCGTCGAGTCGGAAATCAATCATGGCTCGACGTTTACCGTCGTCCTCGAACGTGACCCAAGAAAGGACTGGAACTGATGCGGACCTATTTCATGACCGGTTTTCCCGGTTTTCTAGCCACAAAGCTGATTGAACAACTGGCACGTATTCCAAATCAAATTGCCTGCTTTCATCTGCTGCATGTACCGTCCGAGCGGCATACGGCTACTAAGCGGCGCGATGATCTTCTCAAACGTACATCCTTACGACCGGATCAACTCCTTTTGCATGAAGGGGATATCACGATCGATCAACTCGCTCTTTCACTAGAAACACGCAGGATGTTGCATCAGGACGTCACGCATATCTTTCACCTTGCTGCACTCTATGACTTATCAACTGCGTATGATCCGGCATTTCGAATCAACGTGATCGGTACAGCGAACGTGACACGATTCGCCCACAGCTGCCGTGCCTTAGAACGTTACGTCTACTTCAGTACAGCGTATGTCTCCGGTCTCCGCTCAGGCACGGTTCTTGAGGATGAATTACAGGCTAACAGCTTTAAAAATGCTTACGAGGAAACCAAGTATTTAGCAGAAGTCCGCTTTCGAAACGAAATCGGTACACTCCCTTATACGATCATCCGTCCAGGCATCGTCGTCGGTCATTCGAAAACAGGGGAAACACCAAAATGGGATGGCGTCTATTTTGTGTTGAACGCAATGCGCTTGTTGCAATCCGTTGCTCCCCTTCCCTACCCTGGACGCGCCAACGCACTCGTCAACCTTGTGCCGTATGATTATGTCATCGAAGCGACTGCTTATCTCAGTCATGCACCTGTCGGGATAAATAAGACCTATCACCTGACGGACCCATTCCCGCACGGAGCACGTGCCATCTTTGAGATGTTGCACGTCGCCTACTATGGACGGTATCCACGTGGTATCCTTCCCTTTCGTCTTGTTAGTACAGCGTTGACACCAGTTGTCGCAAAGCGGCTTCAGATGCAGCGTCAGACGCTCGATTACTTCATCCATCCCGTCCAGTACGATACGACACATGCGATTCGCGATTTACGCGATACCGGTATCATCTGTCCGGATCTTTCGGAAACGATGCCACGGATCGTCGCCTATTATCAAACACATGCAGAATATTAAAAAAGTCGAACCGATTCTTTCCATGTGGAAAGCCCGGTTCGACTTTTTGATTCATTAACCAATCAGCATATTTTCTTTCGGGTAACGGATCGTCCGATCTCGTTGTACGGCAACGGTAAATAGAATCGTCAAGGAACCGACACGTCCAAGCAACATCATGAACATGATGAGAAACTTACCGAAACTGTTAAGCTCGGATGTGACGTTCAATGACAGACCAACCGTACCAAACGCTGAAACCGTCTCGAAAAACAGACCGATGAAGGAGACGTTCGGTTGACTCAAAGCAAGAAGCGTCGTAATCAGGGCAATGAACAACAGACTAAAGACAGCGATCGCATAAGCCTTTTGGATGGCTTGTGTCTGGATTGTCCGGCGCATCAGGACCGTTTCCCGTTGACCACGTAAATATGTCCAGACGTTCTTCAAGATGACGGCTGCTGTCGTCACCTTGATCCCAGAACCCGTCGACGCGGAACCGGCACCGATATACATCAAGACCATCATCAAGCCGATCGAAAGCGGTACCATCGTCGTCAAATCAATCGTCTGGAAACCAGCCGTCCGTGTCGTGACGACTTGGAAGAATACGATATGGAGTGCATGAAAGAATGACTCGTCTCGTAACGAACCGAGGTGTGACACCCATTCATAAAGCATCATGGCTAAGACACCCAGTCCGTTGATCACAATCAGTGAGAGTACCATCAATTTCGAGTGAAGCGAAATCTTTTTGAAGCTCCGTTTCCCCGCGATATCGGCGATGACCGTAAAACCAAGACCACCAATCATCAAGAGCACGGCAATCGTCAAGATGAACGTCGTATCCTGCTGGAAACCGATCAGACTATCTCCCCATAAGGCAAATCCTGCGTTATTAAAAGCAGAGACGGCGTGAAACAGCCCATAGTACAACGCTTTTCCGAGTGTGTATTTGTATTGGATGAACAAGTCTAACGCAATCAAGAACATACCGATCATCTCAACGACGACCGTCGTCAAGATGATGTTGCGGACGAGACGAATCGTACCGCCCGGACTATCGAGGTTGAACATTTCCTGAATGATGATACGTTGCCGAATTCCGATTTTCCGACCCGTGACGCTGAGCAGGACGAGCGCAATCGTCATGAATCCGAGACCCCCGATTTGGATGAGCAGCATGAGAATGGTCTGCCCGAGCAAATCATAGGATTCTGCGATGTTGATCGTCGATAACCCGGTCACAGTCGCTGCAGAGGTGGCAACGAATAGACTGTCGATGAAAGAGACCGCTTGCCCCTCGTTCTGCGAAATCGGTAACCATAATAAAAAACCACCGAGCAAAATCGTCAATGTAAAACCTGTCGCAATGAAGCGTGCCGGTTTATCAAACAGCTGATGGTACATTAATTCACCAAAACGCCCGAAACGCGCGAGTGGTGAACGTTTTTTGTGCGAGAACATCTTACTCCCCCTAGATTCTTTTCATACAGAATTGTCTTTATCATACTCCCTCGAATTAAGAACTTCTATCGAAATATGCAATCGACTAAACGTTTTCTTATTTTTTTGGTAAACTAGATAAAAGTGGACGTGTAATCATTAAAGGAGGTTGAGGGAAACAGTGGACCCTAAGACGGCGGATCATTCGATTGAGGACGTCTGGCGAAGGCTAGAACGACAATCACAATGGATGCCTGCACAGTTGTATTATCAATTCGAGGAACTATTGTCACTACATTTGGAGCAACCCATTTTAAATGAATTGTATCAAGTGTTAAAAAAATACGATGTATTGACCGATATAGAGCGTGACGAACGAAACGAAAGCATTCAGATGCTAATCGATGAAAACGGCGCTTGATTCTCGGTTTTACGATTTCCGAGCAGAAGAAGTGTCTTCTGCTCTTTTATTTTTCGTTTCTTACCCGCATTACATACAGAAAGGTGGCACACATCAATCATGGATATCGTGTCGATCATCGGGATCATCCTAGGTCTCATCACACTGATCGGAGGAATGATCTTAAAAGGTGCACCTCCGGTCGCCCTACTCAACCCAGCAGCTCTTGTCATCATTTTTCTCGGAACGGCTGCCGCCATCATGATTTCCTTCCCGAAGGAACGACTGAAAGTACTACCTGCCTTGTTTAAAGTCATCTTATTCGAGCAAAAGCTGATGACGAAACAAGTACTGCTCGGGCAATTTCTAACGCTTTCGACGCAAGCCCGTAAAGAAGGTCTGTTATCGCTTGAATCCGCACTCGAGGAAGTCGATAATACCTTCATGAAACGCGGAGTCATGATGGTCATTGACGGTCAACCGTCGGAATACGTCGAGGACGTCATGACACGTGACCTCGAAAACATGACTGAGCGCCATCATGCCAATGCCAACATCTTCACGCAAGCCGGAACCTACGCTCCGACGCTCGGAGTTCTCGGAGCCGTCGTCGGTCTCGTTGCGGCTTTATCCGATTTATCGGACATCGAAAAGCTCGGTCATGCGATTTCGGGCGCTTTCATCGCGACACTGTTCGGGATTTTTACCGGCTACGTCCTCTGGTTCCCGTTCGCAACAAAACTGAAGCAAAAATCAGCAAGTGAAATTCAGTTGTATGAAATGATGATTGAAGGCATTCTGTCGATTCAAAACGGTGAATCACCGAAAAACTTAGAAGATAAGCTACTCGTGTACCTGACACCGAAGGAGCGTGCGAACTATGAAGCGGAAAAAGAAGCCGCATGACGAACATATCTCCGAAGGCTGGTTGATTCCGTATGCCGACTTATTGACCTTGCTTCTGGCATTGTTCATCGTTCTCTTCGCCTCGAGTAATGTCGATGCAGTTAAACTAAAAGCCATGTCACAGTCATTCAGTTCCGTCTTCAATGGTGGTTCCGGAATGATCACGAATAGTTCCCTTTCCACCCAGGAAGAGGAAGATTCCAAAAAACTCGATGCCCGGACGAAAGCACAAAGCTATGAAATCGCGGAGCTCGAAAAAATTAAGAATGAAGCAAACCAATACATCAAAAATGAGAAACTCGAGAAAGACATCAAGGTCGAAATTACGAACGAAGGACTCGTCTTTACGATCCGAGACCGGGCGCTCTTCTCACCTGCACAAGCTGAAGTCAAAGGGCGTTCCTTACAGATCGCCGAAGGCATGAGTGCACTTCTCGCTAAAGCCGGGCAACGGCAAATCCAAGTTTCCGGTCATACGGATGACATTCCGATCAATACGGCCAAGTACCCATCGAACTGGGAGCTCAGCGCGGACCGGGCAATCAGCTTCATGCGTGCGCTGCAGCGTAATCCGAAGCTGGAACCAAAACGGTTTACCGTCAGCGGATATGGAGAATTCCGACCGATCGCTTCGAACCAAACAGAAGTCGGTCGTAGTCAAAACCGCCGCGTTGAAGTGTTGATCCGGCCACTGATTGATTTGAAAGCAAATGTTCTCGACGAAACGAAAATCAAATCCTGATCCCAAAAAAGATCCTTCGTGTTTTTTACCACGAAGGATCTTTTTTAATAATACGGACGTATCATGATATAAACGATGACACCCGTCAAACTGACGTATAACCAAAGTGGCATCGTAAAACGTGTCCATTTCTTATGTTTTTCGAAGTTCTGGTTTAAGGCATGCGCAAGTGACATCAGAACGAGCGGGACGATGACTGCCGCCAAAATGATATGCGTGATCAAAATGAAGAAATAGATTGGACGAACGAATCCTTCGCCTCCGAATTTCGTTGATTCACTGACCGCATGATACGTGACATATGAAATCAAGAATAACGTCGTCGTCGTCATCGCACCACCAATGAAGCGACGATGGTTCACCCGGTTACCGCGACGAATGGAAATCCAAGCGCCGAGCAACAGCATGAAGGTAAAGCTGTTGAAGATGGCATTCAAAAAGGGAAGTAACGTCCAATCGAATCCTGAATCGACTTGTACCGGTGGCGCAAAGAACAACAGCGCCACGAGTAAGTTGATGACGAGTGTCAACAGGATGACGAGTGGGACGAAGTTCCGTTTAGTTGCAGGTTGTTGCATGAATCATTCTCCTTGTTTCCAGTCGAAATAACGTTTCAACCATTTTGGGATCGGACCAGCGAATAAACGTTCACGCCAGTAGACATCAGCAGCGCGTTGCACGGCAGCTCCGCGAATTGGATATGGATGGACGACACGTGACAATTGACCGACCTTATCCTTGCGTGCCATCGCATAGACGACTTCTTGCATCCACTCACCGGCTTGTTCTCCGATCGCATGGGCCCCAATCAGTTTACCACGTTTATTCGCGATCAACTTGACACGCCCCTCTGTTTGTCCGTTGATGACGAAACGGTCGACTTCATCAAGACCTGTCTGATAGACCTTGATGTCTCCATGCTTCTGACGTGCTTCTTCTTCCGTTAAGCCCAGATGGAATAATTCAGGAGTCGTAAATGTCACCCACGGAACCGCTCGGTAATCCGGCTTTGTCCGCAGACCAAATAAAGCATTTGTGACGACCGTCTTCCCTTCAAGCCCTGCGACGTGCGTAAACGGTAAGGAATTAATCGTATCTCCGACAGCAAAGATATGCCGTTGATTCGTCCGCAGGGATCCATCGACCTGGACGAATCCTTTCTCAACGTGGACACCAGCTCGGTCGAGACGTAGTGCTTCGATACGTGGTTTGCGACCGACGGCGACGAGAACGGCGTCCGTTTCGATGACACGTGATTCACCATTCGTCTCGACAGTGACTTCAATCCCTCCTGCCGATTTACGAACGTGTGTGACTTTCGTATCGAGATGGAGGGTCAACTCCTGTTCCAGTTGACGTTGAATGACTTCGACCATGTCACGATCCTCTTTTCCGAGCAACGTCTTCATCCCTTCGATGATCGTCACTTCCGTTCCGAGGTGCGCGTAAGCTTGTGATAACTCAAGACCGATCGCTCCGCCACCAATGACGAGAAGACGCTCCGGGCGCTCGGTTAATTCAAAGATTGTTTCGTTCGTTAAGTAGTCAATCGTATCGAGTCCATCGATTGGTGGAATGATCGGCTGAGAACCTGTTGAAATCGCAAATTTCTCGCCGACGACGAGCTGCCCGGCGACTTCGACTTCATGGGCACTGAGGAATGTCGCTTCCCCAATGTAGACATCAACGCCAAGATCCTCAAAACGCTTCGTTCCATCGTGCGATTGGATGATGTTGCGCGCACGATCGACGCTTGCTTTGGTTTTCGTGTAGACCGCATCCCCATTTAAGGTCACGTTATACTTCTCTGCCGTCCGTTTCATGACATGAACATCATGAGCAGCTTCGATTAAGGCTTTCGAAGGAACACAACCGTAATGCAGGCAGTCTCCACCGAGATGGGCATGGCGTTCGATCAGGGCAACATGGGCACCGAGACTTGCTGCACCGGCAGCAATCGTCATTCCTGCCGCGCCGCCACCGATGACGACTAATTGATAGTTCTTCATCGTGAACCCTCCTCGTAACGACGTGTGATGTCTTCCATCCGTTTACGGTTGACGCCCCAGTCAGAGTATCCGACACGTGATGCCGAACGGAAATGAATCACCTGTGCGGCTTCATCAAAGTAAAATTCGACGTCATCCTTGAAGCGAAAAACTTTGCTCGTGAAGATGGCATGGATGTATGTCCCTTCCTCCTTGACGACTTTGACGCGATCGAGGCTTTGCAGGATACGTAAGAGTTGAAATTTCGAATCCGCAAGCGTTCCTTTGAACGGGAGCGGTCGCATTTTCATATCCTGTAAATCGGTTTGAGTAGATACCGCGTTCGGTTTTCCGGAGAGCGGTTGAAGCGTACCATTTGAAACACCAAGTGCCATGACTGATTCCTCCGTTTCCTATCATCTGATCCGTTTCGTACTATAATCCATTTAACTTTACCAGTTTCTGTTCCACTCTGCCTGTCTCAGTGTTTACGCTTTCGTGACAGGTAAGAGAATCGTTGCAATCACGCCGCCTTCCGGCTGATTATCGATGAATAGCTTCCCTTCATGTGCTTCGACGAGTTCTCGGCAAATCGATAGTCCGAGCCCTGTGCCACCCTTTCCTTTTTGGACCTGATAGAACTTCTCCGTGACATGACGTAAATGTTCTTTCGGAATCCCAGGTCCTTCGTCACTGAACGAAAGAAATAGCACGCGCTCCGAACGAACGAGTCGAATCGTGATCGTCCCTCCGTTCGGTGAAAAACGGATTGCGTTATCAAGCAAGTTCAAAAATACCTGCTTTAATCGGTTTTCATCGTACAGACCGACGACTTGAGCCGGTAGCTTCTGCACGATCTGAACGTTCTTTTCTTCGAGCTTTTGGCGAAGCTGTGCCGTAACGGTCTCGATGATTTCCGTCAAGTTGACTTCCTGACGGTATAAGACGAGGCGACTCGTCTCGAGTTTCGAGAAATCGAGTAACTGCTCAACGAGCGAAATCAAACGCTCCGTCTCTGAATGAATGATGCCCATCCCAAGCGACGCCTCTTCCGGTAACTGATCCTGTTCGACGAGCAACGTCTCACTCCAGCCTTTGATCGATGTCAGCGGTGTCCGTAACTCATGCGAAATTCCGGAGATGAATTCATCTTTCAACGTCTCCTGTTGTTTGATTTGTTGCCCCATATAATTGATTGTCCGTGCTAGTTCTCCAAGCTCGAACGAATACTCCTCGTCGACCTTGACGTCATAGTGCTGCTTTGCGATTTGGTCCGACGCCCCAATGACTTCCTGAATCGGTCGGACGATCGATGACACAAGACGTGAGGAATAAATGAAGGCAAGTCCCCAAATTACTGTACCCAGCAGGACGATTGCTAAACAAATTTCAATGACACGCCGATCGATTCGTTCAAGCGATGTCGTATAACGAAGGGCTCCTGTCGTTTGACCGAATGAAACGACGGGTTCTGTCACTTCAAGCAGATGTTCGCCCGTCGCCTCGTCGTCGTATCGTTTCGTGACGGTCTGCCCCGCTCTGATCTGATTGACAGCCTCTCGCGTCAACTTTCGTTTTGAGATGAAGCCGGTTGAAGAATACCGCGGCGTACCCGTTGCATCCAGGACTTCAATCTCGGCATCAGGATATGCATAGGAATCGAGGACATCGTGGATCGTTGCTTCCGAGTCCGTATAGTCGTATGCAAGACCACTGTTTGCGAACAAGACGGCACTCGCACTCGCATGACGCTTTAAAACGTCTGTTGCCGTCACGTAATAATAGTTATAGGTCACGAACGAAAGAATCCCGATGACGAGCAGGACCGTCACCGTGATGATCGTCATGAAACGCATCAATATCTGGCGCTTCATTCTTCGTTACGCCACTTGTATCCATGTCCCCATAGTGTCTCAATGAACTTCGGTTCTGCTGGATTTTCTTCGATTTTCTGCCGCAGCCGGCGAATATTGACATCGACGGTTTTACGATCTCCGAAGTAGTTCTCTCCCCAGACAGCGTCGAGCAACTCGTCACGCGACATGACTTGATCCTCGTTTTTGATGAAGTGACACAGTAAATCATATTCCGTCGGCGTCACTTCGACGTCGATTCCTTCTTTTTGGACGCGTTTCGCCCCTAAATCAATCCGGAATGGCCCAGAAACAAGTTCACGCGGTTGTTTTCGACGACGCAATGTTTCGACACGACGCAAGAGTGACTGGATGCGTGCCAACAGTTCTGCCGGACTGAACGGTTTCGCGATATAGTCGTCCGCACCGACGCTTAGTCCCATGACCTTGTCTTCTTCTCGTGTCCGCGCCGTCAACATGATGATGCCGACGACTTCATCCTTCGCCCGCGCCTGTTCACAAACGGCAAAACCATCGATTTCTGGCATCATGATATCAAGCAATAAAATATCGAAAGTCTGTTGATCAAACTGTGCGAGTGCCTCTTTTCCGTTTGCCGCTTCAATGACGTCATAGCCTGCCCGTTTCAAGTTAATGACGATGAAACTGCGAATCGCATGTTCATCTTCAGCTACTAGTATTTTGGTCATTCTTTTTCTCCCCCTGCTTGTTTATTCCACGAGTGTGACACGATTGACGAATGCTTCATAATCCTTTTTCGCGTCAATCACGTATACATAGTCGATACCTTCTTTAATCTTTCGCTTTTGATCACTCGCAATGTATTGATTCTTCGGAATGATCTCCAATTCAAAATCGACCTGCTTCGTTTCCCGATTGATGAATTGGACACGGTTCTCCCGCTTCTCAATCGTTTCCCGTGTCGCCCAATTGGCCGGGAAACGCATGACGAAATTGTATTCCTGATCGATGTACTGTTCTTCCCGCAGTTCGAACCCACTCTCAAGAAACGGTGGATTATCCGATCCATTCCATGTGTAGTACGCTGTGATCCGTGGTTTCGGCTCACCTTCACGCCCTTTACTGCCACCCGGCGTATATTGATGACCAAACTCGACGATGCCGTCCTGGTCGACATCCTTCGGGAATGTATACATCGGTTCGACGATTTCATCGACCTGACCGAAGCGCACCTGTTCCAACGTATCGTTCGCTAGACGGAATAAGGCGGTATGCATTTTAGCATCTCGTGTATAAGAAACGATCAAGCCTTTATTACGCGCGGCGTTGATTGTATCGACCTCGAATAAATCATGTTCTGCAAATAAATCGCCATCTTTCGTCGACAGCGTCGTCACTTGACGCTCCTTCGACAAAATGTTCTTATAATAGATCAATCGAGACGGACTTCCCTTTTGCAGGAGCATCATGTCCCGTTCCTGATCCTGATTCAAATCGGCCACCGATAAACGATCATATTGATCGATTTTCGTGACATCTCGTTGTTTTGATAGTAATCGTTCAATGATATAGAGCGTATTTTCACCATAGCTGGTTAGACCGATGACTAGATGATTTTGTTTCTGTCGTTTGTCCGGAACGACTTCGAGGCGATCAATCGCCCGACCATCCGCAACCGTTTGACGGGCGACAAGTCGCCAGTCTTCCCCCTGCCGTTCATGTACGAGAAGATGGATCATAAATCGACCATCCTGCTCACTGCGATAAAATGTGATGGCCTCATCTTTCCCGTTTTGGTCTAGATCGACGAGTTCATACAAACGTGATACGGCTTGATTCCGTGGCGCGACGATTTCGGCCTGTTTCGGTAAATCCAGGTCAATTCGTTCCTTCAATGATTGTTCCCATGCCGGAAGGGACGGGTGTTCAAGCAAGGAAGCGGGATGCGGAAACATCGTGCTGCATCCTGCAAGTAATAGGCTGGATATGATGATAAAGATATATTTCATAAAGTTGAAATCCTTTCCGTACGGGCTCTGTTTCCACTTTATCATACTCTCTTCGGGGAGAGTATATTGTCGAACGGGGGACAAGTTGTTACGATAAACAGATAATTGAAAGGGGTTTGAATGTATGACGTACAAAATGATTGTCCTTGATTTAGATGATACCTTGTTGACAAGTGACCATACGATTTCACCACGGACGAAAGAGGCATTGCTCGCTGCCCAGCGTCGCGGAAAGAAAGTCGTCCTCGCGAGTGGTCGTCCGACATATGCAATGCTTGATCTTGCGAAAGAACTCGAACTCGCCCGATATGGCAGCTATATCCTGAGCTTCAATGGTGCCTCGATCATCGATTGTAAAACGAACGAGTCACTCTTTCTCAGTACGCTCTCTCCGGAAACCGTGCATCGCCTCTACGATTTAAGCAAACGGGAGGATGTCTACATCCACACATATGTCGGACATGAAATCCTGACGGAGCAACTGAACGACTATACGACGCTTGAAGGAAAATTGACAGGCATGGATGTCATCCCGGTCCAGGACTTTAAAGAAGCCGTTCAAGCCCCTGTCGTCAAATGCTTGATGATGGCGGAAGAAACAAAACTCGCACGCGTCGAACAGACGCTTCAGCAGGAACTTGCCGGTGAACTCGCGGTCGCACGTTCAAAGCCGTTCTTCCTCGAATTCACGGAAGACGGAGTGACAAAAGGAACGAGCCTTGCGCTTCTCTCAGAAAAACTAGGCATCGCGCAAGAAGAAGTCATCGCTTGCGGTGACGGAAACAACGACTTGTCGATGATCGAATGGGCTGGTCTTGGTGTTGCGATGGCCAATGCGGCAGATACCGTCAAAGAAAAAGCGCAGTATATGACAGCTTCTAATGATGAGGATGGAGTAGCTCTTGTCGTCGAAAAATTCATGATGGATGAAGAACCGGCGATTCCGAATCGATGAGCCATAAGCAAAAAGCGTACAAGGGGTTGACTCAAAAGTCAGTTTCCACAAAGATCAGGGTGGCAGAATGATGATCTGCCATCCTGATCTCATAACAAAAAGAATGACGCGTTTCACGCCACTCCGACAGGAAAAAGCGCATTTTTGCGCTGTCAGAGACGAACAAGACCCGCTTTCCTGCTTGAATAAAGCAGGAAAGCGGGCTTGTGTCTCGCCTGAGGAAAGGGCGTGAAAAGACGCGTCATTCTTTTTTGAGTCAGCCTCGTCTACAATCTGAAGCGTTCCTCCTAAGGGAGACACGCTTTTTTAGGACAGACACCAGTCGATTGGTTCGCGTCCCTTCTCCTTTAACCACTCGTTCGTTTGGGAGTACGGTTTACTACCGAAAAAACCACGACTCGCAGACAATGGACTCGGGTGGACCGCTTCCAGTACAAGATGGCGACTCGTATCGATCAGTGCCTTTTTACTCTTCGCATGGTTTCCCCAGAGGATGAAAACGATTGGTTGTTCCTGTGTGCCAAGCACTTCGATGACCCGATCCGTAAAATGTGCCCAGCCCTTTTTCGCGTGTGATCCCGCTTTTCCTTCTTCGACCGTCAGTGACGTATTGAGCAAAAACACCCCTTGCCGTGACCACGACTCTAGATTTCCAGATGTCGGTGCCGGGCAGCCGATATCCGCAACGAGTTCCTTATACATGTTTCGAAGAGAAGGTGGAATCGGGACACCGTCATGAACGGAGAAACTGAGTCCGTTCGCTTGATCGGCACCATGATAAGGATCTTGACCTAAAATGACACAACGAACGTCTTCAGGTGCCACCGCATCAAACGCGTGAAAAATCCGGTCTTTCGGAGGATAAACGGTCGTCGTTTGATAGGCTTCCTTCAGAAATGCCCACAACTCCTGAAAATAGGGTTTTTCCTTTTCTGCTTGTAACACCGTTTGCCAAGATGGATGCATATGAATCCGCTCCTTTTTCAGTCTCAAGTCGCTGTTCGTCCGTCTTGATTCTGCTATGATGGATGATGAGGTGGAAAATGATGATGCAGACAAAACAATTATTCGGACTACCATTCGTCGATGCAACGCCGACGCAATGGTATACCCATATTAAAACAATCTTACACGACCGCGGAAAAGCCTTTCTTGTCACGGCGAATCCAGAGCTCGTATTGCGTGCATTGCGTGAACCTTCCTACGAAGCCATTTTACGGCGGGCGACGTTCATCACCCCCGACGGAATCGGCGTGACAGCTGCTAGCAAGCGGATGGGGGCTCCCCTGACTGCGACGCTTCCAGGTATCGAGACGGCACGTGAACTATTACGGACGGCGGACGCACTCGAGAAGCGGGTCTTTTTGCTCGGTGGACGCCCGGAAGTCATGAAATCGCTGATCCGTCAGTTATCGATTCGTTTTCCAAACATCCGCTTCGTCGGGACGTTTCACGGTTTTGGAAAGACAGAAGAAGCAACGAAAGCTATTACAGAAGCAGACGCTGATCTTGTTCTCGTCGCGCTCGGTGCACCAAAACAGGAAGAATGGATCGCTTCCGTCTATAATCAAGTCGATCACGGCATCTTCATCGGTGTCGGCGGTGCGTTCGACGTTTGGTCCGGACATAGTAAGCGTGCGCCCAAATTATTCCGTCGCCTCAAGTTAGAGTGGTTGTACCGCATCTCGACCCATCCTCGTGGATTCGAGAAACTCAAGGACTTATTACTCTTCCTGACACTCGTGCTTCGCAAAAAATCAACACTCTCTTGAGAGCACACAAAAAGGCTCCCCATGTGCGGGAGCCTTTTTTATACGTATCTTATGCGTTGACAGTCGAGAATGAACGACCGAGTTCTTTCGCTTTTGCGATTGCTGCTTCTTTGATTTCTTCTGCTTTTTCTGGATTCATTGCCATACCTTCGATGAAGAGTGCATCGTAGTCTGTTACACCAGTGAAAGCAAGTGCTTGACGGAGGTAGTCGTCACCGAAGTTAAGACCAGATCCTGTGTAGACGCCGCCTGTCGCTTGGATGTGGAGTGCTTTTTTGCCTTCCATCAAACCTTTAGGACCTTCTGCAGTGTAAGCGAATGTTTTACCTGCAAGAAGAACGCTGTCGATGTACATTTTGAGACGTGCTGGGAAAGAGAAGTTCCACATTGGTGTAACGAAGACATACTCATCTGCTTCCATGTATTGTTCGAGATGTTTTGTCATCGTACCGACTTTTGCGATCTCCACTTCTGTTAATTCTTCGCCTGTTGCGAATTTGCCCCATGCGCTTAATACGTCTGTATCGATTTCTTGAACCGTTTCGTTGTATAGGTCAAGAACTTCTACTTCAGCCGAAGGATTCGCCGCTTTGTAGCTTTCGAGGAATGCTTCACCGACTTGAAGGCTGAAAGAATGTTCTGTAGCTTTCGGGTTAACAGTTACATAAAGTAATTTAGTCATTATTATTTCTCCCTTTTATTTAAAGTAAATTCTGTAACTAAACATACCAACCGTCTTTTCGTTTGTCAATCAGTTTGACTTTCAATTCATAAAAAAAGCCCAAGTCGACGACTTGAGCTTCTCCTATCCTATGAGTGCTACTTCTTACATGTTTTCGAGCGGCGTATAATGTTCGGCTCGTAAACCGATCCGTTTCAACTGATCAATCAACTGTTCCTTCTCAGAAACCGACAAATCCTTGAATAAGTCTGCTAAAAAGGCTTCATGTTTCGGGAATGTTTCTTCCATCAATTCACGTCCAGCTTCCGTTAGGGTTCCAAACGTGACACGACGATCCGTCGCACATGATTTTCGCGCAATCAACCCACGCTTTTCGAGTTTATCGACGACATACGTCACGCTCCCACTCGTTAACAGAATCTTATCACCAATCTGTTGTAAAGGCGTATCCCCTTTGTGGTACAGCAATTCAAGAACTCCGAACTCCGATAAATTCAACTGATGTGTTTTGATGTCTGCCTTCACTTGCTCCGTCACCGCATGCATCGTTCGAGATAGAACAACGAGCATTTTCAATGCCAGCTTCGAGTCTGTCGATTCCATTTTACGTTCGCCCCTCTTTGTATTGTATCGACACAATCATAGACTTCTTTGTCTACCCGGTCAATTATTGCTGAATTTTCCCAGTCGATCCGTTGCTAAAAAATAGTTCTTGCCGTGAAACGCGTTTCATAGCCTATCGTCTTGATATACACTAAAAAGGAGGTAATCATCATGTCGATCCATACTCGGTTAATCCAGCTATTCAAGCGGAATGTCGCTTTCGAATGGGCCATCGAACAATTGCATACACCAGCAGGTTATTATTTATGCCAGCATACGTTGGTCGATCAATATCCTGATTTATCACCTAAAGAGAAGACCCGATTGGTCGCAAAAATCAATGAATTAGCCGAACAGACAGCTCCATTCGCGACGCCCGTCTCGCGACAGGATTGGCGCCGACTCGAACGACGATTATCTCGCACGATGTAATCAAGGAGGGATGCGCGATGACGAACATCCGAGATTTGGCACGCGAAGCAAACGTATCCGTTACGACAGTCTCACGTGTGTTAAATGATCACCCTTATGTGGCGAACGAGAAGCGGCAAGCAGTCCGAGAAGCGATTGAAAAACTCGGATATATCCGTAATCAGACTGCCGTCCATCTATCGACGGGCATGACGAAGACGGTCGGTGTCATGCTTCCATTCGTTGATCATCCGTATTACGCTGCCATTCTCCAGGGCATCGCACAAGCGGCCTTTGACGCAAGTTATCGTTTCCTGACGTGGCAGACGAATTATGTGGAAACGCATGAACAACTGGCACTCGATGCACTGGCTCAACAGGAGATTGACGCACTCATCGTCGTATCACACAGTCTTCCTTTATCAGCAATTTTACCGTACGAACGCTATGGCACCATCGTCTTTTGTGAACATCATGAAGACGTGGTCGCTGTCTATATCGATCACTACACGGCTTTTCAACAGGGACTCGTGCATCTGCGACAACAAGGACACACAAGCATCGGCATCTGTCTCGGTCGTCCTGACAGTACGAATAGTTTAGCGCGTAAACATGCCTATCAAGAAGTCGTCCGGGATGAGTTCGTATATGAGCAGACTCTGACAATCGAAGATGGTGCGGCCGTCGCGAGGCGTTGGATGCAACAAAAACAACGACCGACTGCTATCTTGACCGCCAGTGATCACGTCGCAGCGGGTCTGATCTTGGAACTACGAAAACAAGGCTATCACGTTCCTGGCGATCTCTCTGTCATCGGCTTTGATGGAAGTGAACTTGCTGAAGTCTTAGCGATGACGACGATTGCGATTCCGTACGCCACGATCGGCCGACATGCATTTCAATTAACTGTCCGGGAAGATTTAATCGCTCGCCCACAAATCGAGGTGCCGTCAGCGTTCATTGCTGGAACGACCGTCCTGCCTCATGCCTGAGTCCATATAAAAAAGCGGCGAGTTCATCGATTTGAATTCGCCGCTTCATATTTTTCAGAGCGTTCCTGCTGCCACGTATCGTGAACCCCAGTAGCCGCCACGGAACGATTCTTTGACGACTCTTCCATAATACGAGTTCGCATTGATCATCGTACCGCCATCAACAGCGATTCCAACGTGCTGAATCCCACTTCCATGTGTAAAGAAGACAAGATCGCCAGCGCCAGGTGCTGTTCGTTTCGTTGCTGCATATTGTGCGGATGCCGTACGCGGAAGGGATTTCCCAAGTGCCTGATACACATAACGAGTGAACCCTGAACAATCAAAACTGACCGGACCCGTTGCTCCAAAAACGTATGGGCGTCCCTTTAGTCCTTCCGCAACGGAAACGATCGTTGAGCCAGTCTTACTAAGTCCTTTTGTCGCTTTAGCATTGTAAGCTTTTGTGTATGTAGAAGCAATATAGGCAACTTTTCCTTGGTGGCGGATTTGATACCATGATTTGACTTGCCCCGTGACTGTCGCAGCTTGACCAAGTTTCAATTGTCCAACACGCTTACTTGAGACAGAAGCTTTTGCTCGCACATTCAAAACATCCACTGAAACAACAACTTTTTTGCTTGTTGCGGCTTGTGTTGATGCCGGAACGATCGTCCAACTACTGATTAGCAACGCTACAGTTAATAAAACACGGGTGACAGCTTTCATGCGTTCATTCTCCTTTTATGTATAAACGATTTTTGAATTGTCAGATAATTTATGTTTTTATCCTATCATTTTCGGATTTCTGATCGTGTTACAGTTCCTTAACACGATTCTTTCATCGTAATATTTTTGTAACAAAATAAAACGACAGGTTGTGAAATGGCGTCATACTGCCCTTTTCACTTACCTGTCGTTTTTAAGGTTTCAATCGTTTTTTAAGAATCAATTGACTTCTTTTTACGGAATCGTGCTAAGAATTCATAGACAATCGGAACGATGAGGAGCGTCAGTAATGTCGAACTCGTAAGTCCACCGATGACGGTCACGCCTAATCCTTTTGAAATCAATGCGCCGCCTTCGAGTCCAAGAGCGAGTGGTGCCAAGGCACCGATTGTCGCAAGAGCTGTCATCAAGATTGGACGTAAACGTGTCCCTGCCGCATCGAGTAGTGCTTCACGCGTCGATAAACCTTCCGCTTCTTTATGAATGACACGGTCGATCAAGACGATCGCATTCGTCACAACGATTCCGATCAACATCAAGGCCCCGATCAAGGAAGATACCGAAATCGTTTCACCCGTAATCAAGAGAGCGACGAGTCCACCGATGATAGCGAACGGAAGTGAGAACAAGATGACAAGCGGTGTCAACGCTCCACCGAACGTAATCACGAGAACAAGATAGACGATTGCAACAGCCGCTGCCATCGCTAGACCAAGTTGTGTGAACGATTCTTGGATCTGCTCCGTGACGCCACCTTGCTCGTACGAGACACCCGTCGGACGATCGATGTTCTTCACTGATTTTTCGATTGCTTGAGACGCTTCCGTCGCTTTGTCCGTTTTCAGTTCCGCTGTTACGGTAGCGACGAGTTTGCCATCACGCTCTTTCAATGAGTCTGGCGTCGTCCCTTTTTGAACCGTCACGAAATCGGATAGTTTTCGGACACCCAGCGGAGTCACGACATCCGTTTTCTCGAGATCCGTGATGGAATCATATGTCGTTTGTTCGTTCGGTACGATGACATCGAGTTCCTTCCCATCTACTTTTATAGTAGAAAGTGGCTTTTCCTCTCCTTGGACGTTTGCAATTCCTTGAGCGAGTTGCGCTGTTGAGACACCAAATTCTGCTGCCTTTTTCTGGTCCACTTCAAACGTGTATTGCGTATAAGCTTCTTTTAAATCTGTCGTTACTTTTCGAACATACTTCGTTTCACCTTCAATGGCATCTACGAATTTCGGTGTTATGTTCTCTAAATCTTCGATGTTGTTCGCGAAGATTGAATACGAGACGCCTGACGAAGCAGCACCACCGCTAAAGTCCTGTTCTTTCCATTCCCCTGTCGGAATATCGGCATTCAACTGCTTGATCGCTGTCTGTTTAACATCCGCGAAATCTTCTGTGTCCGGATCATATTGGACGATGAAGACACCTTGTTTCGTATTCCCCGGATTCAGCGGATTTTCTCCACCGACCGTGAACTGCAGGTTGTCGATATTTTTTTGTGTGTCGAAGTACGCTTCAGCCTGATCTGCTGCTTTTAATGAATCATCAAGCGTTTGACCTGGTTTTGGGTTGTACGTGACGTAGAGTGTCTTTTCGCCTTCTTGATTCAAGAAGTTGACACCAATCGTCGGTACGAGTGCAAAACTTCCAATCAATAATAAAACGGCGAGACCAAAGACGACGAGCTTATGGTTAAGAGACCAATTGAGCACCCGACGATACCCATTTGCCAGTTTTCCGCCTTCTTCTTTTTCCGGCTTTGGTGCCTTACCGCGCTTAAAGAGAGAATCCGCGAACATCGGAACGACCGTTACTGCTACGATTAAGGACGCAAACAGTGCAAAGACGACTGTCAGAGCGAACGGTAAGAATAGTTCTCCGACGAATCCAGTGACGAATCCGAGCGGCAAGAAGACAGCAATCGTAACAACCGTTGATGAAGCGATTGGAATGAATACCTCTCGTGTTGCACTGATGATCAGTTCTTTTCCTTTTAATTTTTCTGTCGGATCTGTCAAACGACGATAAATATTTTCGATGACGACGATCGAATCATCGACGACTCGACCGATCGCAACCGTCATGGCTCCAAGCGTCATGATATTCAAAGAAATATCCATCTGCTTCAGCACAAGAATCGCCATCAAAAGGGACAATGGAATTGAAATGACGGCAATGATCGTTGACTTGATGTTTCGTAGGAACAGCAAGATGATGACGATGGCAAATAGCGCACCAATCAATGCTTTACTAATCATTGTCGAAACGGAGTCCTCGATCGGCTTTCCTTGGTCGAGTGTGATCGACGCATTGACCGATCCATTTTCTTTTTCGAAGTCTTTGATTGTCTGCTTCACTGCATTGACGACATCCACGGTGTTGGCATCTTGTGACTTCGTGACTTGAATCCCGATCGACCGTTCACCATTTGAGCGCGAGATCGATTCCTCGATTCCTTTATCCTCAATCGTTGCGACTTGTGATAACGTGACAGTCGGTACTTGTGTCGGCGCTTGTGTGGCTTGACCAAACGCAGTGCCCGTCGACGGTGATGTTTGTGATGTTGCTTGTCCTGCTTGTCCTGCTTGTCCTGCTTGTCCTACTTGTCCTGCTTGTCCTGCTTCAGGAGTATTCGCTGCAGGCGGTGTATAGGGAAGACGGAGATTTTTTAATTCCTTAACGGTCGTCGCTTTTCCATCCAGTACGATCGCTTGTTCCTTATCCCCTAATTCGTACAACCCAAGCGCTAAGCGTGAATCATTGGCTTGAATCAATTTTTTAGCATCATCTTCTGTTAGACCGTACCGTTCCAGTTTTTTCTCATCGAATCGGATCTCAATCCGGCGAATCTCTTGACCCGCGACTTGAACCGTCTGAGCCCCTTCGATCCCCTCAAGTTTTGGTTGGAGTTCGTTTTCAACGAGTTTCGTTAACTCGGATAGGGAACGTTCCTTGTCTGAGACAGCAAAACCGATGACCGGAAAGGCATCAAAGGAAATCCGTGACACTTGAGGCTCCTGGACACCCTCTGGTAACTCTATGTTTGAAAGAGCTTCTTTTACTTTTTGCTCTGCTTCTTCCATATCCGTACTGAAGTTGTAATCAATTTGTAAGTTCGATGCATTTTGGAAGGACGTCGAACGTACAGTATCGACTCCCGGTAAATTTTCGACCTTACTTTCAAGTTCTCGGCTAACTTCATCTAGCACCTGTTCTGGTGTAGCACCTGGATAAATCGTCGTCACCGACACAGTCGGTGTCGTGATATCTGGCAACGTCTCAAGTTTCATCGATGTTCCCGCATAAATACCGGCAACCGTGATGATGATCGTCATGAGCCAGAGGGCAAACTTATTGTTCACCGAAAACTGGATGATTTTTTTCATCGTATGGTTCTCCTTCACTCTTCAATTTGTTTGTCTAGTCGTCGTGCCCGTTCCATTAATTTCTGAATCAATCGGTGGCGCACATCTTGCGACGGTGCCCCGAACTGAAAATGCTCCGACAGTTTTAAGCCGTCTAATGTAAAGCGGATTGCTAATACCTCAACAGGATCCATCTGTTCTGTCAGTTGATGAAAGAACTGCTCCGCTTGTCGCTTTCGTTCCTCGACGAACGTCGCCTGATCCTTAAGCAATGATAATAAGTACAGGAGCGCATCCATATCGAGATGGAACTCTTCTTGCTGCTCGATTTGTAACGTAACAAATGCCTCCATCGGTCCCATCGTCAACTGATGCTGTTCATATAGTTCAAGTTGACGCGTTTCCTGTGCTTCGATGACACCCATGAGTAACGCTTCTTTTGAAGCAAAATGATATAAAAGTCCACCTTTTGACACCTTTGCTTGTTTCGCTACTTCTTCAAGCGTCAATTGAGTGAATCCCTGTTGCAAAATGATCGTCGTTGTTGCCTCAAGAATCCGCCGACGTGTCTCTTGCGCTTTTGCACTGGCCAAAAGTCTCCCCCTTTCTTTTTACTGTACCGTCTGGACGGTTTCTTTTTACAGTGTACGGATTTTGATTTTGAGATGCAATCGCTTTGCTTATGTTTCACGTGAAACTTCCGTGAACAAAAAGGGGCTGACTCAAAAGTCAGTTTCTACACAGATAAGGGTGGCAGAATGATGATCTGCCACCCTTATCTCGTAAAAAAGAATGACGCATTACACGCCACTCCTACAGGAAAAAGCGCATTTTTGCGCTGTCAGAGACATACAAGACCCGCTTTCCTGCTTGAACGAAGCAGGAAAACTGGCTTGTTTCTCGCCTGAGGAAAGGGCGTGAAAAGACGAGTCATTCTTTTTTGAGTCAACCCCTTATGAATCATTCGTCTGCTTCTCGTGCACTTTCGCGTAACGCTGCTTGCATCGTTTCAAAGAGTTGATGTGCTCGTAGCACCTGAACCCCACGATCCGTCGGTCCACCAGGCGCCGCTACATCGGCGATGAGTCGATCGGTACTCTCATCAGACTGCATCAGAATTTCAGCTGAACCTTTCATCGCTTGGGCGACGATCCGCCGCGCATTCCCTGCTTCAAAACCAGCATCGACTAAGACAGGCACCATTCCTGCGACGATTTCATAGAAGAAAGCAGGACTGCATCCGGCCGCTGCCATGAAAGCAGGCATCGTTGATTCATTGGCTTCTGCGATTTCTCCGACTCGTTCAAATAATGCCTCGACTATACTTCGTTCCTCTTCGCCGACGTGTGAGCCGAACCATAGTCCAGTCATCCCTAAACGATGTGCTACCGGTGTATTGGGCATCGCAGCAATTGTCGGACGACCTATTACCTGTTCAATTTCGTCTGGTGTAATATGTGCAGCGATCGACACGATCGTTTGATTCGTCCATTGTTGGTTTGCAACGTAATCCAGTACGCCGTCGGGTTGCATACCGAGTATGACGAGGTCGTACAAGGTGACATCTTCCTGCTCGATTGTTTGAACACCGTGGCGCATTGCAACTTCCGTCAAGCGTGTTCCACCACTCCGATTCGTCATCGTGATATCTTCTTGTGCAAATCCAGAAGCGACCCATCCTTTTACGAGCGACTCACTCATCGCGCCGGCTCCTACTACTAATAATTTCATCGTCTATCCTTCCCTTCCCTTAAAAAAAAGACCAGTCATGACTGGTCTTGTGCGGGTCCATTATACACGAATGGCTAAATCTTCGACAGCAACGACTCGAAGTCCCTTTTCGTCGAGTTTCTTCACGATTTTATTCTTCGTCTTTTCATCACAATCCGTTGGTAACGTAATCAACACGCGACGCATGACGCTACTTTTCGCATCAAGTGTCATCAGACTAGCTACCGTCGAATACTTGTTGATGACCTTCGCAATCTTCTCAAGTGCCCCTTTTTGTTCGCTTAAGGCTACTGTCAGGACATAGCTGCCAGAATCACGATTCCATGCCTCTTCAAGCATGCCGAGCATCTTTCCGTGCGGCAGGATGCCAAAGAAATGACCATCATCATTTAAGACGGCAATATACGGTAATTCCTTGATTGAGAAGAAGACTTCAAAGAAATTACTTCCTGTATAGATGAATTTAGATGTATTCTTGATCAGCGACATGACGTTGTCGTCTAGACTGCCGCCATTCATCCCGTGACGATAGATATGCATCTTATAGATATTCCCTTTAAAACCTTGTCCCGTCTGATCAAGGACAGGGACACATCGATAACCGGTCTTTTCAAGCGTATCGAGCGCTTCCCGAATCGTGGCTGTCTCCGAAATCGTGACACATTGATGTTTCGGGATACATAAACTTTGAACGAGCATAATAAAATCCTCCTCTTTTCCTATTCACGCAGACTTAATCTTAACATTCGATTTTCGTGCGTCATATCCTCTTTTCCCACTTATACTGCCCTATCACGCTTACAAGCAAAGGGTAATCCAATTAAATTCAATAAAATACAACTTAAATTTCCATTGTCAGACAATTTGTTAATTCTTCAATCCCTTTCATATTAAGATTTATTAAGATTTCGTAAAGACGCTTCATAAATGTATTCTTTTACAATACCGTCTGCTACAATCGAATTCGTGAAGTTACTTCACTATTCTATTCTTGTTCTTAATATGGAGGCAGAAGAAATGTTTAGTAAAAAACAAGATCCATTCGCAGTCAAATTATCCGAAATCGCAGGACACTTAAAAACGACTTCGCAATTCTTCGTTGATTTCAAAATCAACGGCATCGCGGATGTAAAAGAATTTGCCCATAAAGTAAAAGACTTCGAGACAGCTGGTGACGATTTGATGCACCAATTGATCATCGATTTGAACAATGCGTTCATTACACCAATCGACCGTGAAGACTTACTTGCACTCGCAAACGCACTTGATGACGTCTTAGACGGCTTCGAAGAATGTTCCGCTATTTTCGAAATCTACAACATCGTTCAAGCAGATGAGCACATGATCAAATTCGTCGATGAAATCAACATCGCCGTTTCAGAACTCGCGATGGCAATGGATCTTCTTGTTGCCCGTAAATTACAGCCGATGCGTGAACACGTCATCAAAATCAAAGAACAAGAGACGATTTGTGACAACCTACGTCGTAAATCGATCAAAGCATTGTTCGCAACAGAAACAGACCCGATTAAAATCATTCAATATAAAGAAATCTATGAATCGCTCGAATCAATCGCGGACTACTGCCAGGATGCAGCTAACGTCATTGAAACGATCATCATGAAAAACGCTTAAGTGAGGAGCTAACGAGATGGATAGCCTGTTTATCATCACCGCCATAATCGTGATTCTTGCACTTAGCTTCGACTTCATCAACGGTTTCCACGATACAGCGAACTCGATTGCGACTTCGGTGTCGACTCGTGCTTTGAAACCACGTCATGCCATCATCATGGCAGCATCGATGAACTTCCTAGGTGCGATCACATTCACTGGGGTCGCAAAAACGATCTCAGGTGATATCGTCGACCCGTCAAAACTCGAACACGGCAGCTATGTCGTCATCGCTGCCTTGATTTCCGCGATTGCTTGGAACCTCTTGACTTGGTACTTCGGTATTCCGTCAAGTTCGTCACATACATTGATCGGTTCGATTGCCGGTGCTGCTGTTGCATCAGTAGGATTCGGTGGCATTGAAGTCAAAGGATTCTTGAAGATCGTGCAAGCTTTAATCTTCTCACCAATTCTTGCCTTCACCCTTGGGTTTATCGTGTATGCAATCTTTAAGATCATCTTTAAGAAAGGGAACTTGGCGAAAACGAATCGTCGCTTCCGTCACGTTCAAATCGCAACTGCCGCTTTACAATCGTATACACATGGTACGAATGATGCGCAAAAAGCGATGGGGATCATTACACTCGCCTTGATTTCGTCTGGTTTCCAAACGGATCATGAAGTTGCCACTTGGGTTAAACTTTCCTGTGCGATCGCAATGGGTCTCGGAACATCCGTTGGTGGATGGCGCATCATCAAAACGGTCGGTGGTCAAATCATGAAGATTCGTCCAGTCAACGGGGTTGCAGCTGACTTAACATCTGCAGCGATCATCTTTGGGGCGACAGCGATTCACCTACCGGTTTCGACGACACACGTCATCTCTTCTGCCATCTTGGGTGTAGGTACATCGCACCGTAAGAAAGGCGTAAAGTGGGGAACGGCACAACGTATGCTGATCACGTGGGTCATCACATTGCCGATTTCGATGGCTTTTGCTGCCCTGATCTATTACATTCTTGATTTCTTATTCATTAAATAATGACATCCCCGCCTACACTTGAGTAGGTGGGATTTTGTATACGTCAGAAGCGTCGACAGTTGTTGTTTTTCCCATAATTCGCTATGATGAAGAACAAGAGGAATTGTCTATTTCTTTAGGAGGAATGCCCCATGACAAAACGTAAAGCCTTAACGATTGCTGGTTCCGACACGAGTGGTGGAGCTGGTATTCAAGCTGACCTAAAAACATTCCAAGAACTCGGTGTCTATGGAATGAATGCCTTGACGGTCATCGTCGCTCAAGACCCTGATCACTCTTGGCACCATGCGGTTTACCCAATCGACACAGAACTCGTCCGGACACAAATCCACACGGTCCTCGGAGGTATTGGTGTTGATGCGATGAAGACGGGAATGCTCCCGACTGTCGAAATCATTGAAGCCGTTGCTGAAAAAATCAAATCGTCCGGCGTCCAAAACGTCGTCATCGATCCTGTCATGGTCTGTAAAGGCGAAGACGAGGTCCTGAATCCGGATACAGCGAATGCGCTTCGTGATGTCCTGACACCGCTCGCGACAGTCGTCACACCGAATGTCTTTGAAGCAGGACAACTGTCAGGTCTCGGTAAAACGCCGACAACAATTGACGAGATGAAACTTGCAGCAGCACGTATTCACGAAAAAGGTGCACAATACGTTCTTGTCAAAGGTGGCAGTAAGATTGATCATCCACAAGCAGTTGACGTGCTTTATGATGGAAAAGAGTTTATCCTGATTGAGGACGAACGAATCGAGACACCGTACACGCACGGTGCCGGCTGCACGTATTCTGCAGCAATCACGGCCGAACTCGCAAAAGGTGCATCGGTAGAAGCTGCTGTCCGTACAGCAAAATCTTTCATCACTTCCGCGATTCGTCATTCATTCCGTTTGAATGAATACGTCGGACCAACTGATCACGCTGCACATCGTACAGTCCAGTCTTGATCCGCTTAAGAAGTCCGCGATATCCGCGGACTTCTTTCTGTATAGGAGAGGAGAATTGTTCATGCAAGCCATTGATTTACAAGAGATACAGCGTTATATCGACGAACATGCGCATACACCGTTATATGTACACGTCGAGACGACGAACGGGGCCTACGCGACACACCAAGATCCGACTTTCCATAGCGCAGGGATGTTTTTCCGTAATGCGGAAATCACATATGAACGCGGTCTGATCACAGGAAACGGACCTTACCGGATCGGTTTGAAGCTAGCACATGGTTGGTTATATGGTGAGGGCTTGACCGACTTCGAATTCGTCGGTGATCAATTATTGATTGCAGGACATGATGTCGAAGGGCGTCTTGCGATTGCTTTTGAACTCAGCCCGACACCATTCGCCCAAGGTGCAGAGGAGGTAGACGCATGACACACGAAGATCATTTACTCGTCGTCTTCCCTCACCCGGATGACGAAGCGTTCAGTTCTGCCGGAACGATCATCGAGCACGCGGAAAATCGTGGTCCTGTCACATATGCTTGTCTGACACTCGGTGAAATGGGCCGCAACATGGGACGCCCTGTCTTTACGAACCGGGAACAGCTCGCGACGATTCGCAAGCGTGAACTGATCGATGCAGCTGAAAAAATGAAAATCTCGGATCTCCAAATGTGGGGACTTCGCGATAAGACCGTTGAATTCGAGGATGAAGCGGCGCTTGCCGACCGGATCCTTGCCTTGATTCAACAGACACGACCAACTCGTTTGATTTCATTTTATCCGGGTTACGCGGTCCACCCTGACCATGAAGCGACAGCTCGTGCCGTCGTTCGGGCACTCCGGATGATGGACCCTGCCGATCGCCCTGAGTTCCTTGCGGTCGCTTTTGCGAACAACACGAAAGCAGAACTTGGAGAAGGGACGTTCATCCATGATGTCAGTGCTTATACGGAGCAAAAGATCAAGGCACTCGAAGCACACGCTTCACAAACAGGTGGTCTGATGAAAGTCATCTCGGAAGACTCGAACATTCGTGACCTGCTCGTCAAAGAACGTTATTACCACTATCCGCTCTAATCTTCTATTAAGAGATGCCGATCGCCTAAGCGACGATCAGCATCTCTTTTTTTGTCTTCATCAGAAAACGTCGACTTTTCTGTTGGCTTCTGCTAGTGTGAATAGTTGAGACTATGTCTCCGGAGTTCGTAACCTCCTCCGTTATAAAAACTAGGAATGGAAGTGTACATTATGAAAAACGAACGTGCTCTTGTCGTCTTCAGTGGCGGCCAAGACTCAACGACTTGTCTGTTTCAGGCATTGAAACAGTACGAAGAAGTCGAAGTCGTGACGTTTAATTACGGACAACGTCATGCACAGGAACTCGAAGTCGCACGCGACATCGCCTCTGAGCTCGGTGTCAAACACCATGAACTCGATCTCTCTCTTCTCAGTCAACTGACGAGTAACGCCTTGACTGACCACAGCCAAACCATCACGACGAACGAAGATGGTCTTCCTTCTACTTTCGTAGATGGACGAAATCATCTGTTTCTTTCGTTCGCAGCCGTCCTTGCGAAAGGACGCGGAATCCGTCATATCGTCACTGGCGTATGTGAAACGGACTTTTCCGGTTATCCGGACTGCCGTGATGCCTTCATCAAGTCACTCAACGTGACATTGAACCTTGCGATGGACTATCCATTCGTACTTCACACGCCACTCATGTGGCTCGACAAAAAAGAGACGTGGGCGCTTGCCGATTCGCTCGGTGCGTTTGATTTCGTTCGAAATCGCACGTTGACGTGTTACAACGGCGTCATTGGAGATGGTTGCGGTGAATGCCCAGCCTGTGAATTACGGAAAAATGGATTAGATGCATACATCAAGGAGGTTCAACACACATGACATTCAATTACGAAGCACCTGAAACGGTCGAGCGCCCGACTGGCGACTCGCTTATCTATACGAAATCCCGCGTCATGATCGTAAAAAAACTGACGTTCGACGCAGCGCACCACCTCTATGATTACGACGGAAAATGCCGTGCCCTTCATGGTCACACGTATCATGTCGATATGGGGATCAGCGGTTTTCTGGATCACCGCGGTATGACACTCGATTTTGGTGACCTCAAAAAAATCTTCAAGACACATCTCGAACCACTATTGGATCACCGCTACCTGAATGAATCGTTACCATACATGAATACGACAGCTGAAAACATGGCAGCCTGGATTTTCGAGACACTCGGACAACATCTTCCGGATGAGCGTGGACTTCGTGTCGAATTCGTCAAGCTCTATGAGACACCGACTGCTTTTGCTGAAGTCCGTCGTGAGTGGATGAACGAAGCATGAGTGCCTTAACAAAAATACCAAAAATTCCGGTTCTCGAGATTTTCGGACCAACCTTCCAAGGCGAAGGACGATCGATTGGTCAAAAAACGATGTTCGTCCGGACCGGCGGATGCGACTACTCCTGTTCGTGGTGTGACTCCGCCTTCACATGGGACGGTACTGAAAAACCGGAACTGTTGACGGCTGAGACGATCATCGAACGCCTTGACGCACTCGGCTCTTACGGACATGTCACGATTTCCGGTGGCAATCCGTTGCTTCATGCTTCAATCGGTACGCTCGTTGACGCATTAAAAGAACGAAACATCACGATGTCGGTCGAGACACAAGGTTCCTACTGGCAAAATTGGTTGCTTGATATCGATGATGTCACACTTAGCCCTAAACCACCTTCAAGTGGGATGAAGATTGATTTCGATCGCTTGGATGTCTTTTTTAAACGTTTACCGGAACAACAGCGTGCTGTTAAAATCGTCATCTTTAATGAGGAAGACCTCGACTTCGCAGCGATGATTTCAGAACGATATGCGCTAAAGACACTTTATCTATCGCTCGGTAATCCTGATCCGCATGAAGAAGGAACGATCGCTCCACGCATGCTACACGATTTAAAAACACTTTGGAAACGCGTCGCCCGTGATGAACGCTTCAATCATGCGCGCGTCCTACCACAACTACACGCCCTCGTTTTCGCGAACGATCGTGGCGTCTAAGGAGAAATGATTCATGCGACCTGAAGATTTAAACGACTTATCGTTACTCGGCCAAAAAGCCGTACCATATATTTTTGAATACCAACCAGAAGTTCTCGAAGCATTCCCGAACCGTCACCCGGAAAATGATTACTTCGTGAAATTCAATGCACCAGAGTTCACGAGTCTTTGTCCGATCACGAATCAACCGGACTTCGCGACGATTTACATCTCGTACATCCCAGACGAAAAACTCGTCGAATCAAAATCACTGAAGTTGTACTTATTCAGCTTCCGTAATCATGGTGATTTTCATGAGAACTGCATCAACGTCATCGGAAAAGATCTCGTGAAATTGATGGAACCTCGTTACCTTGAGGTATGGGGTAAATTCACGCCACGTGGTGGAATCTCAATTGATCCGTACTACAATTATGGAAAACCCGGAACAAAATATGAACGGATGGCAGAACATCGTCTGTTCAATCATGACCTTTACCCTGAGACCGTCGATAATCGTTAAACGCTCAAAAGAGGAACAGTGGATCTTTCCACCGTTCCTCTTTTTTCATTTTCGTTCAACTAGAAGGGACATCGATTAAAGTCGAGCTCGCATGCTGACGAATGACTTCAGGTGGCCAAATGTGTCGCAGCAAGTGATCGTAAGGGACATGCAAGACATGCGCCAATCGTTCAATCATTGAAAAGGAGGGATGGGCGATGCTGCTCTCGATACGCTGAATCATCTCCACTGTCGTTTCAGTCAACTCAGCTAACACCTGTTGCTCTAACTGTTGGCGTTCACGCAATGTCCGAATCCGTTGTCCGTACTGTTCGATTGGTCGCACTCCTTCATTCATCCGCCTCAAACATCCTTTCTTATCGAAACCATACGATATTTCCTGTAGTCTTATTCCCACTTTTTTAAAATTTGAATACTTTTGTACATTCTTCTTTTATATTCGAAACAAAATTTCAAATGTTTTTCTTATAAAACACTAGCTTTTTAAAAAGTTATCGCTTACAATTTTAAATGCAAACGGTTGCATTAATCGCTTACATTATTGCACTGTTCCTACACACATAGAGAGAAAAAAGAGATACAAAAGGAGTGAATGATCTTGAAGAATGCTATTTCGTTCGATTTTTGGCAAAAACTCGGTAAAGCGCTGATGGTCGTCATCGCTGTCATGCCCGCTGCGGGGATCATGATTTCGGTCGGGAAACTGATCGGCATGTATGGAGGCGACATCGTATTAATGCAAACGATTGCTCGAATCGTTGAAGATTTGGGCTGGGCCATTATTACGAATCTCCATGTCCTGTTCGCTGTTGCAATCGGTGGATCGTGGGCGAAAGAACGTGCCGGTGGTGCTTTTGCCGCTCTACTTGCCTTTATTTTAATCAACCGTGTCACAGGTGCTATCTTTGGTGTCAACGCCGAAATGGTCGCAGATCCAAAAGCAACTGTCAATTCTTTACTCGGTTCTGAATTGATCGTAAAAGATTATTTCACTTCGGTCCTAGGTGCACCTGCACTTAATATGGGCGTCTTCGTCGGAATCATTTCTGGTTTCCTCGGAGCCGTGCTCTTTAATAAATTCTATAACTTCAGCAAGTTACCAGATGCACTTGCTTTCTTTAACGGAAAACGGTTCGTCCCATTTGTCGTCATCGGTGGTTCAGTCGTTGCCGCATTCGTCTTATCACTCGTCTGGCCGTTCGTTCAAGGTTTATTGAATGACTTCGGACGCTGGATTGCTTCTTCTCGTGACTCTGCACCAATTATCGCTCCATTCGTCTATGGTACACTCGAACGTCTGCTGCTTCCGTTCGGTCTGCACCATATGTTGACTGTTCCAATGAACTATACGGAACTCGGTGGAACCTATAAAATTTTGACTGGTGCTGCTCAAGGTTCAACAGTCGCTGGTCAAGATCCGCTTTGGCTTGCTTGGATCACGGATCTCGTCAACTTGAAACAAGCTGGAAACACACAGGGTTACAATGATTTGATCAACAGTGTCGTTCCTGCCCGCTTCAAAGAAGGACAAGTCGTCACTTCCCTTGCTTCTCTGATCGGGGTCGCTGTCGCGATGTACATGTCAGTTGATGAAGATAAGAAAAAAGCGTACAAACCGGTCTTCTTATCTGCGGGTCTTGCCGTCTTCTTGACAGGTGTCACGGAGCCAATCGAATTCATGTTCATGTTCATCGCGCCTGTTCTTTATGTCATCTATGCCGTACTGACTGGTGTTGCCTTTGCATTAGCGGATGTCATGCATCTTCGCATTCACGCATTCGGTGCCATCGAACTTCTGACACGGATTCCATTGATTGCAAAAGCCGGATTGATCGGGGATTTGATTCGCTTCATCGGCGTCTGCGTGTTCTTCTTCTTCTTGAACTTCTTTACGTTCCGCTTCGTCATCAAGAAGTTCAACTATGCGACACCAGGTCGGAATGGGAACTATCTCGATGATATTAACGTATCGACAACTGAAGCTTCTAACGAGGCTGCTGCAACATCCGCTCCTGCTGACGGTTCGCAAGCTTCACAAATCATTGATCTGCTTGGCGGGCAGCAGAACATCGAAGACGTCGATGCCTGTATGACACGTCTCCGTGTTACCGTCAAAGATCCTTCGCTTGTTGCAAAAGAAGCGGACTGGAAAGCAAATGGTGCGCTAGGATTGATCCTTAAGAACAATGGCGTGCAAGCCATCTATGGTCCAAAAGCCGATATCCTAAAATCCGATATCCAAGACCGGATCGGCGCATAAACCTGCGAGATTAGGGAACTATCTAAAGGTGAAGCTCTTTTTATGAGAGTTTCACCTTTCTTATTTGAAAAATCAGGAGGACCACTCATGCGTCTACTCACATTAAACTGTCATTCGTGGCAGGAAGAACAGCCACGTGAAAAATTAAAGCAAATCGTTCAACAAATCCTTGCGCAGGATTATGATGTCATCGCATTGCAAGAAGTCAGCCAATTGATGGATACGCCGATCGTCTATGAAAATATTCGTAATGATAACTTCGCTTATTTAATGCAGCAGGCTTTAGAGGAACAAGGTCAAACCTACTCGCTCGTCTGGGATTTCGCCCATATCGGATACGATCAATATGAAGAAGGACTCGCCCTTTTGACGAAACATCCGATTTTGAAGTCAGACAGTTATTATGTCAGCCGCAGTCAGGATACGCTCGACTGGAAATCTCGAAAAATCGTCCGTGCGACAATCCAAGTCGATGGAACACCGATTACGTTCAACACGTGCCATCTCGGCTGGTGGGCAGATGAAGTAGAACCGTTCCAGGAGCAATTCAACCACTTGATGGCTCGAATGGATCCACTCGAATGGACGCTGTTCCTCGGTGACTTCAACAACGATGCCCTTGAACGTGGTACCGGTTATGATTATATGATGCAGCGAGGACTCCATGATGTCTTTTTACTTGCGAAAGAGACTGTCGGTGTGGAGACGATTAACGGAACGATTGATGGATGGGAAGACAATCAACAGGGACTACGGATTGATCTTGTCCTCTCGAACCGGAAAATCAATGTCGAACGTGTCGGTGTCGTCTTCGATGGGATTCACGGACCCGTCGTTTCCGATCACTACGGGGTCGAGGTCGAGATTCAGATTCAAAAAAATGAAAACTGAGTGTTGACAACGCTTTCTTTTCTCCTTTATGATGAAATCAAATCAATAGTGCGGATTGTGACAGTACGGCTGGCAAGACCGAAATGACGCCTCGTTAGGAGAGGTGTCGTTCGGTCTTGCCTTTTTTTGTCTCCTCTCGCACGTTTCATGAAAAAAGGAGGACTTAGGAATGGATTATCAACAAACGGCTAAGCGTGTACTCGAACTGGTTGGTGGACGCGAGAATATCATCACGGCTGCTCACTGCGCGACACGTTTACGCCTTGTCTTGCATGATGAATCGAAAGTAGATCAAGCGGCACTGGAAGACTTGGAGGGTGTCAGTGGTGCGTTTTCAAGTTCCGGTCAATACCAGATCATCTTCGGAACCGGGACCGTCAATAAAGTATTCGCTGCATTTGCACCACTCGCTGGCGTAAAGGTCGATGGTGAGGAACCGCTGGATGTTAAAAAAGCAGCGTCTCAAAAACTAAATCCATTCGCCCGTCTTGCCCGCTCGCTTTCGAACGTCTTCGTTCCACTCATTCCAGCTATCGTCGCTGCCGGTCTCTTAATGGGGTTACTCGGCATGATAAAAGCATTTGGTTGGGTGGATGGTGATTCGCCGATCGTTCAACTGCTCGACATGTTCTCGTCTTCTGCCTTCATCATCCTACCGATTCTGATCGGTTTCTCGGCAGCCCGTGAATTCGGTGCGAACCCGTACCTCGGTGCCGTCATCGGGGGAATCATGACACACCCGTCCCTCTTGAATCCATGGACGCTCGGAAACAGTGATCCGGAAGTCATGAAATTCCTCGGAATGAACATCGAGTTGATCGGTTATCAAGGAACGGTCTTCCCGGTTCTCTTAACCGTTTGGGTCATGGCAAAAATCGAACAACAAGTCCGGAAGCGGACGCCAGAAACACTCGACCTGCTTGTCACACCGTTCGTTACGGTCCTCGTCACTGGATTTCTAGCGTTAATCGTCATTGGTCCGATCGGTACGTTACTCGGAAAAGGCATCTCATTCGTACTTGTCTTCTTCTACGAACAGTTCTCGGTTGTCGCTGGTCTCCTCTTCGGTGGACTGTACTCAACAATCGTCATCACGGGAATGCACCACAGTTTCCATGCGATCGAAGCCGGGTTGCTTGCTGATAAGAGCATCGGGAAGAACTTCCTCTTACCGATCTGGTCGATGGCGAACGTCGCCCAAGGTGGTGCCGGACTCGCCGTCTACTTCCTGACGAAGAACGTTAAACTCAAAGCCCTCGCTCTGCCGTCTGCATTCTCGGCATTTTTAGGAATTACGGAACCCGTCATCTACGGTGTCAACTTACGTCTTGGAAAACCATTCATCGGTGGTGCCATCGGTGGCGCGATCGGTGGTGGATATGTCGTCTTGACGCAAGTGGCTGCGAACGCTTACGGATTAACTGGTATTCCGATGATTGCAATCGTTGCCCCGCTTGGTGCTTCGAACTTGATCAATTATCTCGTTGGCTTTGCCATCGCCGTCGTAACAGCATTCGTTTCAACTGTCGTCCTGATGCGTCTTGATGCACGTAAACAAAAAGAAACGAACGTTGCTGCTTAATCCTCCATGCGACCAGGCCGGGTCTATGACCCGGCGGTCGCATTTGTCGGTTCTCAAACCGACAGGATTCACACTATAATGAAGAAAAGTCCAGAAAGGAGGACGTCAGGCTGATTATTCATAAGATCCTTAATAACAATGCCGTTGTCATCAAGGAAAACGGACAGGAACGAATCGTCATGGGACCCGGCATCGCCTTTGGGAAGAAGAAGAAAGACCCGATTCAAGCTTCAAAGATTGAAAAAATGTTCATTCCTTCGTTTGAAAACGCGGAGCAGTTCAAAGAAATTCTGACGACGACACCACTCGAGATCATCGATTTGTCGGAACGTATCATCTCTCATGCGGAAGGGGAGTTACACACACCGTTTCATGACTACATTCATGTCAGTCTGACGGACCATCTGGCTCACGCTGTACGACTCGCTCGGGAACAACTCGTCGTACACAATCGATTGGCAGAAGAGATCCGCCTTTTATATGGACCCGAGTATGCAATCGGAGAATGGGCCGTTCTTGAAATCGAACGCGCCCTACAGGTCACCTTACCAAAAGAAGAAGCAGCAAATATCGCACTTCACTTGTATAATGCGCGTCAAACCCATCCGAACATGGCAACCGCTTTGCAAACGGTCACGCTACTCAATGAACTGCGTGAACAGATTGAAGTCTTCTTCGGACAGACGATCGAGACATCATCGATGACGTACTATCGCTTTTTCACGCATATGAAGTTGGTCCTCGCACGACTCGAACAAGGAGAGACGTTACACGACATGGATGATGTGATTCTATCTGCTGTCAAAACACGTTATGCCGCTGCGTATGCCTGCGCCAGTCAAATGGGGAATTGGCTGACGATCGAACTGGATACACATGTCCCCGAATCGGAGATCGGTTATATGGCTCTACACATTGAACGTATTCGTCCCGACCTTGAAAGGAGTTCTACGTATGAAAATCTATAGTTTAGGGGAAGCCTTGATCGACTTGATTCCTCTTGATGCCGAGAACATGACGTTTCAAAAAAATCCAGGAGGTGCCCCTGCCAATGTCTCCGTCGGACTCGCCCGTCTAGGCGCCGCAAGTTATTTCCTCGGAGCAGTCGGTGATGATTCGATGGGACATTTTTTGAAAGATACGTTACATCACTATGGTGTACGTACCGATTATCTCGTCCACGATGCAACGCAAAAAACAGGACTTGTACTCGTTACGAACGGTCAGGATGGTGAACGGTCCTTCGAGTTCATCAATGCGGAGCGCGCCGATATGCACTTCCACGAAACGCATGTTCCGAAAGATTTCGCGTCTGTCGACTTACTGCATATCGGTTCCATCTCGTTGATCACCGGTGAAGCCGTCGCAGCGACGAGAAAAGCAATCGAACGTGCAAAAGAACAGCATGTCACGATCTCCTATGATCCCAATTTACGAGAATCCCTTTGGCCGAATCTTGACGAGGCACGAACGACGATCCGGTCTGTTTTACCGGATGCCCAAATCGTTAAGCTCGCCGAGGAAGAATTGACATTTTTAACAGGACAAACGGATCTTGATGATGGGGCTGCCGAATTGTTAGCTGAATATCCAATCCGTCTTCTTGCCATCACGCGGGGAAGCGAAGGATCGATTCTGTATACGGATCGTACGATGGCTGTCATCGATGCGATTGCCGTCGACGCCATCGATACGACAGGAGCCGGAGATGCTTTCATGTCCGGTTTACTCTATCAATGTGCCCTGCGTAATTTTTCATTCGATTGGTCAGCAGAGGAACTTCATGATATCGGACGCTTTGCAGCGATTTCAGGTGGACTTGCTGCTTCTGTCAAAGGCGCAATGGCCGCTTTGCCAACGCTTGACGAAGTTGCCCATCGTTTGAATTGAATTCCCTCCTATGCCTAAAGGATGGAAGGTGCCTCGACAACGTCCTGGCACTTTCCATCCTTTTATTTGATCGCTATATGTTGTGTTTCCAGTGATGGTTACGGTGTACTGATGAACTGTTTGATTTCGTCTAACGCCTCATCCTGTTGTTCTTTTGGCGTTAATGGACTGTTGTTATCCCCTTTTTGTCGACCGTACATGCCGAAGTTCGCATGGTTTCCCTGCTCAATTTCATGAAATACCGCATTTTTACGCAGGTCCTGCTTACTTTTTTCGATATCTGCAACCGGTAAGACACCATCTCGCCCGCCATAAATCGTCAGAGAAGGTGCATCGATCGAATCAATCGGATATGAAGCAAGGAAAATGATTCCTTTAATCTTCGGATTCTGCCCGACGATCGTTGAAGCCGCGCTTCCACCGAGTGAATGTCCGATCAAATACCACTGTTTAACCTCCGGATAATCTTCGATGATAGCGAGACCTTTGTTCGCATCGAGCAAGGCAATCCGAAAAGGAAGCTTCGGAATCGCAACGAAATGTCCGTCTTTTGCTAGTTGCTCACCATAATAACTGTAAGCGACAGCATCCACTTTTGCCCCTTGATAAAAAATAAATCCGATTTCACTCGTTTCCTTGCCAAACGTCACTAAACGTGGTGCTTCTGTTTCGACATACGACTCTGCTTGCGGAGTTGCATCATAATCGAATTGTGCCCAAATCATGAAGGCAAAGATAAGCAACGCAAGCAATGCAGCAATCGTTCCAATGATTCGGATACTCCATTTTTTCATGTCATTCCCTCCCCTTCCCATTATATCTATTATTATGTGTTAAATCACATATGAAAACAAATATTAGAATTTTCAGTCATTGTAAGCATACCTATCTCTTTTTCACAAATTGGTTTAAGATGAAACCAATATTGTTTTTTGAAAGGAGATTCACGTTTTGCCGCGTACCCTCGTGTCTACGATTCAATGGTTTTTATTCATCATCTGTACCAACATTGCCCCGCCCCTGGCCATCGCTGCATCGTTTGAACTATCGGGTGCCGAGACGCTTTCTTTCTTATCTCGTTGTCTATTCGTCTTTGCCATCTTAAGTCTCTTCCAAGTTCTGCTTGGACACCGTCTTCCCATCATGGAAGGACCCGCCGGTATTTGGTGGGGTGTGTTTGCGCTGTATTCGTCGATTGGTGTCACACTGTATGGCAGTTATTCGAATACATTGCAGTCACTCGGTTTCTTGCTGTTACTCAGTGGCATCATCTGCATTCTCTTGACGATGACCGGAATCCTCCGGCGATTGGTACCGCTTTTCACACCGCAAGTCATCGGTGTCTACATGTTATTACTTTCAGCACAACTGTCCGGCTCTGTCATGAAAGGTCTACTCAATATTGAGAATGGACGTATTCAAGTATTACCTGCCGTCATCTCGGTTCTGACCGTCTTGATTTCCCTCTACCTCGAGCGCAGTGACCGTTTGCGGCAATACGCTCTATTGATCACACTACTCGTCGGTTGGAGTATGTTTGCCCTGATCGGTCGTGCCGAGATGCCGAACTTCGATGGTCCTTTGTTTACTTTACCTGACCTGTTACCATTTGGCGGAATTCATGTCGACTGGAGCCTGTTACCGACTGCCCTCATCATTTCGTTACTCTTGATGACGAATGTTTTAGCCAACATCAAAGTCATTGAACGGATCATCAGTGCGAAGCGCGGTGAGACGGTCAAAGGACAAGTTGGTACAGCCGGTATCACTGCCGGAATCGGGCAATTGTTCGCCGGTCTATTCGGAACGGTCGGTCCGGTTGCGATTTCCGGTACGGCCGGATTCATCGCATCAACCGATAATACGGACCGGAAAGCCTTCGTCTATGCAAATATCACGTGTCTATTCCTCAGTATCGTCACACCATTCGTCGGATTGATTGCTAAAATTCCTGTTGCTGTCGGTTATGCGATGGTTGCACCGATCGTTGCCGGCATGGCAATCATCGGTGTCACGGAAGCCGCACGTGATTTGAATCGGCAAACAGCGATGATTACCGTCGGTCTTCCTGTCCTCGTCGGAATTGGGGCGTTGTTATTACCGAAAGGCGCAACGGCAGACTTACCGCCGCTCGTTACGACACTGATGTCGAATGGTCTCGTCCTCGGGACATTAGTTGCTTTGCTGGCAGAAGGTCTACGTCATATTCGGACGAATGATTAAAAAAAGACGCTTTCTCGGCCGAGAAAGCGTCTTTTTCTTGTATCAACGAATACCGCGCATATATTTTTGAAGTCTTGGTGCAAACGCGAACAGGAGTAAGCCGAACAGGACGGCTACGATACCTGTGATACCAAAGTACATAATCTCCGTATCATTCGTATAGTACTTAACGATCTGTGCGTTGACCGCTTGTCCTGTTGCGTTCGTCAAGAACCACAAACTCATCGTTTGAGCGGAGAATGCTGCAGGTGCGAGTTTGGTCGTCGCTGACAATCCAACTGGTGACAAGAAGAGTTCACCGATGACGACGAGGAAGAAACTAAGCGCGAGCCAGAGCGGACTGACTGTCGTATCAACACCAAACAGGATCCCCGGTAATGTCATGACGATGAAGGAAAGCCCTGCAAACAGTAAACCGAACGAGAATTTTTGCATCGTCGTCGGTTGACGATCCCCTAGTTTGACCCAGAAACTCGCAAACACCGGTGCCAATACGATGATGAAAAGTGGATTCAACGATTGGAAGAAGGCCGGTTGAATCTCGAATCCTAGGAATGACAAATTCGTCCGTTCACTCGCAAAGATCGAGAGGACGTATGAACCCTGTTCCTGAATTGCCCAGAAAATCGCTGCTGCGATGAACAACGGAATATAGGCAATCAAACGCGACCGTTCATCCCCCGTGATTTTCGGACTCCGAAGCATGACAGTGAAGTATACGATCGGAATCAAGATTCCGAGGAACGTAACCATTAGCGTAAAACGAGAAATCGTCAGAAGTCCTGTCAGCGATGAAATCACACCAAGTGCAATAATCGCAACGACAACGATTGACGCAATCGTGATAAACCGTTTTTTCTCTTCCCCTTCCAATGGATTCAAGACGTACGTACCCGCCTGCCCTAAGTTTTTCTTCTTCGTCAGGACGAAGACGACGAGACCTGCGAACATACCAATAGCGGCTAATGCGAAACCGGCATGATATCCACCGCGGTCAGCCACTTCACCAACGATGAGTGGTGAAAGGAACGCCCCGGCGTTGATTCCCATGTAGAAGATACTGAATCCAGCATCACGACGGTTATCCGTCTTACTGTACAAATCACCAACGATATTCGATACGTTCGGTTTCAAGAAACCTGTACCGATGACAATCAGTCCCATCGAGATGAAGAGAGCGGTGATCCCTGCTGGTAATGCTAAAACGATATGACCCAGCATGATCAAGATACCACCATAGAAGACGGTCCTCGACGTACCGAGTAAGCGGTCAGCAACCCAACCACCGATGATCCCCGACATGTAGACGAGTGAGCCGTAAACAGCCATGATGGACGCAGCAGTCGTCTTGTCAATCCCTAGACCGCCATTTGCGACCGAATCGTACATGTAGAAAATAAGGATGGCACGCATGCCATAGTAGGAGAAACGCTCCCAAAACTCCGTGAAGAAGAGGGTGAACAACCCTTTCGGATTTCCGAAGAATCCTTTTTGCGGAACGGTCTTATAGACCTGATCGCGATCAAAATCTGCCATATGATCGGCTCCTTTCGTCTGCCTTGAATAAGTGCATAATCCATCATCTTTTCCCGCTTTCCCCAAACCATAAGCATGTCGAAACAGATGGGAAACAAATACACTGTTTTGCCTGAATTGTCTCACTTCTTTTTTTATATATGAGACAGCACTTTACCATTCAACCGCAAATCATTTGACGTGTCAAATATTATTTATATTACGAAAATAACAAAAAGAGGCTGGGACATAACTCAGTTTCATAAACGAAAGGCCCTCGAAACGTGTAGTCGTTTCGAGGGCCTTGTTCTATGA
>NZ_JBOZGJ010000010.1:0-120724 GCF_050846835.1 Exiguobacterium sp. TDN 0502 | reverse complement strand
GGTCCTGTGGTGTAGCGGTTAACATGCCTGCCTGTCACGCAGGAGATCGCGGGTTCGAATCCCGTCAGGACCGCCATTTTAATATCGGCTTTGTAGCTCAGTTGGTAGAGCAAAGGACTGAAAATCCTTGTGTCGGCGGTTCGATTCCGTCCAAAGCCACCATCTTTAAAATAACATGATTTTCCCAATTGTGGGGGGGTAGCGAAGTGGCTAAACGCGGCGGACTGTAAATCCGCTCCCTCGGGTTCGGCGGTTCGAATCCGCCCCCCCCCACCACCATAGGGGCATAGTTTAGCGGTAGAACTACGGTCTCCAAAACCGTCAGCGCGGGTTCGATTCCTGCTGCCCCTGTTTACCATGGCGATTGTGGCGAAGTGGTTAACGCACCGGATTGTGATTCCGGCATTCGTGGGTTCAATTCCCATCAGTCGCCCTCTTATTATTGGGCTGTAGCCAAGTGGTAAGGCACTGGATTTTGATTCCAGCACGCGAAGGTTCGATCCCTTCCAGCCCAGCTTTTCAAGCGGAAGTAGTTCAGTGGTAGAATACGACCTTGCCAAGGTCGGGGTCGCGGGTTCGAATCCCGTCTTCCGCTCCAATGAGTGGCGCCATAGCCAAGTGGTAAGGCAGAGGACTGCAACTCCTTTATCGTCAGTTCGATTCTGACTGGCGCCTCCAACTATTTCTCAATTAAATAGTTTTGCAAGAGATTGTGCCGGTGTGGCGGAACTGGTAGACGCGCACGACTCAAAATCGTGTTCCTTTGGAGTGTCGGTTCGATTCCGACCACCGGTATCTTGCGGGTGTAGTTTAATGGTAAAACCTCAGCCTTCCAAGCTGATGACGAGGGTTCGATTCCCTTCACCCGCTTTATACTTTTTACACAATCCGATGTTTCACCTGATCATGCGGGTGTAGTTTAATGGTAAAACCTCAGCCTTCCAAGCTGATGACGAGGGTTCGATTCCCTTCACCCGCTTACCAAAAAAGAGCAATGTGTCGTTTTCGCTGACACCTTGCTCTTTTTGTTTAGGAATGAAATTTCATGAGAAAGGAGCGAGTCGTGATGGATGGTGTACAATTGAAATTGGCTTTACAAGAGTATGCGACAGAGATCGGAATCGATGAGCTGAAGGTGACGACAGCCGATCCGTTTCTTGTCTTAAAACGTCGCCTGCAAGCTCAACAGGAGAAAGGATTCGCTTCTGGTTTCGAAGAGCCAGATCTCGATCTACGAACGACTCCTTCGTTACTCGTAGAAGATGCGGCTTCGATCATTGCGATTGCGGTCGCCTATCCAAGTACCCTCAAACATGCACCTCGCGGTAAAGAAGGAGAGCGGAGGGGGATCTTTTGTCGATCGTCCTGGGGACTTGATTATCATCAGGCGTTACGCCACCGTTTGACGTTACTTGAAGAAAAAATTCAAGAGTTGAGTCCAGGTGCACGAACACGCTCGATGGTCGATACGGGAGAACTCGTCGACCGTGCAGTAGCGGAACGAGCCGGTATCGGATTCAGTGGGAAAAACTGTTCCATCATCAGTGAGGAGCACGGATCGTATCTCTATCTTGGTGAGTTGATTACGGATCTTGTGTTGCCGCCCGATCAACCGGTCGAGGAATTGTGCGGAACATGCAATAAGTGTATCGATGCTTGTCCAACGGATGCACTGGTAGAACCTGGCGTCATCGATGCCAAACGCTGTATTTCGTTTTTAACACAGACGAAAACGTTGCTGCCGGAATCCTTCCGAATGGCACTTGGTAACCGACTGTACGGTTGTGATACGTGTCAGCAAGTCTGTCCGTATAACCGGAAGAAGAATGCCACACATCATGCTGAGCTACAACCGGACCCAGAACAGGTCAAACCGCTTTTAATTCCACTTTTATCGATGAGTAACCGTGAGTTCAAGAGCCGTTTTGGAACGTTATCTGGTGCATGGCGCGGTAAGAAACCGATTCAGCGTAATGCGATTTGTGCGCTTGTCCATTATCGAGATAAGAGTGCACTTGACGCGCTACGGTTGATGACGGAAACGGATGCCCGGGAAGATATGCGGGCGCTTGCATTATGGGCAGTTGGTCGGATTAATGGAATCGATGAGAAGTCATACATCGAATCACGCCTTGCAACGGACGTTGCGGTAGAGGTTCAAACAGAAGGTCAACGATTACTCGAGGAGTGGGGGGAGTCAGATGCCATTTCAACAGCTCACTTATGAGTTCGGTACGTTGCTTGTCGCTTGGGAAAAGGAGCAGATCGTGTACCTTGACTTCGGGCTAAATGTGGAACGAGCTCGGACGTATCTAGCAGAAGAGACAGATGAAGGGCAATTACCGAAAGCTTGGCGCTCGGCATTTGATCGTTACGCACAAGGAGACGTACAAGCACTTGACGCGCTTCCTTGTCAGTTACGTGTCACACCATTTGCGGAGACGGTGCTGCAAGCTTTGCGCAACGTTCCGTTTGGTCAGACGATCAGTTACGGTGAACTGGCTCGAATGATTGGGAAGCCAAAAGCAGCACGAGCTGTCGGTGGTGCCTTAAACCGGAATCCGATCGCATTGATTTACCCTTGTCACCGTGTCATTGGGGCAACCGGTAAACTGACGGGTTTTGCAAGTGGAGTTGCCCATAAAGAAGCGCTTTTAGCGCATGAGATAGGAGAGAACTAAACCATGGCTATTCATGTTGTTATGTATCAACCGGAAATTCCTCAAAATACAGGAAATATTTCACGCACATGTGCGGCGACGCATTCTGTCCTTCACTTGATTCGACCGCTCGGCTTCTCGACGGACGATAAGCAGCTAAAACGTGCGGGTCTTGATTACTGGGAGTTCGTCGATGTCCGTTATCATGATTCGTTAGAAGAACTGTGGGAGAAACATCCGGAAGGGATTTTCTACTATATTACGAAATATGGGGAACAGTATCCGAGTCAGATTGATTTATCAGACGTCGAGCAGGACTATTTCTTCGTCTTTGGTCGGGAAACAAAAGGATTACCGCTTGAAGTCATCGATGCGAACGCAGAGCGTTGTATCCGTCTACCCCAATCAAATCTTGTTCGTTCACTGAACGTCTCGAACACGGCAGCAATCATCGTCTATGAGGCATTACGTCAGCAAGGGTACGCAGGTCTTCTGTAACGCAAAAGCTCCATCCTGGATCAGGATGGAGCTTTTATGAGTTATTCGTTACCTTCAGGTTTTTTGTTGTAGCCTGCCGTGAAGATTGCTGTCAAAAACGCAAGACTTACGCCGACCATTAAGATAAATGCCATTTTTGTTTCCCCCTTCAGTCTCTTGAACCGATATAATCTATTATAGTATACCTGTAAGTGAAATTGTGTGCTACATATGAATTTTCTATGAATGGAGACTCCACATGCGTACGAATGTTTATTTATTAAGTTATGCCCCGCTGATCAGTATCCTTCTGTTCAGTACATCACTCGCGATTGCGACGACGGAGCTCGCCTTGCACTGGCTCGATCAGGTCGGGGTTTACGATGAATTACTGCAACTCTTGACGGCACGTGATACAAAACTTGTCGTCTGGCTTGGATTTTTAATCGTCTATTTCATGATCTTTAGTTCACTGAAGTTATTATCGGATACGATCAATCAGCTTGGCTTTGCATTTTTCATCAAAGAACAGGAAGGGCGGACGCTCAGTCTCTTACGTCCTGGTAGTATCCTCCTTTTAGTCGGAGGATGTGTCAGCTTCGCCTTCATGACATCGTTTCTTCATGTCGGTCTTGTATTGGTAGTATCCTTCTTGATTTATTTTATCTTCTATACTGTTCAAATCAGTAAGATGACGAGTGCAGCAGGGGCGATTGGATTGATCATCTTTTCGTTTTTGGCATGGGGTGTGCTACTCGCTGGTCTTTCCTGGGTTGGTCTGACCTTGTTCAATTCCTTTGGAGAAGCGATTTTATTTCCAAGCTGATTCAGGGGCGTAAGATCGTCGCCCACGTCTGGACCTGTAATGTCGCATTCGCTTCGGCCGGGAAGGGACGCGGGCGGTCTGCGCCTAACCAAATGCCACCGACGTGTTGATTTTTGATACCGACGAACCACATATCTTTGTTATCATTCGTAGTCCCGGTTTTTCCGCCGATATACCGTGCAGTGGGATCGTATCCTTTACGCCCTGTCCCGTACGTCATGACATTCTTTAAGCCGGCACGCAATTCCCGGTTCGTTTGACTCGACCAAATCCGTTGTTCCTTTTCTTGCGGTCGTTCGACCGTTCCATCGTTGAGTGTAATGCTTTTAATCATCGAGGCGGGGCGATAGACCCCATCATTGACGAGTAATGTATATGCGTTGGTCAATTCATAGGGACTGACCCCATATCGTAAACCACCAAGTGCACTTGTAAAAGCATCATCTTCCCGTGTCCATTGACTGAACTGAAACGGACGAATTGATTTTAATCCTTCACGAAATGAGACGGAAAAAGCACGAATCGCTGGTGTATTATAGGAATAAGCAATGGCATCGGCAACCGTTACCTGACCGAGAATCCGGTTGCCGCTATTTGATGGACAGTATCGATCAATACAGACGGGACTACCGTCTAACGTACTCGACAACCGGGCTTTCGTCTTCTCTAGATAAGGACCATAGACAAGTAATGGTTTGATTGCTGAACCCGGTTGTCGGTAAGATTGGATCGCTCGGTTGAACTGCCCGGTTAAATCAGATTTATAGCCGACGAGCGCCGTGACGCCGTGCGTTTGTCCATCAATTCCGACGTAAGCACCTTCGATTGGATTCGGAAGACTCTGTAAAGCCTCTTTTGCTCGCTGTTGCTCCTTCGCGTTTAAATAGGTGGAAATGACAGCGCCTTGCTGATGCAGGTATTCGGCAGCACGCTGTTCATTCCAGCCTCGATTTTGAGCCGTCATCTGAATCGCGGATTGTACGGTTGCATCAATATAGTCCGGAAACGGAACTTTCGGTTTAAATGTACGAGGTGTTACCGCTGAAACTGTATAATCCTTTTCCAATACCTGGTCACGCTTCAACGCCTGCACGATTCGCTGCTGGCGTTTTTTTGTATTCTCAGGAAAGCGTAACGGATCGTAAAGTGAAGGGTTGTTTGGGATTGCTGTCAAGAAGCTCACTTCCGACCAATTCAGGTTTTGGGCAGATTTATTGAAATATGATTTTGCTGCTAATTCAATTCCATAAATATTGTTCGCGAAATAAGCTTGATTGACATAAGCCGTCATCAGTTCTTTTTTGGAATATTTCTGTTCCAAAGAGACAGCAATGAGTAATTCTTTTATTTTTCTAGTATATGTTTTTTCGTTTGAGAGATACGTCATGCGGGCAAGTTGCTGTGTGATTGTACTGCCGCCTTGAGACTTTGAATCGGACTGGTTTTTCGTAAAGGCACGTAAGATTCCCGTGATGTCATATCCGTCATGTTGATAAAACCGCTGATCTTCGATGGCAACGAACGCCTGTTCAACTTTCTTCGGTAATTTTTGCGGTGTCAGGTCATCACGACGGATGCCGTCGTAGAGCTCGACCCGCTTGTTCTCATAGGTTACGGTAATTGGTTGGTAGGAGGTCAGTGGATGTCTTGTCGTCTGTTCGTCGGCCCAGAAAAAAAGAGTGCGCGCTGTTTTCAATTCATCTTTAATGGAAAATAAGGAAAACAAAAGCATCGCCGCAAGACCAAGTAGTACGAGATATCCGGTTGTAATTCGCATGGGAACTCCTTTCAAAAAGCCATTTCATTCCTATTATCGGTCTTTTATGGAGAAATCAGTAGATTTTTTTTCGGTTTTTGTATTTTAATAAACCTATTTTGCAGGAATGTTATATTAAAAAGAGAAAAGATTGGGTATATAGAAGTATCTGTGGATTTTTGGAGTCACGTTGTCTGAAAAAAAGAGCATAAATGGAGGGGACGAAATGGCTAAGAAGAATGTCGTTGCGATGTTGCTTGCAGGCGGAGAAGGGAAACGTCTGGGAGCTTTAACGAAACATACTGCAAAACCAGCTGTTGCATTTGGAGGAAAATATCGGATCATTGATTTCCCGTTATCGAACTGTACGAACTCAGGAATCGATACAGTTGGTGTACTCACACAGTACGAACCGCTCGAATTGAATCGTTACCTTGGAATCGGCAGTGCGTGGGACTTGGACCGACGCAACGGCGGATTAACGATTCTGCCTCCTTATCAGGCGCAAAACGGAAAGAACTGGTATGAAGGAACGGCGAATGCCATTTACCGTAACATGAGCTATATCAATCAATTCGACCCCGATTATGTACTTGTCCTATCGGGCGATCATATTTATAAAATGGATTATGAGAAGATGATCGAGGAACACCGACTTGGCGGTGCCGACGTGACGATTTCTGTACGCGAAGTACCATGGGAGGAAGCACCACGTTTCGGTATCCTCAATACGGATGATGATCTACGAATCAATGAATTCGAGGAAAAGCCGGAAAATCCAAAATCGAATCTTGCATCCATGGGGATCTATGTCTTTAACTGGGACGTCTTGAAACGTCACTTGATTCAAGATGCAGGTGATGCTGAATCAAGCTTTGACTTCGGTAAAAACATCATCCCGAACATGCTCTTTGAAAACTTGAACATTCGTGCTTATAAATTCAAGGGATACTGGAAAGACGTCGGAACGATTCAATCGCTCTGGGAAGCAAACATGGACCTGTTGACGGCAGAACCGGAATTCGATCTGTATGACCCGTCTTGGAAAGTCTATTCGGTCAACCCGAATCAACAGCCTCAATATATCGGAAATGCTGCGACGGTTGAGACATCGATCATCAATGAAGGATGCCACATTGAAGGCGAAATCAATCATTCCGTCCTCTTCCATGGTGTAGAAGTGGCAGAAGGGTCACTCGTCAAGGATTCGGTCATCTTCCCGAATGTCAAAATCGGACGTGATGTCACGATTCATCGCGCAATTCTAGCAGATGGTGTCATCGTTGAAGATGGTGCGACAATCGGATCACCGGACGGAGAAGTCTTCGTCATCGAAGCAGACAGTGTCGTCCAAAAGAATGAAGTCATCAAAGAAGCGATTCAATAAGGGGGATATACGAGATGAAGGTCGATTTATTAGGTGTCATTAATCTGAGTGGCGAAGAAGGATTTTTCAAGGAATTGACGGAGCATCGTAACTTAGCGGCAGTTCCATTTGCCGGTCGTTATCGGTTGATCGATTTTACATTAACGAACATGGTTCAAAATGATATCGCAAACATCGGTATCTTCACTCTTGAAAAGTACCGCGGGATGATGGATCATCTAGGGTCCGGTAAGGAATGGGATCTTGACCGGTCAAATGGCGGTCTGTACATCTTCCCACCTGCCTTGACTCAAGATGCGAATGAATTCCGGGGAGATTTGTCCAATTTCCATCTTCACCGTGATTTCTTCCTGCGGAGTAAAGAAAATTATGTCGTCGTCTCTGGTTCGAATATCTTATCAGCGGTAGATTATCGCGATGTCTTGCGCGAACATAAAGAATCGAATGCGGATATTACAGTCGTTTACACGAAACGTGAGTTGCCTTGTAAATATTGTCGTCCGATTCGTTTCGGCGATCAAAATCGCGTGACAGCAATCGGATCCCGCGGCTTCCAGCCGACGGACGAGACGTTCTACATGGAGACCGTCGTCCTGTCGAAGAATCTGTTCGTCCGATTGATCGACGAAGCGATTGCACGCGGTGAATACGATTTGCTACAAAGCATCATTCGCTCACAATTGAATCGCCTACATGTACATGGATATGAATACCGTGGGACGTCGCAAGTCATCCATTCGCTTCGCTCGTACTACCGTGAGAGTATGCTGTTGCTTGAGCAATGGGGCGCAATCAATGACTTCCAGCATGTCTATACAAAAATCAAGCATGAGCCGCCAACGCGTTATTTACCGGGTTCTGCTATCAAGAACTCACTCGTCGCCAATGGCTGTAAGTTAGAAGGGACGACGACAGACAGTATTTTATTCCGCGGAGTCAAAGTCGGAAAACACGCCCGCATTAAAAATTCGATCATCATGCAAAAATCGGTCATCGAAGAAGGGGCAGTCGTCGAGTATGCGATTCTCGATAAGGAAGTCACCGTCAAACGCGGTCAAGTCATTCGCGGTACGGCAGAAGAGCCGATCGTCATTAAAAAACAAACAATCGTTTAAAGGAGATGTCACTTATGAAGGTATGGTTTGCTGCCACGGAAGCGACACCCTTCATCAAGACAGGGGGGCTAGCTGACGTTGTCGGCTCGCTCCCCTTAGCGCTTGCTGAGGAAGGGGCGGACGTTTCAGTCGTCTTGCCCAATTATGGTCAAATCAAGGAGCAATACAAATCAGAGATGGAATTCTTATTCGATTTCATCGTTCCGGTCGGCTGGCGTCAGCAATTCGGTGCAGTCCTCCGCCTGAAACAGGATGGTGTGACGTTTTATTTCATCGATAATGAATATTACTTTAAACGAGATGGTGTCATTTATGGACATTATGATGATGCGGAGCGATTCGCCTACTTCTCGCGCGCTGTCCTTGAAATGATCCAACATGTCGACCGAGAGGATGTTCCGGACGTCATCCATTGTCACGATTGGCAGACGGGTGTCGTACCAGCATTCCTGCGGATTCATTATCAACATCTGGAGCGCTATCAGGACATCAAGACGGTCTTTACGATCCACAACCTTCAGTACCAAGGAGTCTTCCCGGAAGAAGTACTTGGGGACTTGCTTGGATTGAGTCAAGAGCATTTCACGGCGGACGGTATCGCTCATAACGGTCTCGTCAATTACATGAAAGCCGGACTCGTCCATTCGAACCAAATCACGACGGTCAGTCCGTCCTATCGTGATGAAATCATGGATCCGTATTATGGGGAGACGCTTGAGCCTGTCTTGCAACATCGTGCTGTTGACGTCCGCGGGATTTTGAATGGAATCGACTACCGTCAGTTCGATCCGGCCCATGATGCGCATCTTGTCGCAAATTATTCGGTTGATACCTTCACGGAAGGAAAGGCTGAAAATAAGGCTGCGCTGCAAGAAGAAGTAGGTCTTCCGATTAATCCGGATGTCCCGCTGTTTGGGTTCGTCTCACGGCTCGTCGATCAAAAAGGAATTGATTTGCTTGCTCACATCTTGCCGGATTTATTCGAACTCGATGCCCAGTTCATCATTCTTGGATCTGGGGAAGCAGAATATGAAGGGCTGTTCCATCATGCAACGTCGATTCGTCCCGATAAGGTTGCGTCTTATATTGGATTCGATGTCGGACTCGCCCAGCGTATTTATGCCGGGAGCGATGCATTCCTGATGCCGTCCCGTTTTGAGCCATGTGGTCTGAGCCAACTGATTTCAATGAAGTACGGCTGTCTACCGGTCGTACGAGAAACAGGCGGACTTCGCGATACGGTTAAACCGTTCAATCAGTTCACCTTAGAAGGAAACGGCTTCTCCTTCGCGAATTATAATGCACATGAGTTTTTGGAAGCGATTAAGCGTACCATCGAGGTCTATCACGATGAACCGGTCTTTCAGCATCTGATCGAGACAGCGATGAACGAAGATTTCAGTTGGTTACGCTCAGCGGACGAATACTTAGCGCTGTATCGCTTGATTGCACCGTCTGCCACTTGATCGTGTCACTGGGAAAAGGGGTTACTGCATGTTCAAAGATAAAGAGAAGTTCAAGGAGAGGTTTACGGAACGTTTCGTTTCAATGCATGGCAAGGCGATTACGGAAGCAACTGAAAATGATATCTATCAGACGCTTGCCTATATGGTGCGTGAGACGGTTACGACGGATTGGCTCCGCACGAAGGAAACGTATATTCATAAAAAAAGTAAGCAAGTCTATTATTTTTCCCTCGAGTTTTTACTCGGGCGTTTTCTGCATAACAATTTATTAAGCCTCGATGTCCTGAAGGATGTCGAGCGGGGGCTCGGCGAACTCGGTTATACACTTAGCGATTTGACGGAAGAAGAACCGGAACCAGGACTCGGAAACGGCGGACTCGGTCGTCTAGCGGCTTGTTTCCTCGATTCCTTGGCAGCACTCGGTCTTCCGGGACATGGAAACGGAATTCGTTATCAATATGGTCTGTTCAAACAAAAAATCATCGACGGCTATCAAGTCGAGTTACCGGATAATTGGTTGAAGAACGGCAACATGTGGGAAATCAGACGATCCGATAAAGCGGTCGACGTTCCTTTCGGCGGACATGTCTGGCTTGAAGAAGTCGGTGATGGGTATCGTGTCCATCACGAACCAGCGGAAATCGTTCGTGCGGTTCCCTATGATATGCCAATCGTCGGGTACCAAAACGGGATCGTCAATAATCTCAGACTTTGGAGTGCGGAGTCGCCGCTCGATGACGATGAATTACTTAGTCAATATCGCGGAAACTATAAGGATTTGCTGGCACATAAACAATCGATTCAGACGATTTCTGAATTTTTGTATCCAGATGATACGACTTATGAAGGAAAAGAACTACGTCTGAAGCAACAATACTTTTTCGTTTCTGCGGGATTACGGAGTATCCTGACGTCCTTCAAGAAAAGAAACCATTCATTGAAACAGCTCGGCAATCATATCGCGATTCATATCAACGATACACATCCGGTCGTCGCCATTCCGGAATTGATGCGAATTCTTGTCGATGAAGAAGGATATGGCTGGGAAGAAGCGTGGCGGATCACGAAAAGTGTCATGTCGTTTACGAACCATACCCTGTTATCGGAAGCGCTCGAGCGCTGGCCGGTCGAGCTGTTCCGTCGTCTCTTGCCACGCATTTATCTCATCATCGAAGAGATCAATCGACGGTTCTGCAAGGATGTCCTTGCGAATTATCCGCACATGGAAGCGCATATGCGCGATATTGCCATCATTGCGGATGACCGAATCAATATGGCGAACTTGGCTGTCGTCGGCACACATTCAACGAACGGTGTCGCACAAATCCATACTGAAATCCTGAAGCAACGGGAGATGCGGTTATTCTATGAGATGTTCCCGCTCCGCTTCAATAATAAGACGAATGGCATTACGCACAGACGCTGGTTCCTCTCTTCGAACCCGTTACTGGCTGAGCGCGTGACTGAAGCAATCGGAGATAGTTGGATTCATCATCCGTCCGATTTGCAACATTTGACGAAGTGGGCAGAGGATTCGGTGCTACAGAAGGATATCGCCCGGATTAAACGGAAGCGTAAAGAAGAACTGGCAACGCTGATTGAAAAAGAGACCGGAATTACGGTGGATCCGACGTCGATTTTTGATGTTCAAGTCAAACGGCTGCATGCGTATAAACGACAGCTTTTGAATGCGTTACACATTCATTCCTTGTATTACCGCCTGAAGGAAGACCGGTCGTTTACGATGACACCGCGGACATTCATTTTTGGTGCCAAAGCGGCGCCGGGCTATCATTATGCAAAAGAAGTCATTCGTTATATCAATGCGTTAGCTCGCTTGATCAATCAGGATCCAGACGTCAGTCCATACTTGAAAGTCGTCTTCCTTGAAAACTACCGGGTATCGCTTGCAGAGAAAATTTTCCCGGCAAGTGACGTCAGTGAACAGATTTCAACTGCAAGTTATGAAGCATCAGGAACAGGAAATATGAAGTTCATGATGAATGGTGCCTTGACGATCGGAACACTCGATGGAGCGAATATCGAGATTCGAGACGAGGTCGGTGATCCAAATATCTTCATCTTTGGATTAACACCACAGGAAGTCATGAATTACAAAAAATACGGTGGTTATAGTGCGTATGACCAATACAGTGCCCAGCCGGAGTTACGGCGGATCGTCGATAGCCTTGTCGACGGCACGTTGTTCGCACCGGGTGAATTCCAAGCGATTTATGATTCGTTATTGACGTATAATGATGAGTATCTGATCCTGAAGGATTTCTTGTCGTATCAACAGGCACAGGAACGAATCGACCGGATGTATCAACAACCGGAGGAATGGTATAAACGAGTCATCCTGAACATTGCCCGGTCAGGTGTCTTCTCAAGTGATCGAACGATCAAAGAGTATGCGAATGCGATCTGGAATATCAAGCCGATTCAACTGTAAAACAAAAAAAGACACCGACAGATAGTTCTGTCTGTGTCTTGCTTTTACGAAGTTGAGACGTCCTGGTCACGGCTGACCCAATCACTGTAAGAGCCAGCATAGAGCCGGACATCGGTTTTTCCGAGTGAATGAAGAGCGATGACATTGACGCATGCCGTCACACCGCTACCGCAATAGAGGATCGGCGCTTCGATCGGTAAGATGTCGGCATACAGTTCTTTTAAGTCTTCCGCATCCCGCAATCTTCCTTCTGGTGATAATGCTTGTTCGAAGTAACAGTTGACGGCACCGGGAATATGTCCGGCGACTCGATCGAGCGGTTCTACTTCACCGCGATAGCGGTCTGGGGCACGTGAATCAACGAGTAGTGTTTCTGAAAGTTGCTCTTTTAATTGATCGAATGAAACAAGCATCTCATCTTGGAAACGAGGCGGATAATGTGAAGACGGGTAGCGGGTGATCTCGTCTGTCACCGGAAGGTCGAACGCCAGGTAAGCAGAGAAGCCTCCTTCTAGAACGACGACGCGTTCATGTCCAATCCACTTAAACAACCACCACGCACGTGCTGCGTATGGAAAACCGTCATCATACAGGACGACGAAGTCTTCCGGGGTGACACCATGTTGTTCAAGTGTCTGTTGCCATGCTTCCTTTGACGGAAGTGGATGCCGACCGCCGACGTCGTCGAGCGGACCAGATAAATCGGTCATTAAATCGAGATGTTGTGCGCCTTCGACATGTTGCTGCGAGAACGCATTCCGACCATATTCAGGTTGTTGTAAGTCATACCGGCAGTCGAACCAGCGAATCTGATCCGTTCGGACGAGTTGCTGTAAGTCTGCCATTTGAATCGTGGGAAACATGCCTCATCACCTAACCTTTCTAGTGTTAATCATATGAAAGGTGTCGCATCATCGCAAGTCTTACCCTCATTAAAAAAGGAGTCGATTTACCATGTCATGGAAAGAAACCTATCAAAAATGGGATCAGTTCACTGATCTCGACAGTACATTAAAAGAAGAATTAGTCACGTTAGCAACGGATGAAAAAGCAGCCGAAGAGGCCTTCTACAAAGAACTCGAATTTGGAACAGGTGGCATGCGCGGAGAAATCGGTGTCGGAACAAACCGGATGAATGTCTATACGGTCCGAAAGGCATCACAAGGGTTTGCGGCCTTCATTAAAGCATCGGGAGAAGAAGCGGCAGCAAAAGGAATCGTCATCGCGCATGATTCACGCCATTTTTCACCAGAGTTTGCGCTTGAAGCAGCACGGACGCTTGCAAGTAACGGGATTAAAGCGTATCTCTTCGACGGTCTACGTCCGACACCAGAACTTTCGTTTGCCGTTCGTTCTTTACAGGCAGCAGGCGGGATCGTCATCACGGCGAGTCACAATCCACCAGAATACAATGGTTATAAAGTCTACGGCGACGATGGTGGTCAACTTCCACCAAAAGAAGCGGATGAACTCGTTTCGTACGTCAGCCAAATCGAAGATGAGTTATCGATTGAACTTGAGTCGGAAGAAGTCCTTCGTGCGAACGGCTTGATTGTCCGCGTCGGAGAAGAACTCGACGACGCATACCAAGAACAATTACAGACGATTCGTGTCTTACCTTCGATTCAATCAGAATTAACGGATCCTTTAAAAATCGTCTTTACACCGCTTCACGGAACAGGTCTTGTTCCGGTAACAGAAGGGTTGAAACGGTATGGTTTCGAACATGTGACAGTCGTGAAGGAACAGGCGGAGCCGAACGGTGCGTTCCCGACCGTGACGTCACCGAATCCGGAAGAACATGCTGCCTTTAAGCTCGCCATCGAATACGGTGACCGGGCGGATGCCGATATCTTGATTGCGACGGATCCGGATGCTGACCGTGTCGGGGTTGCGACGCGTGATGAAAACGGCGAATGGACCGTTTTGACAGGGAATCAGACAGGCGCGTTGCTGCTCGACTATATCCTGTCACAAAAAGCGGCGCAGGGAACACTGCCGGCGAATGGTTTCGTTGCGAAAACGATCGTTACGTCAGAACTTGGCGCATTGATCGCACGTCACTATGATCTCCACGTCGAGAACACGTTGACAGGCTTTAAGTTCATCGGGGAAAAAATCAAACAATACAATGCATCGGGTGAATACGAATACCTCTTCGGATACGAAGAAAGTTACGGGTACCTCATCGGTGACTTCTGTCGCGATAAGGATGCCGTCCAAGCATGCTTGTTAGCTGCTGAGATGGCTGCGTACCATAAGAAAGAAGGACGAACGCTCTATGAGGCCTTACAAGCGATTTATGAGCAGTTCGGGTACTTCGAAGAATCACTCCGTTCGCTTACACTTAAAGGGAAGGACGGTGTGGCGCAAATCGGTCGTATCATGGATACATTCCGTGAGAATCCACCAAAACAAGTGGCGGGAGAACAGGTCGTCTTGTTCGAAGACTACGATGCGAGCATTGCGCACGATTTGAAGACACATCAACCTTCACCAATCAATTTGCCGAAATCCAACGTGCTGAAGTTCACGCTCAGCGATGGGTCATGGTTCTGCCTTCGTCCATCAGGTACGGAACCGAAGATCAAATTCTACTTCAGCGTCACGTCACCTGATGCTGACGAGACGACACGAAAACGTCAGCAAATTGAAGACGAAGTCATGCAAGAAGTCGAACAAATTCAATAAGTCTTACACAGGAACCCGTCGTCGACGGGTTCCTGTTTTTTGTCTCAACGCATTAAAAAGTGAAATTCGTGCAACCGGTACCATTTTGAGGTACAGTAAACGAGATAGAGTTTATACAATAGGGGAGTGAAGGACAGATGGAACGGATTCAGTTAACAGAAGATTTATCATTCTCACGCATCATTCATGGTTTATGGCGACTGAATGAATGGGAGATGACGAAGGAAGAGCGTCTCGAATTGATCGAAGCCTGTCTTGCTTTAGGGATTACGACGTTTGATCACGCCGACATCTACGGTGATTACACGAATGAACGCTTATTCGGGGAAGCACTCGCCTTAAAACCGGAGCTACGTGACCGGATGGAAATCGTCACGAAAACGGGCATCAAGATGAAGGGGAATCACTTCTCGGATCAATCGCTATCGTATTATGATACGACGAAAGAGCATATCATCAAGCAAGTGAACCGCTCGCTTCACGAACTCGGCGTCGCATACATCGATACGTTATTGATTCACCGTCCGGATCCGTTGATGGATCCGAACGAGATCGCGGAGGCATTCGTTGAATTAAAAGACGCAGGGAAGGTACGGACATTCGGTCTCTCGAACCATACCCCTGCGCAACAAAGTCTGATTCAGTCACGCTTACCGTTCATGCTCGTGACGAACCAGCTTGAGTTGTCGGTTTCAGAACTGAAACACTTCGAGGACGGATCGGTTGATCTCTGTCATGAAAATGAGATGCCGTTGATGGCATGGAGTCCGCTTGCGGGCGGCCGTCTCTTCAAGGACGAGCAATACGCACCGTTACGGGAAAAATTAGCTGAGATTGCGGAGACGATCGGAGCAGAGGAAATCGACGAAGTGGCCTATGCCTGGCTGCTCAAGCATCCAGCACGTATCATGCCAATCGTTGGTTCTGGTAAGATTGCACGCATTGAATCTGCTGTTCGATCGACGAAGCTGTCATTGACACGCGAGCAGTGGTTTGAGATTTTGAAGGCATCACGAGGTCGTGACGTCGATTAATTTGAGATTAAGGTGAAACGAACGTCCTTTCATCACATTCTTTTATAGCGAAGCGAACAGGGGTTGACGCCAAGGTCAGCCCCTGTATTTGTATACGAACGCAGAAACAGACAAAAAAAGCCCCATCTCAAGGGGGAGGAGAGATGGGGGATCTATGAGGTTAAGCTTCTAAGCGAAGCATCTCCTGACGGTATTTATCTAGACGATCTTTACTGGCGGATACAGCAGCTTGGTCATTGACTTGAATCGCATCGAAGAGCGTACTGAGCTCATAATCGATTTCGAGACGTAGCACTGGAATTCGCTGCTCTGCATCTTGTCTACGGAAAGCTTCAATTACTTGTTTCATCTCGGCCACGCTCCTTTGTAAGTTGTCAGATAATTCTGATTTTTATTAGTATACTTGATTATTCCCGGATTGCCTAGTACTAAACCTAAAAAAATCTAAAAAAACACACTTGAAATCCTGACGGTTCCAAGTGTGGAAAATTCATTCTGGAATACTGAAACGTGCTTCTAAACGATGCTGCAAGCTTTGAATAAGGGTCGACATGATCCAATAAATCGCAGCAGAGAACAGCAGCAACGGCATGACAAGATACGTCGTCGCTGAAATCTGGTCAGAGACATACGTCAATTCCTCAACAGCAACGATCGTTCCGAGCGATGTCGACTTGATGATATCGATGACCGAGTTTGAAAGCGGCGGAATGGCTCGTGATAATGCTTGCGGCAAGATGACATCCTTGAATGTCTTGCGACGCGGAATGCCGAGCGAGTCAGCTGCTTCCCATTGTCCACGATCGACAGAGGAGATGGCAGCGCGGAACGATTCCGAGATATAGGCGGAAAAGTGAAGCGACAAACCGAAAGCAAGAGCCTGGAATCCAGTCAATTGAAGCGCAACAAGACCATTATACAAAATCAAGATTTGCAACAAGAGTGGCGTTCCACGGAAGAACGAGACGTATAAACGTGCAAAACCGCTGAAGACGGCAAGGCGGCTATCACGCATGACGGCAAGAAGCAACCCGAGAATAAGCGCAAAGACGATGGCGAGACCACTTGCTAGAAGGGTCGTGCCAATCGCCTTTGCGTAGACGTCCGAGTTATCCCGGACAATCGTCAGTAATTCACTCACTTACTGATATCCTCGTTGAAGTACTTCTTACCGATTTTTGCAAGAGTGCCGTCTTCTTGCATCTCAGCGAGTGCTTTATTGAAATCTTCTGCATACTTACTGTTTTTTGCCATCATGAAGCCCGACTCGTTTTTATCGAATGTCTCACCGACAGCCTTGACTTTATAGCCCGCTTTTTTGAGCTCCGTCAAGACGAAGAGACGGTCGTTCATCGCTGCATCGACACGACCTGCTTCAAGGTCTTTCAAGACCTGGTTCGCACCTTTATAATATTTCACTTTAGCGCCTGCTTTTTCAGCTGTTTTGGCATAAAGCGAACCTTGTGTCGAACCGACTGTCTTTCCTTTTAAGTCGTCGAGTGTCTTGATATCGTTTGTTTTATTATTGACGATGATTGTTGAACCCGAGACCGTATAGGCGTCAGAGAAAGCGTACTTTTCTTGACGCTCAGGTGTAATCCCCATTTGGTTCGCGATGACATCGATTCGTTTTGAATCAAGTGCTGGGATCAGTCCTTTGAAGTCCATCGCTTTGTAATCGACTTTATAGCCGGCACGTTTTGCGACTTCATTCATGACGTCGATGTCATAACCCGTCAATTTTCCTTTTTCTTTATACGTAAATGGCGGATATGTTGCTTCCGTTCCGACTGTAATGACTTTTGATTCTTTATCAGAACCTGCGTTATCGTTCGAAGCGCCGCATGCTGCAAGCACCCCCGCTGTCGATAATGCTGCTACAGCTAATTTCAAACCGTGTTTCATAGCGCTCTCTCCTTTATAAATAAATGATTTCAATTCCTAGTTTTCAAATAGGATTAATTTTAAGCTACAAGCAGTATCATACAAAGTTACAGGAACGTCTGTCAATAAAAAAGACTGCCCTTAAAAGGACAGTCTGAAACATCGTCACTGAGCGATGGTGAAATTAACGAATCGTTGCTTCTGTTGCAGCATCGAAGAAGTGTGCTTTTGTCATATCGAAGAAGAGATCAAGCTGTGATCCCATCTCGACGTGTGAACGTGAGTCGACACGAGCCGTGAACGCTTGTTGTCCGACTTTTGAGTAGAGGTAAGACTCTGCCCCCATCAATTCGGACACTTCGATCTGTGCCGGGAAACGGTGTGCTGTTTTCGTATCTTGATAGATCAGTTCCGCATGGATGTCTTCTGGACGGATTCCAAGGACAAGATCTTTATTCGTATACCCGCGATCGCGGAGAACTTTCATTTTTCCTTCAGGTACTTCGAACTTCTCTTCTGTTCCTGCAACATGGAAGAGACCGTCTTCCGCCAGTTTACCCGTCAAGAAGTTCATCGATGGTGAACCGATGAATCCAGCGACGAACATGTTGTCCGGATGATCGTAGACTTCTTTTGGCGTACCGACTTGTTGAATGATTCCGGCTTTCATGATGACGATCCGTGTCGCGAGTGTCATCGCTTCCGTCTGATCGTGCGTGACGTAGATCGTCGTCGTCTCGAGGCGTTTGTGCAGTTGAATGATTTCTTTCCGCATTTGGACACGTAATTTTGCATCCAAGTTCGAGAGCGGTTCATCCATCAAGAAGACTTTCGCATCCCGGACGATGGCACGACCGATTGCTACCCGTTGACGCTGACCACCAGAAAGCGCTTTTGGTTTCCGCTCGAGATATTCTTCAAGACCAAGGATACGAGCTGCGTTATCGACGCGTTGCTTGATTTCATCTTTTGGGAACTTCCGAAGCTTTAATCCGAACGCCATGTTATCGAAGACGTTCATGTGTGGATACAGCGCGTAGTTTTGGAAGACCATCGCGATATCACGATCTTTTGGCGCTACATCGTTCATGCGTTTACCGTCGATGATGAAATCCCCACCTGAGATTTCTTCGAGCCCAGCGATCATCCGGAGCGTCGTTGATTTACCGCAACCTGATGGTCCGACGAAGACGATGAATTCTTTATCTTTAATGTGAAGGTTGAAGTCATCAACCGCTTTTGCATCACCTGAGTAGATTTTATCGATATGTTCAAGACGAATTTCAGCCATGTGTAGTTCCCCCTAATGTAAATGATGAAATAATAACGCTTACAAGATTTAGTATAAAAGAAGTCAGGGAGTCTGCCTATGGACAACCTGACTAAATGCAAACGTTTTCAATTAGGCATCATGCCACAAGCAGCAAGGTATAAAGGAAAGTAGCTCCTTCAAACGACCGGACATCGATTTCCGTCTGTTCCGTCAAACGGTCGAGTCGGTACTGGAGACTGTTCCGATGCAGGAATAGATGTTTGGCTGTCAGGGAGACATTCAAGTTAGCCCGACAAAAGGCAAGAACCGTCTCGCGCGCCTCTGCTTCAAGAGGTGTCAGGAATCGTTCGATGAGCAAGTGCCGGTAGCGCTCGTCTAAACCTGCAAGACGTATCATGGCAGGAAGAAACCGCTCAATGTGCATCGCTGGAACGGAAGTTAATGCGGCTTGTTCGAGTTGGAACTGAACGGCGATATCACCGGTGCCACGTTGTTGACCGATCAGCACCTTTCCGTCGAGGACGAAATCCGATTGTAGCGCTAAAAATAAATCATGAAGGTCCGCTTCAATTGCAAAATCTTCTCGCTCGATCACTGTAAAACGGTGCGTGCTAAAAGGGATGAGCCGGCTCGTTTGCGAAAAGAAAGAAGAGAGGAGTTGCTGAATCTCTTCACTCGTCCGTTCATCGATCGGATCAAACAAAAAATGAACGAGCCGAAAGGGCTGGTCTTCCAGCGCATGAGCAGATTGGAGACGCTCGCGCCATAAATCGATATCGGACCGGGACGTCGTGATGACGCGTTCAGCGAATACATCGAGCAGTTGTTGCTCCCGTTTGGAAATCGCGTTCGTCTTGATTCCGAAACAAAGCCCATCTGAGAGGCGATATACGCTATACTGTTCCTGGCAATACAGATTCGGGTCGGTGGTAAGCTGATCGTTGAATAAAGTCATCAATTGTCGTAACACACGGCATCACTCCTAAATCGTACATAACTATCTCGACTTTACCATAAGTCGAAAATCGGAAGGAATGATAACTTATGTCAGATTCGTTTTTACTCGTGTTGAAACTTGTCGGAATCGTTGTTATCGGTGTCGTCATTGGTGCTGTCACGAATCATTTGGCGATTCGGATGTTGTTTCGGCCACTTGAGCCGAAATACATCGGCAAATACCGGGTACCGTTCACACCTGGTCTGATTCCGAAACGACGGGATGAGCTCGCAGCAAATCTCGGACGGACCGTCGTTAAACATCTGCTGACACCAGAAGGAATCGGGAAGCGTCTTGCATCGCCAGCCGTTCGAGAGGCGGTCACTCGTCTCGTCGAACAAGAAGTCACGAAATGGACGCGCTCCGAAGAAACGACGGAATCATGGCTCAGTCGGTTCATCGATGAACCGAAACAACGGATTCAGGGTAAAATCAGCTATTATTTGGAACAGGAATTCACTCGTTTGATGAGTAAGTGGTGTGATCAACCCGTACGGGAACTGATCGGCGAAGCAGGGGAGCAAAAAATCGAAGAAGTCATGCCACACCTTGTAGCGTCCATCTTACAACAAGCTGAGGATTATTTTGATAGTCCTGAAGGACGTATCCAACTGGAGGAGACCGTTGCCCGATTCATTCAACAACGACTTGGTGGCGGGATGTTCGGGATGCTACTCGCGAATGTCAATGTCGTCGACATGATTCAACCGGAGTTAAAACGGGTACTTCAATCAGAGTCGACTGCTCAATTCATTTTATCGTTGTTACGTCAGGAATGGCAGAAAGGGCTCAATCGCCCGCTATCGTCATACATGACGGAAGAGACAGAGTCGCGGATCCGTCAAACGGTCAAAGAACAAATCGTGACCCGTTTGCCGATTAATACGATGCTCGATACACCGCTTCGCGTCTGGTTCGAACCATTCGAGTCACAGATACTCGGGCAGCATATGCCGGTCGTCATCGATCATCTGTTTGAGCGGACGACGAATCAGCTCGGTCAGATTTTGCAGACGCTCGATATTGAAACGATCGTTCGAGAAGAGGTCGATCTGCTCGATACAGCCTACTTGGAAGAGATCGTGCTTTCGATTTCTAAGCGGGAATTCCGGGCTATCACTTGGCTTGGAGGGTTATTAGGTGGTTTAATTGGGTTGATACAGGCGGGAATCTATCTCGTCTAAACAAATTGGAGGGTTTATTCATGGCAGAAACAAACTTATACGATCACGCGTACACACTGGAGCGTGCTTTACGTGAAACTTCGGAGTACACGACATTAAAAGATTTGTATACGCAAGTTAACGCGGATCCGGAATCGAACGAATTGTTCGCTTCATTCCGCAACATCCAACTTGAATTGCAACAAAAACAGATGCAAGGTGAAGAAATCACACCAGACGATATGGCGTCTGCTCAAACAAAAATGCTTGAAGTACAAAACAACCCACTGATCAGTCAGTTGATGCAAGAAGAGCAACGGATGCACACGATGTTGACGGAAGTCACACAAATCATCATGAAGCCGTTAGAAGAGCTCTACGCGCCAATGATGGAGCAACAAGACGACGTTCAATAAGTAATGAAAAAGGAAGACGCGCCAGCTGGCGCGTCTTCCTTTTTCATGTATCGCTCAAGATGAAGCAGGGACGATCCGTGGCAAGTAGGCTCGCTCGAAATGAATCAAACGACCTGAACGTGTGACACGAGCTGCGTGATGGGCGTATCCACTCTCATTGAGACGTCGAATCCCTTCTTCTCGTGCCTGTCCATCCGACTCTGCTTCGAAGGCGTCATCGAGCAACGTTTCACCACGATCTGAAAAGACTGTAATCGTATACTGCATACTTGTTCCTCCCTTGTCTGATCGGTCTTGTATTCAGTATAATGAATAGCCGTTCATTTTACAAGCGCAAGTCCAAATCTTGCCACGTCAGCTGTCTCGCAGCCGGAGGAGTAGTAAGGTGACTGACCGTCATACCAATCAAGCGGATCGGTCCGTCGAAAGTGATACCATTGAACAGTTTCGTTGTTTCCTCAAGTAAACGTTCTTCATCCGCCGTCTCTTCTATAAACGTATGCCGTTTCGAGCGAGACTGGAATGTATCAGTCTTCCATTTGATCGTAATCGTGCGGCAGACGAGTTCTTTCTGCTGCAGTGTTGCAATGACTGATTTCGATTCCCGGATCAACGTCTCGAAAATCGTATCGATATCTTCCGTGTCTTCTTCAAAGGTCGTCTCAGAACCAATCGATTTTCGCTCGCGTTCCGGACGAACCGGTCGTTCATCGATTCCATGTGCCATCGCATGCAGATCCGTTCCCCGGTCGCGACCAAGGAGTGCCCGTAGCTGTTCGACGGGCATTTGCTGTACATCAGCCACCGTTTGAATCCCTTGTTTTTGTAACAGCTGCTCCGTGACCTTTCCGACTCCATGTAAGTCACCGATTCGCAGTGGGGATAAAAAGGCGAGTACCTCTTCTGGTGGGACGACCGTTAAGCCGTTCGGTTTTTCATACCCGGAAGCGACCTTTGCGACGAGCTTTGAGTTGGAGACCCCGGCAGAGGCTGTCAAACCCGTCCGTTCTTTAATTTGTTGCAGGATATATTGCGCAATATAAGTCGCACTTTTTTGATCAAAATAATTTTCCGTGACGTCGAGATAGGCTTCATCAAGCGAGAGGGGTTCGACGAGTGATGTCACTTCACGAAAGAGCGCCATGATTTGGGCGCTGACGGCACGATAGACCTCGAAGCGGGGACGAATGAAGACCGCACGCGGGCAGAGCTGAAACGCCCGTCTTGACGGCATCGCACTATGGATGCCGTATTTCCGTGCTTCATAGGAACAGGTCGCGACGACCCCACGTGCATGAGGCGGTCCACCGACGACGACGGGTACACCTTTTAATCGAGGACGGTCGCGTTGCTCGACGGAAGCGTAAAAGGCGTCCATATCGATATGAATGATTTTTCGCTCCATCTGATCAACCTCTCTTCTCAACTCATGTGATATAGTTAGTATAACGAACTTATGTTCGGATATCTATTTTTTAGGTCGCTTATTTTTTGGCATCCGAACGAGCGCACCTAACCAACCACGCCATCGCATCCAATAAAAAATACTGCCGGTCGAGAGAAAGATTAAACCGAGCGAAAAGGCATATCCATATCTCCAGTCCAGTTCCGGCATGATTTTAAAGTTCATTCCCCAAATCGCACCGAGTGCCATCGTCGGTGTCGCGACGGCAGTGAAGATCGTCAGCGCCTTCATAATCTCATTTCCGCGAAAATTCGATACGGTCGTCGAGAGGTCAAGGAGGACCTCGATATCCTTTTGATAGTGTTCGATGAGCATTAATAGTCGTTGAACCCGCTTAGTGGCAAGCTGTAGCGACACATCTTCTAAGTAGTCCTTCTCTTCAAGAAAAGATTCTTCTCCAGCCATGACGAGTTCTTGAAACGGAACGATCAAATCGGACCAGTTCTCGATCGTATCGCGTAAAGCAAAGATACTATCGAGCGAATCTTCATTGATGCTGCCGCGCAACTCATCCTGTCTTGAGAATAGTTCCGTCTCAAATAAATCGATGCCGGCAAAATACGTGTTCAGCTGTAAAGCAAGAATCGTATAAAAAGCAGCGAAAGGATGGGCTGGTGAATAGGGAGCGATGAGTGTCACGATTGACTCTGACAGTCCGATTGTAATGAATTTTTCCTTCGTTACATAAAAGCAGATGGAGCGTCGGTCGCTTTTATCGACCGGGTTTTGCCATGTTACGACAGCACCATAAAGAACCCCTTTTTCCGAGCGGGTGAAGTTCATATCTTTGGAGCGCAGTTGTGTGATCCAGTCCATTTCGGATTGATCGACGATAGCCGTCGGAAATGTTTGTTCATAGTCAGCTAAATCAAGATAGCGGGACCAATTAAATTGAGGTTCCAGTTCCATGTTCATGACTCCCATATAGTAGAATGAAATAGTATATGCCTTAAGTGTAGTCAATGGAATATCAAAAAGACACCTATTTTACAGATAAAGGACGTGTTTCAAACATGAAAGGAATCGGTAAGTTAGCGATTGGAGAGACGCTCGATCAGCGGGCGATGATCAAACAGGCAGTCAAAGGAATCGCAGCGAACGGGAAGCCCTATTTAACTTTGATTTTGACGGATAAGACAGGCGAAATCGAGACGAAGATGTGGGATACGAGCGATCTTGAGAAGTATGCGCCGAAGTCAATCGTCCATGCCGCTGGAGAAGTGATGGACTATCGGGGACGGACACAGCTGAAGCTCAAACAAATCACGGTTCTTGAGGAAACGAATGTCGAAGATTATGTCCAATCGGCACCGATTCCACGGGAACAGATTGAAACGGAAGTACTTGCGTTCGTCGAATCGATTCAAAACGGTGACATGAAAAAGCTCGTGAAGCATCTGATTACGTCACGATTCGATGCCTATTTCACGCATCCGGCAGCGGTCAAGAATCACCATGCTTTTTATTCGGGGCTGTCTTACCATGTTCTGTCGATGTTGCGTCTAGCGGATCAAATCGCCAAACTTTATCCGACCTTGAACCGTGATGTGCTAATCAGTGGCATCATTCTGCACGATTATGCGAAAATCAAGGAGTTATCCGATCCGGTCACACCGGAATATACGCTACCTGGAAAACTCGTCGGTCATATTACGATGATGGTGGCGGAACTAGAAAAAGTCGGAGCAGAACTGCAAATCGACGCAGAAGTACTGACGGTCCTGCAACATCTCGTCTTAAGTCATCACGGTCGACCGGAATGGGGATCTGCCGTCGCGCCACAGATGCGCGAAGCAGAAGTTTTGTTCTTGATCGATAACCTCGATGCACGGATGACGATGATGGATCGCCTCCTTGAATATGTTGAACCAGGACAATTCTCGGAGCGGTCGTTTGCGCTGGACAATCGTGCTTTTTACCGTCCGAAGCTATAAGGGGGAAGTAAGGATGAAGACAAAGTTATTTGATGCGATTCAACTCGGATCATTGACATTCCGCAATCGGGTCATCATGGCACCGATGTGCATGTACAGTGCCAAAGAAGATGGACTGGTAACGGACTGGCATGTCACACATTATGCGACACGTGCAATGGGTGGTGTCGGAGGTGTCATCCTGGAAGCAACAGCTGTCACGCCGGATGGTCGGATTTCAGCAGGAGATCTCGGTATCTGGTCCGATGCGCATATCGACGGATTAAGACGGATCGCGGATCAAGTCAAAGCAGCGGGCGCAAAGGCCGGGATTCAACTGGCACACGCCGGACGTAAAAGTACGACGGCTAAACCACCTGTCGCACCAAGTGATTTACCGTTTGATGACACATACGATCATCCGCGGAGTCTGACATTGGATGAAATTGAGACGATCAAACAGCAATTCATTGATGGTGCCATCCGGGCGGAACAAGCCGGCTATGATTTCATTGAAATCCACGGTGCTCATGGTTATTTACTGAACACGTTCCTCTCACCACTGTCAAACGTACGTGAAGACCGATATGGTGGATCGACCGAAAACCGGATGCGTTTGTTGTTAGAGATCATTGAAGGCATTCAGGCCAATTCGAAGCTTTCGATTTGGGTCCGGATCTCAGCAGCGGATCATGCAGCAGAGGGGATGACGGCGACGGACTATATTCCACTTGCGAAAGAACTAGCAGCACGCAACATCGACTTACTCGACTGTAGCTCAGGTGCTGTCGTAGCGAATGCGGTGCCGGAAGTCTATCCGGGCTATCAAGTCGCTTATGCGGAAGAGTTAAAACGAGAAACCGGAATCGCAACAGGGGCGGTCGGATTGATTACGACAGCAGCGCATGCAGAAGACATCGTCCGTAACGGTCGTGCCGACGTTGTCCTATTAGCGCGCGAATTGCTGCGCCAGCCGTATTGGGTTTACCACGCGGCTGCAGAGCTAGGGGATACGGTCGCTTTACCGAAACAATACGAACGGGCACCAATCCGGACGGTGCGCTAATTTTGAAGCTCATAGAAAGTAAAAAAGGAAGCCTCCGCGGCTTCCTTTTTGATTACTGCTGTTGTTGCATCATTTGTTGTTGCATTTGTTGTTGCTCTTGTTTATCTAGATCGAACGCATCTTTAAAGTCTTTGTTTTCGACTTTGACGTTATATTCTTTCATGAGTGAACGATAGATATCGTTCGGGTTGACTTGTGCCGCTTTTTCAGTAGCTAGTTCTTTTTTGATCCGTGCTTTTTCTTTATCGAGCGTGAAGTCTTTTTTCTCTTTACGGTCGACTACCTTGATGATGTGGTAACCGAATTGTGTTTTGATTGGATCGGAGATTTTACCTTCAACGCCATCCTTGAACGCGTAATCTTCGAATTCCTTGACCATTTTACCTTTTGTGAAGTAACCAAGGTCGCCACCTTTAGCACCGCTACCTGTATCCGTTGATTTCTCTTTTGCAAGTTTTGCGAAGTCCGCACCATCATCCAATTGTTTTTTGATGTCTTTTGCTTCGGATTCTTTCGCAACGAGGATATGGCTCGCTTTGACTTCTACTTTTTCCTGATCGAAGCGTTCTTGGATTTCTTTATCCGTGACTTTTGATTTCGCAGATTTCGCTTCTGTTAAGAGCATCTGTGTGCGAAGTACTTTTTCGAATTCTTTTTCGTTTTGGATACCAGCAGACTTCAATGTAGAATTGAACTGCTCTTTATCCGGGAATTGATCTTTTGTTTTCTTGACTTCTGCTTCCACTTCTTTATCCGTGACTTCTTTACCGTATTTCTTCTCGAGTAATTTGTTCATCGTTTGCTGGAAAGCAATTTGGGCACCGGCTTTTTCGTATGCTTCTTCTTGGACGTCAGCCTTGTTGACTTCGCCACCTTTGTAATTGATGACGGCTTCGTCATTCGATCCACATGCTGCTAACGTAAATACACTTGCGACTGCTGCTGCGCCTAACAATTTCTTTTTCATACATACACCCCTAATTTACCATTTATTTCAACCGTTTTATCATATCATATTCTCATCTGGTTGACAGCTGTATCTTGCCATGACAAGAGATACTTGCTCTTTTCCATGCTATCACATCCAAGTAACCGGTTGAGGATAATTTTTATGGGAAATTGTGAGGGAAATAACGCTCTTGAGACATAGTAGTAATGTCCCTGTCATGAGGAAATTAGACCTAAAAAAAGCATTCTAGCTAAGAGCTAAAACGCTTTTACATCGTTATGCTTTTTTGATGGAGTCCATGACCGGATCCTGAGGACGACGATCTGCTTCTTCTGTGATCATCTTCGACGTCTCAGCGAAGATATCCATGAAGCTATCACCATACAGACGCCGAACGATAGCGGATATGTCTGTGAGTTCAGGGAATTTTCCGTATAGCTCCTGTAATGGAAGCGACGCGCGGAAAACACCATTTTCTTCAGGACGGAAAGCTTGAATCGTCTCGAGCAAGAGCGATTCTCCTTCAGGCGTCAACTGGACGTAGGTATTTCGTTTATCCGTCTCTTTTTTAGAGAACGTCAATAGTCCACGGTCTTCTAACTTTTTTGAGAAGTTAAATGCCGTCGACACGTGCATGACACCGTATTTTGCGATTTCAGAAATCGATGCGCCACCAAGAGCATGTGAAATCCATAAGATATGGTGTTCGTTGATGTTCAAATCAAAGGGTTTAATCCAATTTTGCCAATCTTTTTCTACCGTTTTCCATAGTGCTTTGCTTAACTGGACGATCTTGTGACTGTAAAGTAACGCTTCCTGTCCAGGATATAACTTTTCGTGTTCCATATCTGACTCATCCTTTCGAAAGGTGACAATGGCTCAAACGCGCAAAATGCAAACTATACAAAAACAAATCGAAGCAACGGATCTTTACTTTTGAGGAGAAAGCTGGTCTGCTTCCTGTTTCGCTTCATCAGCGAGTGACTGGATTTTCGTGAGCGATGCTTGGACTTCCGATTGGTATTCCGAGACGCTCTGCATGACTTCCTCTTTGAAGTGCATACCAGACGATTTGGCTGTCTCTACTAAGTTCTTGCCCTCCTGGGTCAAATCCTGCACATTCGTTACGATTGTAGAATAAGAATTTCGACGTTGATGACCGTTCGAAGAGTCGCTTTTCGTACCTTGGCGAAGCGCCTTCAGACCATAAAAAGTCACAAGGGATAGCGTAGCACCAAAAGCGACCCAATTACGGGCGGGACGCTTCGACATGTGGAACCTCCTTTTTAATATTAAAATATTTGTTTCATATTATTTTACCGAAAATTGAATGAAAGAAACCTATTTCGGCAATATTTCTCTAAGAATAAAAGAAAAAAGAACAGACTTAAATCCGCGAGGCGATTGATTGAGCGAGTTCAGCCAATTCATCCGCTGTGTAGTCGTCGTTATGAACTTCCCATTTAGCCCCGAATCCGTCGTGTTTATCATGGCGAGGAATGAGGTGGAGATGGAAGTGGGAAACAGATTGACCAGCGACCTTTCCGGTGTTGGATAACAGATTCATTCCGGCAGCACCTGTTTCTTGTTGTAGCGCACGACTGATTTGTGGAATCGTCGCAAAGACATCCTGTGCCTGTTCTGTAGAAAGGTCATACAGATCATCTGCATGTTGTTTCGGTATGATGAGCGTATGTCCTTTTGTGACTTGTGATAAATCGAGAAAAGCTAAAACTTGATCATTTTCGAATACGATGTGTCCTGGCACTTCTTTTCGAGCGATTTTGCAGAAGATGCATGACTCTTTTTGCATGGGATCTCCACTCCTTTGGGTAAGATAATATTAGTATACGGAAAGTTTCCGACTTCCGCACGATTGACAGTCAACTGGAACCCGATACACTTAGGAACATACAGCGAATGAAGAAAAGGAGAGAAGTGAATGGCATCCCGAATAGCCTCGACGGCACAGAAAAAACGAAAACGGCGGATGTTTATCGGTAGCGCCATCATCGTCTGTCTTGTCTTATTATGTGCCCTTTGGTTTGGGCGTCACATGCAAGAGGCAGCAAGGATGGAGCGAACGGATGAACGACTTGCGAGTCTATTGAAGGAAAAAGATCAGCAAGGATTTCAACGTTTCGTAAGCGAGAACGGAAAACCCATTTCGATGAGCGAAGCGACACGGTTGATCAATTGGTTAACAACAGATTCAGAACGGACAAAACGTGTCGTTGCTCAGGTCAAGCAGGATCAAGCGGCTCGAAAAACGGTCAAGACGCATCTGTTTACGTTAAAAAAAGAGAATGGATGGCTATGGTATGACCGGTATTCACTCGAAGTGAATCCCCAACGAGTAGCGATTTCAAGTGATGTACCTGGAACAAAAGTCACTTTTGACGGTGAGGACGTCGGTACGATCAATGAAGAACCGCTTGTGCTGAAGCGGGCGCCTGGTGAGTACGATATACAAGTCACTGCGGAACAATCAGGGCAGGCCGAGCGGGCATCGGAGACGATCCAGGTCGGGGATGAAGAGACGGCAACAGTTGATTTTAAGTTGGCTGATCGTTTTGAGGCGACTGTATCGAACGAATATGCGATCGATATCAAAACGTTACTTGAGACAGAAGTCAAGGCGCGGACCGGTAAGAGTATCGATACGATGACGGGATATTTAGGCCGTTCCCGTGAGGCATTCGAAAATACGTTTGGAGCACCGGATTCGACGGTCGCGAATCGGGCGCGATATGACGGATATGAAGTGACCTATCAGTCAGATCGAGTTCAGGAATTGTTGATTCGTTTAAATAAGACGCCGGAAGAACTAGAAGCGATTGCCGGCAAACCGGAAGAGAAGAAACAAGAACGGATCGGTACGATTTGGGAGTATCCATCTAGTTTTCTTGAAGGTGTGTTCGAATGGTTGAACATACGAGCAGAAAAACGAGTCATTGAGCGAGAGGATGGCATGTGGTTACAGTTAAAAGACTAAAAAAATCCCTCGGACATCATGTCCGAGGGATTTTGGTTTATCGTTTATTCACCGCACGGAGAATGAACGATACGATGAGGATAAGAATGATAGCGCCAAGTAAAGCTGGAACGATTGCGAATCCGGCAACCATTGGACCCCAATCTCCGAATAATGCTTGACCGATCAATGCACCGACGAAACCAGCGATGATGTTACCGATGATACCACCTGGTACATCTTTACCTAAAATCAAGCTTGCTAACCAACCAATAATACCACCGACGATTAATGCCCATAAGAATCCCATTCAAAACACTCCTTTTCAATTAGAATATATGATTACTTGCGTACTGCCCGGAGAATAACTGAAACGATGAAGATCAAGATGACTGCTCCGAGAATAGCCGGAATGACTGCGAAGCCACCAATTTCTGGTCCCATTGAACCAAAGATGGCTTGACCAATCATCGAACCGATGAAACCGGCGATGATGTTACCGATGATGCCGCCCGGTACATCTTTCCCGATAATAAGACTTGCGATCCAACCGATGAGACCACCAACGATTAATGCCCATAAGAATCCCATTTTTAAACATCTCCTCTACATATTAGTTTTACCTGTTTTCAGGCAGTTATAAACACGTGCGAAAATGAAAAAATCTGAAATCGTTCGTTTGCTTAAAGGACTAGAAGATTAGACCACTTGATAGAGAATGAATGAACGATTCATCGATTTCACTTTCGATTTGCATGTAAATCGTTTTCATATATTGATGTAACGATTACACTAAGAGTAATTGCCGAAAAAACAAGTATTAAAACATTATATTTTGAAAAAAGAGGCACAAAGCTAGAAAGTCGAAAAAGGTCTACCTTACGATGAGCTTAAAGGGAGTGGCAAATATGTTATTAGAGATCAAGGATTTATCAGGCGGATACGGATCAAAAACCGTCCTGCATGACATTCATCTAGAAGTCGGACAAGGAGAACTCGTCGGTCTGATCGGTTTGAACGGTGCCGGGAAATCAACGACGATCAAACATATCCTCGGTCTGTTACCGGTCAAGACGGGATCGGTACGGATTAACGGCTTAGATTTGTCAACGGATGAGACAGAGTATCGTCGTCAAGTGGCCTATATTCCGGAGCAGCCGATGTTATATGAACAATTGACGTTACGCGAGCATCTGCGCTTGATGGCGCAAGGCTATGATGTCGAGGAAACGCTTGCGATAGAGCGGGCACAACATTACGCCGAACGCCTTCGGATGACAAAACAACTAGAGTGGTTTCCAAGTGTCTTCTCAAAGGGAATGAAGCAAAAGGCAATGATTTTATGTGCGCTCGTCACGGGAAGCGAACTGTTGATTGTCGATGAACCATTCGTCGGACTCGACCCGCTTGCGATCCGAGAACTATTGCAGATCTTCAGTGAGCTCAAGCAGGATGGAAAAGGAATTTTAATGTCGACACATATATTAGAGACGGCGGAACGTCACTGTAACCGATTCGTGCTCTTACACGAAGGGCATATCGCGGCAGAAGGGACGACAGCCGCTTTGCGGGCTCGCTATGGATTACAGGACGGAACACTCGACGATCTATATGTTGCCGCAATCGAGGAGGCGGAACGATGAATAGCCACTCCTTATGGAAGGACCGGTATCAGGCGGCGATGACGGAGACAGTGAAGTACACGAAATATATGGCAAACGGAGGTTTACTGTTTACCGTATATTTCGTCGTGTTATACGGGTTAGTCGTCTACGGTCGGTTTCTTGACCAACTTGATCCATCATTTCCGGGTCGCTTCGTCATGGCAGCATTATTTTTGCTCCTGCCGCTTTATCGGACGAGTCGAACGTTTCTTGTGGAGGCGGATCAGGTCTTTCTGCTGCCGGTACTTGCACGCTTGTTGGGCTTCATGCAACAGGTGAGAGCGTACAATGCGATTTTCGGAATGCTTCGTGCAGTCCTTCCATTCCTCGCAATCGTCGTCCTCTATGTCCGTACGGAACAGACGTCACCGCTTGAACTTGTCCTGCTCGGAGGATCGCTTGCCCTACTTGGGGCGGCAGCGAACTTATCGAAGCTCGAAGGGGTCGCGCATCGAACGGTATTACTGTATGCGTTCGGAGCAGCGCTACTCGTCATCATCGATATGGCGTGGATGACGATCGTCGTCGCCTTGCTCTTAATGGTCGTCCTACATCTGAAACGTCAGGAGCACCTTCCGTTACGGGAGTGGATTGCGCTCGAGCAGGAATCGCGCGATCGTTTTTACCGATTAGCGAATTGGTTCGTCGATGTTCCCCATTTGACAGCAACGTATAAACGGCGTCGTCTCTTAAGTAACATGGTCGAGCGGATTCCACATCGAGCGCAAACGACATTTGATTACTTGTATGTCAAACAGTTCATCCGTAGTGGGGACGGGATCGGATTGATCGTCCGGCTGACATTGATTGGGGCGGTATTCATGTGGTTGGCAAGCGGAAATGTATGGTTCATCACGCTTGCGATTCCGGCATTCAGTGGGTTGACGAGTTTTCAATTGGCACCGTTCACGAAAGCGGTCGACCAACACTTGTTGACGCGATTACTGCCATTCGGGAATGCCATACATGCGAAGCGAAAAATCATTCGTTTCGCAGCAATCGGTCAATGCATCGTCTTGACGTTGATTGGATTCGTGTTGAGCGGGTCCGTTTATGTCGTTGGTGGGGCAGTGCTGGCAATTCTAATTGGTGAGTATTACGCCCGAAAATAAGTAATGAGAAAGAGCCTCCGCGATAAGCATTCATCGCAGAGGCTCTTTCTCATTACCATCTATTAATTGACACGTTCGTTTGAAATACCTTCTTCTTCGACCATATGCAATTCCTTACTGACCGGAGCCGGAAGATCATAAGAAGCTTGCCCGTGTTCCGCGACGTCAAGTCCACGGAGTTCGTCTTCACGCGTGATCCGGAGACCAATCGTGAGATCGAGAACCTTCAAGAAAGCATAACTTAAGACGCTGACGATGACGACGGCAAAGACGACACCGAGTGCTTGGACACCAAGTTGCGTAAAACCGCCACCGTAGAAAAGACCGGCTTGTCCGATACCTGTGATTTCAACGAGTCGAGGTGAAGCAAAGAATCCAGTTGCAAGTGTACCCCAGATCCCAGCGACGCCATGAACGGAGAAGGCACAAAGCGGATCATCAACGCGACTTGCGAGTAGAATGCTTGTGCCATACGTAATCACACCAGCTAAGAAGCCGATGACGACGGCTGCCCACGGTTCGACGAAGGCACAGGCTGCTGTGATGGCAACGAGTGCAGCTAAGACGCCGTTGATGATCGACGGGATATCTGCGACACGGCGGTGCCAGAACGAGATGGCAAGCGCACCGAGAGCACCTGCTGCAGTTGCAAGTAACGTCGTCAAGGCAACGTAACTAAAGAATCCATCGGCAATCGTTAATGTTGAACCCGCGTTGAAGCCGAACCAACATAACCAGAGAATGAAGGCACCGACGACAGAGTAGATGACGTTGTGTCCGAGCAACGGCGTTTTTTCTGCACCGATTCGTTTCTTGAGCAGTAAAGCAGCAACAAGGGCGGCAATCCCACCTTGTAAATGGACGACCGTTGATCCGGCGAAGTCCTGCATCCCGAGCGAACCGAGGAATCCGCCTGCCCAAACGGAACGTGCAATGATCGGATAGATGATGGCAACGAAAAACGTTCCGAATAACAGATAGACAGATAATTTGGCACGTTCTGCAAATCCGCCCCAAGCGATGGCAAGTGATACGGCAACGAACGAGAGCTGGAAGAGGAACTTCACATCGATCGTGATGTTCGACCAGTCGAGACTGCTGAATCCTCCATGTAGGAAGAATCCTTCTGTTCCGATGACGGCATTCCCGTCACCGAACGTCAATCCGAATCCGATCGCCCAAAAGGCGAGAGCGGCAACCGAGAAGCTGATGATTTGTTTGACGGCGACGTGCCCCGCGTTCTTGGCCCGTAACATCCCTGTTTCCAGAAGTAAGAATCCGATTTGCATCGTAAAGACGAGTAGTGCTGCGAATAAGACATAAAACGTATCGACTGAGATAGCGAGTTGTTCCAGTTTCATTGTCGTTCCTCCTTTATCCATTTAAAGTATGTGTTTACTTTAGACGGAAATACTTTGGAAGAAACGTGTTGTGTCAGAAAATCTGACATGGTATTTTTGTGGAAAGGAGTGACGAAGATGAACTACCGTGAAAAAAAGGTGATGTCGATCGGGATCGTCTGTGAACTGACCGGATTATCAGAACGTCAGATTCGTTACTATGAGGAACGGAAGTTGATCTTCCCAGAACGGACGAACGGAAAGACGCGAAAATATTCATTTACGGATGTTGAGCGACTCGTCGAAGTCGCGGAAAAAATCGAAGACGGATGGCGGACACATGAAATACGTGAAAAAGAACGCAAGGTGACGGAACAGCAACGTTCTGACTTGATCCGTGGTCAGTTAAACGCTGCATTCGGTCTTTACAAGAAACAGTGAACATTTCATGAACTGGTAACAGAACTGTCATTTTGTAAACGATTTATTGGCACAGGCTTCTTAATTTCAGATATAATGTTTCTGTGTTCACAAACTTATCGTACGTTTTTTTGGGGCGTTAGAACGAGTATAAAGGGGTAGTTATGATGAAGAAATTCAATGATACGTTTTTGCGGGCGATCCGTGGCGAGCAGATTGATCACGTTCCCGTCTGGTACATGCGACAAGCAGGTCGTTATCAAGCGGAATATCGTGAAATCAAGAAGACACGGACGCTTTTCGAGATTACACATGACTCGGAACTAGGCGCATATGTGACAGAACTACCTGTAAAACAATTAGGGGTCGATGCAGCGATTCTGTATAAAGATATCATGACACCCCTTCCATCGATGGGCGTTGATGTCGAAATCAAGAGTGGCATTGGTCCAGTCATCGCGAACCCGATTCGCACGATGGCAGATGTTGAAGCACTGCAACCATTTAACCGCGAAGATATCCCGTATATCTATGAGACGATTCGCTTATTGCGCGAACGACTCGAAGTACCGTTGATCGGTTTTTCCGGGGCACCATTTACACTTGCGAGCTATATGATTGAAGGTGGACCTTCAAAGGGATACCATAAAACGAAAGCATTGATGTATGGACAACCTGAGGTATGGCATGCCTTAATGGAGAAACTAGGTGACATGGTCATCGATTACATCAAATCACAAGTAGATGCAGGGATCCAAGCGTTCCAAATCTTTGATTCATGGGTCGGAACGACTAGCCGGAAAGATTATGTTCGTTACATCAAACCGACGATGGAACGTATTTTCACGGAATTAAAAGACACAGGTGTACCGATGATCATGTTTGGTGTAGGGGCGAGTCATTTGGCAGAAGAATGGCACAGCTTACCACTAGACGTCGTCGGACTTGACTGGCGTTTGTCGATCGATGAAGCACGTGAGCGTGGGCTGACGAAACCGGTCCAAGGAAACCTCGATCCTTCATATCTGTTGGCACCATGGGATATCCTTGAAGCGAAAGCGAAAGAGATTCTCGATATGGGAATGAAACAACCAGGGTTCATCTTTAATCTTGGTCACGGTGTTTTCCCGGAAGTCGATCCAGAAGTATTGAAACGTTTGACTGCATTTATCCATGATTATTCGAAAGAAAAAATGGAGGTAGGAAAATGAAGACGTTAGGATTACTTGTCATGGCGTATGGTACGCCGTATAAACCTGAAGATATCGAGCGTTATTATACGCACATCCGCCGCGGACGCAAACCGTCTCCAGAAGCATTGGCAGAATTGACGGAACGCTACGAAGCAATCGGTGGGGTATCACCTCTCGCGCAAGTCACGATTGATCAGGCAGAAGAATTACATCGTCAATTGTCTGAGAAATATGCGGGCGAGATTGAGTTCAAACTCTATCTTGGTCTAAAACACATCGAGCCGTTCGTTGAGGATGCTGTCGAGCAGATGGCAAAAGACGGCATCACGGAAGCGGTCACGGTCGTTTTAGCACCACACTATTCGACGTTCAGTATCCGTTCGTACAATGGTCGTGCGAAGGAAGTCGCGGATCAACACGGTATTCGCCTCGCATCTGTTGAATCTTGGTATAAAGAAGAAGCATTCCTCGATTGGTGGGGAAAAGAAATCCGCAAGACGTTCGACGCTTTACCAGTACCTGAAGAAAAAGCCGTCCTCGTCGTTTCAGCGCACAGTCTGCCTGAAAAAATCATCGCAAACGGTGATCCGTACCCAGAGCAATTAAAAGAAACAGCCGAATTGATTGCCCAACGCGCTGGTGTTCCGCATATGATCACAGGCTGGCAATCAGCTGGACAAACACCAGAACCGTGGCTTGGACCGGATGTTCAGGATCTAACACGTGACGTCTATGAAGAAAAAGGATACGAAGCGTTCGTCTATGTACCAGTAGGTTTCGTTGCCGATCACTTAGAAGTACTGTTCGATAATGATTACGAGTGTAAAGTCGTCTGCGACGAACTCGGAATCCATTATGCGCGACCGGTCATGCCAAACGCGGATCCTGCTTTCATGAAAGCTGTCACGGAGGCCGTTGCGAAACAGGTGGGTAGTTATGTCCAGTAAACGTCTCGTCATCGTAGGTGGCGGTATTTCAGGACTCGCTGCTGCCTATTATGCAGAGAAACAATTTCCGGAGATGAACATCACGTTACTCGAGGCAGAAGGTCGTCTCGGTGGCAAGGTGGCGACATATCGGGACGAAGGATTGACGATCGAGCGGGGACCAGATTCATACGTCGCACGCAAACACGTGTTGACGGATCTCATCGAAGAGATTGGATTAGGCGATCAGCTCGTCCGCAATAATACGTCACAAGCCTATATCTTGGATGCGCGTGGTCTGCATCCGATCCCAAAAGGTGCCGTGATGGGCATTCCGACGGATTTAGAGTTGTTTGCACAGACCTCTCTATTGACGGAAGAGGAAAAAGCAGAGGTGACGGAGCGATTGCTCCATCCAGCTGCTGATTTAACGATACCAGAACGAGACATTCCACTAGGGGAATACTTGCGTCCACGTCTTGGAGATGCACTCGTCGAGAAGCTGATCGAGCCGCTTCTTTCAGGGATTTATGCCGGTGATATCGACCGGATGAGTACGTTCGCGACCTATCCGCAATTCGTTGCGAACGAACAGAAGGCAGGCAGTTTGTTTGAAGGGATGCGTCTCATGCGCCCCCTTGATCAGCAACAAGGTCCGACGCTCAAAGCGACAGGGCAATTCCTATCGCTCGCAACGGGTCTTGAATCTCTTGTCGAACGGTTAGAAGAAGTGCTCGAGCGGACGGAGATTCGTCTAGAGACACCACTGCGAGCAATTGCACGGGAAGAGGACGGACGGTATCGTCTCGAAACGGATCATGGTCCAGAGTTCGCTGATGATATTTTGTTGACGATTCCACACCACCAAGTCGTATCGTTGTTACCAGAAGCGACGCTTCCTGGGCTTGCGAACCTTTCGACGCACTCGACGGCGACCGTCACCTTGATTTTCGATAAGGAAACGGCGTTACCGATTGATGGAACGGGATTCATCGTCAACCGTCGGGCTCCATATTCGATTACAGCGTGCACGGCGATTGATCAAAAGTGGAATCATGCAGCACCGAATCATACCGTGCTCCGTGCTTTCATCGGACGCCCGGGAAAAGATGCACTTGTTCGGGAATCGGACGAAGTGATTGAACGCGTCGTCTTAGAAGATCTTGAAACCATCTGTGGTCGTCCGCTACAACCGGAACGGGTCGTCATCAGTCGTTTACTTGACGGATTACCAGCCTATACGGTAGGACATGCACAGCGGATTCAAGAAGTGCGAGAAACCGTCGCTTCGCATTATCCACACATTCATTTAGCCGGACTTGCTTATGATGGTGTTGGTTTACCGGACTGTGTCGCAGGTGTCAAAGCGACACTTGAACAAATGGCGTTACAACAACCGGAACCATGCCAAGAATCATGACAGACCTAAACCTTTTTGAAGCCATTCGTGCTTTGAAAAGGTTTTTTTGTCTTCAGAAGAATGACAGGGAAGGAAACGGGAATAAGAGACAAAGGAATTAAAATCGAACGATACCGTTGAAACGGAGGGAATCGTATGGTGGAAGTGTGGAGTACGTTTACGATCGTCATCGTCTACGGATTACTCATCATGAATATCTTAGCTGTCCTGACGGTTATTTTTCTCGAGCGGCGCGATATTGGGGCGACGTGGGCATGGGTATTCATCCTGTATTTCGTTCCACTCGTCGGATTTTTCGTCTATCTGTTTTTCGGAAGACTGTTAAAAAAGAATGATTTTTATCGTGTCACGGATGAAGAGCAGCTGGAACATGATAGACGGATTGCTTTGCAGAAAAAAGAATTAACGGCGATGGGAAGACACCCGATGATTCAAAAGCACCGGGACATGATTCGGATGAACCTGATGTCGAACGGTTCCTTGCTCAGTCTCTCGAATCAACTCCAGATTCTTTCGGATGGAGAACAAAAATTCAATCGGATGATTCAAGATATTCAGCAGGCTGAGCATGAGGTGAATATCCAGTATTACATCATCCAGAAGGATCGCCTCGGTCTAGCCTTGATTGAAACGTTAACCGACTGTGCCCGTCGCGGGATCAAAGTTCGACTGTTATACGATGCTGTCGGTTCACGTAGCCTAAAACGAACGGATTTTAAGGAGTTACTGGCACATGGTGGAGAGGTGTTTGCTTTCTTTCCATCGACGATCGGCTTCGTAAATTTTCGATTAAATAATCGCAATCACCGTAAATCCTGTATCATCGATGGTCGTGTCGGTTATATCGGTGGATTTAACGTCGGTACGGAATATCTTGGAATCGATGAAAAGTTCGGTTACTGGCGGGATACGCATTTTCGCTTGGAAGGTGACGTCGTTCACGACCAGCTCGACCGATTTATTCTCGATTGGAATCAAGCGAGCGATATCTATACAGAAAAATCATTGTTTTATTATGGCACGCATACGATTCAAGACATCCTTCCCATGCAGATCGTCACATCGGGTCCGGATTCCCGATCTGAATACTTGAAGCTTGCCTTGATTAAGATGATCAACGAAGCGAAACGAACGATTTATATCCAATCGCCTTATTTCATTCCCGACACGAGTTATTTAGATGCGTGTAAGGCTGCCTTATTATCTGGGGTCGAAGTACGCATCATGATCCCGAACAAACCGGACCATCCATTCGTTTACTGGGCAACGACTGCTGCAGTAGGAGAACTCTTGTCCTACGGGGCGAAAGTCTATACGTATGAGCCTGGTTTTTTACATGCGAAAACAATCGTTGTCGATGGTGAAATCGCTTCGGTCGGAACGACGAATATTGATGCACGTAGCTTTCGGTTGAATTTTGAGATGAATTCAATCGTCTACGATCAGGCAGTAGCAGCCGAACTCGAACGATTATTCCTTGCCGATTGTGAAGTGTCGACGCTCATGACGACAGAGAAGTATGCTGCCCGTTCCCGCATGATTAAATTCAAGGAAAGTATTTCGCGTCTGTTATCCCCCATTTTGTAAAAAGGGTTTACGACCAGTCGAAATGTGAAAAATGGTATAGTGGTATGGAAATAGAAAAAGAGGAGAGTGAAGATGATGGCAAATCCAATCAAACTACTCGTATCGGATATGGATGGTACCGTTCTTTCAGGCAAACAACGGATTGAACCGGAAACGATTCAGGCAATTGAAGCGGCACGCGAACAAGGTGTTGCTTTTGCGATCGCGACAGGTCGAAATTACTTAAATGCAAAAGAACTGACGGACGCAGCGGGAATCCGCTGTCCGATCATTGCTTCAAATGGCGCGCGTGTCATGACAGCAGACGGTGAGGAATTAAGTGCAACGACTCTGACGACGGAACAGGCGCAACAAATTTACGGCATCATCAGCCAATATGAAGTCTTCTTCGAGATGTTCTGTGATCAGGGACTTGTTACAGCACACGGTGCGACGATTGATGCGGCATACGACTCGCTAAAAGAACTAAGCGAGGAGAGCGATCGTGCGAAACAGGTGCTTGATTTCTTCCATGATCGTTATTATGTCCATGAGGACGTGAAGATGATTGACGGATTCCGCTCGTTCATCCGTAATCAGGCAGGAAAAGTATTCAAATTCATCTCGTTCTCGTTTGATCAAGAGTTGATGAAGAAGATTTGGCACGAAATCGAACAAAAGGTCGACGGCGTGTATGTCACGTCTTCTGGACACGATAATATCGAAGTGATGGCAATCGGTGCTGATAAAGGAACAGCCGTCAAAATTTTGGCGGAACATCTTGAGATTCCAATCGAACAGGTCGCGGTCATCGGGGATAACCTGAACGATCTTCCGATGTTCAAAGTCGCCGGAAAAGCGATTGCGATGGGGAATGGTCATGATGAGGCAAAAGCAATTGCCCATCACGTAACGAAAACAAACGATGAGCACGGCGTCGGATATGCGATTCAGCAGTTGGCGTCCCGCGCTTGGTAAGGGGGATGTTTCATGTTTAAGGCGTTCAAGGAGTTCGCTTTTCGAGGCAATGTGATCGACTTAGCGGTCGGTGTCATTCTCGGTGCTGCATTTAGCGGAATCATCAAATCACTCGTCGACAGTGTCTTCATGCCATTGATCGGAATCATCATCGGTGGAATTGATGTCAAGGGATTATCGGTCATGGTCGGAAATGCGGAGTTGCAGTACGGTCAATTTCTTCAAGCGAGTATTGAATTCTTATTGATCGCCTTTGCACTGTTCCTGTTCGTAAAAGGCATTACTTCATTCCGGAAGAAGGAAGAAGTTGTCGAAGAAGAGGCGGTTCCAACGACGGAAGAGAAATTATTGACAGAAATCCGGGACGCCTTGATTCGTCAGAATGAGTCGTCCACAAAAAACTGATCATCACACAAAAAGGGGCTGACTCAAAAGTCAGTTTCCACAAAGATAAGGGTGGCAGATCATCATTCTGCCACCCTTATCTCATAACAAAAAGAATGACGCGTTTCACGCCACTCCTACAGGAAAAAGCGCATCTTTGCGCTGTCAGGGACGAACAAGACCCGATTTCCTGCTTGAATAAAGCAGGAAAACTGGCTTGTGTCTCGCCTGAGGAAAGGACGTGAAAAGACGCGTCATTCTTTTATGAGTCAGCCTCTTTTTTGACTCATAAAATTTCAAGTAATGCATTTTCAGAACAGACTTGTAACGATAGCTGTTTTTTCATGCCTTGATCAAACGAAATTTCTAGTACGTCGTCGACGAGGTGCAGGACTGTTCCTGGACCGAATGCCGTATGGGAGACACGCATGTTCTCGGTAATCGGAAGTGGTGGAACACTAGGCCTTGCTGCAACAGCAGGGCGCTGACGTTCTGTTTTCCGCTTGGCATCGTCCGGCGTGATGAGACGATAAACATCTTCGACGAATGGTGAAACATCAAACGACTTCGATTTAAAACGATAGGACAGGAGATGTAATTCGTGTCGGGCACGCGTCATCCCGACATAAAACAGTCGTGCGGCTTCTTCCATATCATCCAGTTGTCCATTTTTATAGGCTTTGATCGTGTCGGCGGACGGAAGAATTCCCGCTACTAAATCAATCATGAAGACACGATCGAATTCGAGCCCCTTCGCGCTGTGAAAGGTCGAAAGGGTGACCGCATTTTGATTTTTATTTTGTTTGGCATCACGCATCAATTGTTCGAGATGCGCAATTCGTTCGCGGAAAGCAAGCAACGTTGGTACGTCGCTCGCGATGTTATCGATCGTATTCAAGGTCTCAAGCAAGTGATCGAGACTAAAACCGAGACTCTCACTCATTTTTCGCAAATTCTTTTCGTAGCCCAGTTCATGACGAATCAAAGAGAGGGCAGCAGAGGGGCGAACGGTCTGAATCGAAGCAAACGTCCGCTTCATTTGCTGAAGTTGTTTCTTTTGATAGAACTTCATCTCGATTTTGTTTATGAGTAAATCAAACAACGATTCACCCGTACCAAACTGTTGCAGCTGAGCCAGTTGCGCTTTTGAGATATACCCCGCGAACTTCGTATGAATAGCTGATAAAACTTCGACATTAGTCGGATCTTGGGCGAATGTCATGAAATTTAAGATATCCTTCAAAATCCAATGACTGAAGAATTTATGATCGACATCCTTGATGTAAAAAGGAATGTTTGCTTGATCCAGTGCATTCATGACGTTGATCGAAGAGGCATTGTTGCGATACAAGATGGCCACCTCGCGGTAATTCGTTTCCGTCCGTAACTGATACAATAGGTAGCGGGTCTGATCTTCGTAAGTCGGTAACGTTTCTAGGATGATCGGACGAACGGAAGGGTTTTCCGTAAACATCTGCTTCGGATAGCGTGCCTTATTACGTTGGATAAAGCGATTGGCAATCGAGACGATGTCCTGAGACGATCGATAATTTTGCTCCATGTAAAGGATTGTCGCGTTCGGATACGTATCCTTGAAGTGGAGGATCTTCGACGCATCTGCGCCACGCCAACTGTAAAGCGTCTGGTCATCGTCCGCGACAACACAAAGTCGGTTGTGAGGTAAAGCTAACTTTTCAACTAATTGATGCTGGACGAGCGATGTATCCTGACTTTCATCCGTTAAGATGTAGTCAAAGCGACGCTGGTAATGTTGCAACAGACGGCGGTCCTGTTCGAGAATCGTATTGGCGTACGTCAACATGTCGTCAAAATCAAGTAACGGATGCAAGGGGTCGCGCGATTTAAATTGTTCATAGGCGACATAGATGTCAGGGAAATGCTTAATCGTCGTCGGAACTGCCTGGATTTCCTTTAAAGAAAGAAGACGGTTTTTGACGAAGGAAATCATCCGTAATAACTCATCCATCTGATCATCAGTAATGACACTGCGATTGATTTCCTGGAAAATACGTCGCAGTAACATCCGCTTATGTGGCGCATTCGGATGTTGTTGATCCATCGGTCCTTCAATGATCGTATACGAGAGTCGCTGTTGTGACGTATGATCCCGGACGACTTGGAAAGCAAAACTATGAATCGTCGAAAAAGCTGCTGTTGTGCCAATCAGTTCATGGAATAGATGATAAAATCGATCCGCCATCTCACGGGCTGCCGCTTTACTGAAGGTCAGTCCAAGAATACGATGCGGTTCGATTTTTTTTTGTAAAATCAAATAGGCAATCTTAAAGTTAAGAGTCGTAGTTTTTCCTGAGCCGGGTGAGGCGAGTAACAGCAACGGACCATGGTCATGTTCAATTGCCTGTTGTTGGATAGGATTCAGTTGAATGCCGGTCAATCGCTCCATCTGTTCGAAAAAGTCTTCTTGCATGATACAGTTCACCTCAAGCATGTTTATTTCGTGTTCATTCAATCGAACTCTCCCTAGTGTAGCACTTTTAGCCTCTGGATTGGATTAAGGAAAGGCGAACCGTGGAATAAGTAGATAGGTGACTAAGGTACGGAAAAAAAGAAACACCTTTCTACTAGACTAGGCAAAGAGGGAAAAAACCATTAAAATGGGAATAGATGTAAGAGAGTACTCTCTTGTCCTGCACAAAGAGGGAAGGCGGAATGAGAATGTCTGTAGTGAAATTACACATGTATACGAACGAACATTATGAACAGTGCGACGCGTTCATTCTTCCGGAAGAACAAGTCCAATTTACTTCTTTTCCGTCAGATGTCGTCACGGATGCAGTAGCGCATCCAGATAAGTTTCCTGTCGTCATAAAAAAAGATGAACTGGTCGTTGGTTTCTTCATTCTCCATTTGAACCCGCCAAAAACACATCGAACGGATGAACAAAGTGTCCTGCTGCGTGCCTTTTCGATTGATGCACGGCATCAACACCAAGGGTACGCCAAAGAAGCGATGATGCAGTTGCCGGAGTTCGTCCATCATCATTTCCCAGAAGTCACAGCGATTACACTAGCGGTCAATAAAAAGAACATTGCTGCAAAATCACTGTATTTCAAGACGGGGTACGTCGATACGTTACAATCGGTCATGGGTCCAATCGGAGAGCAACACATATTAGCGTTTGATTTGGAAAAAGAACTCCGGTTAAAACAATGAAAAAGCATTCGTCTGACTACATCAGGCGAATGCTTTTTTGATGTTAGGATAGGTCAAAGAGTGATAGATGTGCCATCGTTTGACTCGAGAAATGAATTCCCCGACTCGAAGTTTTCGGGAAAATGCGTCCGCTTGCGACGGCTTCTCCATCGTTCAAGAAAAGCTCAAAGGAAGAGCAATCTACGAATAAACGCAAGGTATGCAAGTCTTTCGCAAGGATGATCGACCGTGATGTACCGAATGTTTCTGCAGGTACTTCAGCGCCTGAGCGACTACGGTCAACCGTAAACTGACGAGACGCGACATCGTATTCGAACACGGTCTCTTCCGTCGCATCCTGACGAATGCTAAAACGGAGAGATTCGGAAGAAAACGAGAGATCCGTCATCACCAGTTCAAAAGCCTCGGCTTCTGGAATCGCGACCTCCTGATCAAAAAGACGCGTTTCATTGAACAGCGTCTCTTTTCGTAAATTCGTCAACTCACGAACGGGACGCTGATAAAGATGACCGTCTTCGATGGATAATTCTCGCGGTAATGTCAAAGCATGCGCCCAGTTATAGATATCAGACGGATAGCTGATGTCCGGTAAACCCATCCATCCGACGAGAATCCGCCGACCGTCTGCCGCTTCCGTTGTCTGCGGGGCATAGAAGTCAAACCCGAAGTCGAGTTCGCGGAAAGATGCGTGTGTGAATGTTAAGTCCGGTAAGGCTAACGGTTCGCCGATGAAATAACCGGACTGGAAAATGTTTTGATAGTTCGTATCATCGGGTTCAATTCCTTGTGGACTAAATAATAGAACTCCTTTTCCATCGAGTTCGAAATAATCCGGGCATTCCCACATATAACCAAATGTCGGGTTGTTCGTCCGCAACTCACCGAGGAATGTCCACTGTTCAGCATCCTGAGATTGATAGAGGACCGTACATCCTGTCAAGTCGCTACGTTGTGCACCAATGATGCAGTACCACGTGCCAGATGCGTCTTGGAACACTTTCGGGTCCCGGAAGTGTTCCGTATATCCTTCAGGAACGTCTGGAATAGCAGGGGGGAGGTGTTTTTCGATTCGTCCATCCGAGCGGAGGCGACCGACGATTTGGCTCGTATGGCGATTCCAATCCGCATCCCGCTTGTTACCTGTATACATGATGTGGACTTGGTCATCTTTAATGAACCCACTACCGGAATAAGCACCATGCGAATCGGGATCGTCGTTCGGGATCAAGGCGGCGCCTTCATCAAACCAGTGAACGAGATCTTTTGATGTCATGTGATACCAATATTTCAGCCCATGGACAGGACCGAGCGGAAACCACTGATAGAATAAATGATAGAGACCGTCGTGATAGACGAAACCGTTCGGATCATTTAAGAGTCCGGTCGGAGGTTGGATATGATAGGAAAATCGCCAAGGAGATGTTCGGACTTCTTCCTTCATCGCTTGGTAAACGCTCGGATCGACATCCGAGAGGGGACGGTATCGTGCTTCACGTGTCCATTGATTCATGTTGACAGCTCCTCGTTGAAAAATTATACGCTTCTCGTTCACCTTACGGAGGAGAGCTGCGCTTGTCAATCCTCCGTCCTGAATGGTCAATGAACGGACATACATCCTCTGCCGTTTTGCTTCGAACGATAGAGCGCTAAATCAGCGCGATGCATGACTTGTTCGAGTGATTCTCCTGTCATCTGTTCGGCGACTCCGATACTCATCCCGATGTGGACGGTTTGTTCTTCTAAGTGATACGGCATCGAGACGTGAGCGATCCATTGTTCTCCTAAGTATTGTGCTTCTATTAACGATTGTGTCGTTAAGACGATGATGAACTCATCACCACCAAGGCGAGCCACGAAGCCGCCAGGCGGTAGCAATTGTTCGAGACGTTGTCCCACTTCGATCAGGAGAAGATCACCCAGTGCGTGACCATAGGTATCGTTGACTGCTTTAAAACCATCTAAATCAAGACAGAGGTAGATGGAATGCGTTTCTGCAGGTAATTGTTCGATGTATTGCGCAAGACCATTTCGATTCGCGAGACCTGTTAGGCTATCGCGTTGCGATAAGCGTTCAAATGTCAATTTCTCTTGTTCGATATGAAGCAATCGACGAATCAGTTGCTGTAAGGCATCTGTCAAGGTCTCGATTTCCCGGATTCCGTGATGGTTCGGAAGTGATTTCGCCGGGTCTTCCTGCATTTGTTGCGCCGCGCGTGTGATTTTCAAGAGTGGCCGTGTCAGCAGTTTTGCTAACATCCAGCCGAGCACCGCTGTGATGAGAGAGGCAATCAATCCCGCTATGAAAATCGTTTGACGTAAGGCATCGGCATCAGCGAAGGCAACAGAGGTCGGTTGACGCACGAGAACCGTCCAACCGAGTCCGTCATAGTCTTTGTAACCACGACTCGTACTTTGACTAGAGACAAATTCTTTTCCTTTCCAAAAAGCGGTCGCCGAAGCATTTGACGTTAGTGTTACGCTATCAGGCAATGTTTTACCACTCCATCCGTTTGGTCCAAGCAAAATCGTCTTCCGGTCTTGACTAATGATGAAGACATCGACTTGTTGGAGAGAAGAGGTGGCGCTCTGGAAACTTTGTTCGATCGCTTTAGCCCATTCGAAACTGAGATGTGTTGCAAGCACTCCTGAAAATCGTTCCTTATCATATAAAGGTGTACTGATATCAACGAATTGGAGTGGCTCGCCACTTGGATTTGGTAATAATTTTGCAAGTAGAACAGCTTCATGGACGTCACCGATGAACGGTTGTGATAAAGCTTGCTGAAAGACGGGACGTTCCTTGATGGAGGTTCCTTCAAGGATCTGATTCGTTGAGGCGATGACATTGCCCTTCGCATCCAAGCGACCAATCCAGGAAAAATCAGGGATCTGCCGTTGTAATTCTTCGAGTGTCTGACGTGTTTCTGCTGTTTGATCCGTTTGTTGAATCGCCGGCAAGGAGCCGAGCAACTTTACTTCTGCATAGCGTGACCACATATAATGATCGAGTTTATCGGATAGTTGGTGAGCGGACGTTGACAGGTTCATTTCAACTTCGGATTGAAGCCGATTCGTCGAATGGTGACTAATGAAGAAGGTCAACAACAGTGTCATGCTTAAAAATAATAGAGAAATCAATCCTGCGAGCAGGGCATCAAAGCGAAGTGAAGGTCTCGGCATTTCGGAATACTCCATTCATACATTTTCATTTGTTCTTATTCAAATCACATACGTATACATCTACTTGCTGCCCGCGGTTCGAGATGCTCGGTCGCACGAAGCGGAATCCGTTTTTTATCCAAAAACGACGCGCTTTTAAATTATCAGGTAATACTGCGAGATGAACCTGTAATTCTCGGTTTAAAAACTGATCGAAAAAGGCGGTCAGTAACCGACTGCTAGTACCTGTACCGTGCTGGGAAGCAGCGAGTAAGAATAAACCGATCCAAGGTGTACCGTCTCGCGGATGTTTCGGTAAATAGTCGATCAATAAGACCGGCTCTCCCTCGTTATACCCAATCAATGATACCGTATCGGGATGGAGGAATTCTTCCTGTAAGATAGAATCGGAAAGAGGCAGTTCACGTTTTTCCATACGTGCATATTCGGGTACAGTGGCATACAAGGATTGAATGATCGGGAAATGTTGTTCCGTCACCTTCTCAAAAGAAATCATCGTCGTCTCCTTTATGGATGGAATCAAATTCTTTAATCATAGAAATTCATCTGGAATCAGATTACATATTTGTAAGAAATGGAACTTTCCTGAAAAACTGACGTACACTATATAGCATAGACAAAATACGAACGAGGAGGAAGAGCAGATGTTAAAGATTGAAAATATCTCAAAGCGTCTCGGAAAAGAACAGATTCTAAAAGACGTCAGTTTTGAGGTATCCCCAGGTGAAGTGTTCGGTTTCCTCGGACCAAACGGAGCGGGTAAGACAACAACGATTCGTATCATAACCGGTCTGCTTGAGCAGGATGCAGGAAAAGTCACGGTCAATGGATTCGATGTCGTGGAAGAACGTTCGAAAGCGTTGACGCAAATCGGGGCAATCGTCGAAAATCCGGCATTTTATCCCTATTTGACAGGAAAACAAAATTTAATTCATGCCAAAAATCTGATTCCGGGGATCGGTCAGGTCGATTACGATGCTTTGGCACGACTTGTCGGTCTCGAAGGAAAGCTTTCGAAGAAAGTCGGAGAGTATTCACTTGGGATGAAGCAACGACTCGGGATTGCCCGTGCCCTGCTACATAACCCGCGCGTCTTGATTTTAGATGAGCCGACGAATGGTCTCGATCCGTCCGGAATCGCAGAACTCCGTGAATATTTACGACAAATGGCACGTGAGCAGGATATCGCGATTTTGATTTCAAGCCATATGTTGAGTGAGATGGAACAGATCAGTGATCGCTACGCGATCATTGATCAAGGTGTCATCAAGTCGGTCGAGTCCGTTCGGAATGAAACCGGAGCGAAAATCGCACTGCGTGTCAATGCAGAAGCGATGACGGATGTACTCGATGCCCTTCGCGTCGCAAATTATCCATCAGAAGTACTCGAGGATAAAATCATTATCACGGCACCGGAAAGTGAATGCCCGGTCATTGCTCGACTCGTCGTGCCGATTGCTGATCTACATGAATTGACCGTCAAACGCTTGACGCTCGAGGAACAATTCCTACAAGTAACGAAGAAAGAGGGGGATGCACATGCTTTCGCTCATACAAAATGAATGGATGAAATGGTGGACGACGAAAAAAGCGAAGATTGTTTTAGCATTATACGTCGTCATCGCAGTCGGTATCATCATCATTGCGAAGACAAATGATTTCGAGTTCACACGTTATGACTACTACTCCTTAACGTTTCTGTTGCTGACCTCCCTGCTAGGGATCATCACGATTGTCTTTACGGCAGAGGTCATCGGGAATGAAGTACGTTATGATACGATGAAGCATTTACTGATGAGTCCCTATTCCCGGATGACGATTTACTTCTCGAAGCTGCTCTTCTCAATCTTCATCATGTTATTGCAATTCGTATTCATCGCTGTGGTCGTTTATGCGGGTTCCTTTACGTTTTCAGAGGCAGGAGATCCGATTCTATTCCGCGACACGATCGTTGAAGTCGTCAGTCCGATCTTTACGATATTCATGACGCTGTTCTTCTCATTGTTATTCCGTTCGGTTGGGATGATCATCGGTTTCACTGTACTGGCGCAGTTCTTTACGTCAATCGCCGGTTCTATCTTGATCAGCTTTAAGCCGGCTATCGCGAAATGGATCGTATTCATGCATCTCGACTGGTCGATGTACTTCAAAGATTCTAATAGCTACATGTTAGGAGAAGCAATGGGGACTTCCATGACGTTTTCGGCAATCTTCGTCCTGGCGCATATCATCGTGTTATTAGGTGCTTCTGTGCTTGTGTTCCAAAAAAAATCTTATACGTAATGTAAAAACGTCCACCGGCTAGATGAACATTCTAACCGGTGGACGTTTTTATCAGGCATTCAGGAGGTGGTTCGTTTCGGCGGACGTGCCGTAATCGGGAAGATGCGCTGGAACCATTCGATGAGCGGACCGTTCAACAGTAGAAAAATGAATGTTCCGACACCGATGCCGATCAGTTCGCGTTCAATCAGTGAAAAAAGGCTCGCGATCAAAAACGGAATGCCAAGGCTGATCGTTGCTCCGAGCGAGGTGCTTTTAAAGCGGCTGATCAGTGATTTCATCAAATAATCTGGCGGCATCAAGACGAATCCGATCTGAAGATAGAGTGCGAGACCGAGTGAGATGAGCGGCATCCCGATTAACATGTATAAAGCACGCATCCACAGTCCTTGTGGTGTATAAATCAATTGATGAATGGATAGGAAAAAGTCAATCGCAGCACCGAACAAAACAACGAGTGCAAAGCTGAGAACGATTGTCCACCAACTGAAGCGACTTCCGAGGAAAAGTGCTGTGATCAAAGCGAGTACATGTAAGACGATGATCGATAAGCCGACAGTCAGTGGTGAGATGGCCGCGACGGCCTCGCTTGCAGAAGTCCAGGGTGCACTGCCGATCGAGGCGGTCACCATGAAGCTGTTACCTAAAGCATTGATTAGAATGGAGAATAAATAGATGACGATCCGTTTTTGCTGACTCATTGACGTGCACAGACGAAAGGACTGCGCGTTCACCTCCTAAAATAAATGGTTTCGTTTAAGCTATACCCTAATCGTAGCCGTCTTTTCACTTATTTTCATGAAAAGAGCATTGCGTAATCCTGATGTTTCACGACATACTTAGGACACATCAGGAAACAGGGGGAAAACGTATGACATATTTCGGACAGAAAATCCTGCCATCCGTCAGAAAATTAGAGGACTTTGAGAAGATGCTGAAAAGTCCGTATGAATATGGCGTCTTACTCGAGATGCACGTGTCCCGCTTGAAAGCGGTCTACGAGATGGCGCATCGGTACGATAAAAAAATGTTTTTGCATATGGACCTCGTCCAAGGATTGAAAAATGACGAGTATGCAACGGAATACGTCTGCCAAGAACTGAAGCCTTACGGTGTCATCTCGACAAAAGCGAGTGTCATCTTGAAAGCACGGCAAAAAAAGGTCAAGACGATGCAACGGATGTTTTTGCTTGATTCGAGCTCGCTCGAAAAAAGCTATCAGCTCATGGAGCGCACACAGCCCGATTACATCGAAGTACTACCAGGATTGATGCCGAAGTATATTCAAGAAGTCAAAGAAAAGACAGGACGTCTTGTCTTTGCCGGAGGACTCATCGATACGGTCGAGGAAGTCGAACAGGCAATCCAAGCCGGTGCATCGAGCATTACGACCTCGAATAAGGACTTGTGGCGTCATTTTGAACCGCGTCCATAATCCGCGTGTGATGGAAATCATACGGAATATTTGACAGCGTTTTCAATGATTGTTATAGTGAAATCAAGTTGATACAAAGTGACGGAGAAAAGGGAGATTCACGTGTGAGTTCCGCTTGAACGATGTTCAAGCTTGAGCTGACGTGGACCTCCCTTTTTTGTTGCTTTTTTCACATAATAAAAAGGAGGAATACATATGTCACCCTTATTAGCGGAGTTTTTAGGAACTGCCTTACTCGTTGCACTTGGAAATGGTGTCGGGGCAGGTGTCAGTCTAACCAAATCGTTTGCGAAGGATGCCGGTTGGATCGTCATCACATTCGCATGGGGGTTTGCCGTTGCCATCGCAGCATATGCGGTTGGTCAATTCAGTGGGGCACACCTGAACCCAGCAGTGACGCTTGGTTTAGCCTTTGACGGTTCGTTTGCTTGGTCAGAAGTACCGGGTTACATCGTGGCTCAAATCGCTGGCGGAATACTTGGTGCGAGTCTCGTCTTTGTCCATTATTTGCCGCACTGGGCGGAAACGAAAGATCCGGCGACGAAACTTGGCGTTTTTGCAACATCTCCAGCGATTCCACACACCTTTGCTAATCTAATAAGTGAAATGATTGCGACCTTCTTGCTCGTCATCGGATTGTTATCGATTGGGGCAAATAAGTTTTCAGATGGTCTGAATCCATTGATCGTCGGATTCTTGATCGTCAGCCTCGGTATGTCATTCGGGGGAACGACAGGATATGCGATGAATCCGGCGCGGGACCTTGGTCCACGGATCGCCCACTTCATCTTGCCGATTCACGGAAAAGGATCATCGAACTGGGCTTACTCTTGGATTCCGGTTCTTGGACCTGTTCTCGGAGGAAGCATTGGCGGATTGTTTTATCGTTCGGTCTTCACAGGAAAAGAGACACCGGCTTTTTGGGTTGTAGGACTTGTGACAATCGTCATATTAGGCTTATGCTATAGATTCGGTGTTCGTCCGAACAAAACAACGTCAGTGAAGTCAAAGTCAGCTTAACTTATTTAGATACAAAAGGATGGGGAAGAGATGGAGAACTACATTTTGTCATTGGATCAGGGAACGACGAGTACACGTGCGATTTTATTCAATCGTGCTGGTGAGATCGTGCAGTCAGCACAACAGGAATTCACACAGTACTTTCCGAAACCAGGTTGGGTCGAACACAACGCGAACGAGATTTGGGGAAGTGTCCTAGCGGTCGTTGCGACTTGTCTGACAGAAGCCGATGTGAAACCGTCGCAAATTGCCGGTATCGGAATTACGAACCAACGGGAAACAGCTGTCGTCTGGGAGAAGGAGACGGGAAAACCGATTCATAACGCAGTCGTGTGGCAATCGAGACAAACGGCTGAAATTTGTGAAGACCTTCGAAAAGCCGGTCATGCCGAGCTCTTCCGCGAGAAGACAGGTCTGTTGATCGACGCTTATTTCTCTGGCACGAAGGTCAAATGGATTTTAGATCATGTTGAAGGAGCGCGGGAGCGTGCTGAACGTGGTGAACTCTTGTTCGGGACGATCGATACGTGGCTCATCTGGAAATTATCCGGCGGAAAAGCACATGTGACCGACTATTCGAATGCAAGTCGTACGTTAATGTACAACATTCACGAATTAAAATGGGATGACGAGTTACTCGATATCTTAGATGTACCGAAAGCGATGCTTCCGGAAGTACGTCCCTCTTCAGAAGTCTACGCAGAGACAGCAGGCTATCACTTCTTCGGAGAAGCAGTTCCAATTGCTGGTGCAGCGGGCGATCAGCAAGCCGCATTGTTCGGTCAAGCATGTTTTGATACAGGAATGGCGAAAAACACATACGGTACAGGCTGTTTCATGTTGATGAACACGGGAGAAGAAGCTGTCAAATCCGACAATGGATTGCTGACGACAATTGCGTGGGGCGTCGACGGAAAAGTCGAATATGCCTTAGAAGGAAGTATTTTTGTTGCAGGTTCTGCGATTCAATGGTTACGTGACGGCTTACGTCTCATTGATGATGCGAAAGAATCGGAAGGATATGCAACACGTGTCACGTCCTCAGACGGTGTCTACGTCGTACCGGCATTCGTCGGTCTTGGCACACCTTACTGGGATTCTGATGTCCGTGGGGCAGTCTTCGGTTTAACACGTGGGACGGAAAAAGAGCACTTCATCCGCGCGACACTTGAATCACTCGCTTATCAGACACGCGATGTCCTGTCTGCGATGGAACAGGATTCAGGCATCGAGATGAAGACACTTCGTGTTGACGGTGGAGCGGTTAAGAACGACTTCTTGATGCAGTTCCAGGGTGATATCATCGGAGCGCCGGTCGAACGTCCGGAAATCAACGAGACAACAGCGTTAGGTGCAGCATACCTCGCAGGTCTCGCTGTCGGATTCTTTGAAAACCGTGAACAGATTGCGACGCAATGGAAAAAAGAACGTCGTTTTGAGCCAATCATGGCAAAAGAAGAGACGGATGCACTCTACGGTGGATGGCAAAAAGCTGTTCAAGCTACGATGTTGTTCAAATGATGTGATGTATGTTATAGTAAGGTCAAGTTAATAAATCGGTCGGAGAATATGGAGAGACCACAGCAGCAGTTGACATAGTCAGCGTGTTTGTTGTGGTCTCTTTTTTTTCGAACCTAAACAGGAGGAACTATTCATGGCTAACCAACCATTCTCAAGCAAAAACCGTGCAGATGTCTACAATCGATTGACACGTGAAGAACTCGATCTACTCGTCGTAGGTGGCGGAATCACAGGTGCGGGGATCGCCCTCGATGCAGCGTCACGCGGTATGAAGATTGGCCTCGTCGAAATGCAGGATTTCGCGTCCGGTACGTCTAGTCGTTCAACGAAATTAGTCCATGGTGGTCTACGTTATTTAAAACAATTCGAAGTACAGATGGTCGCGGAAGTCGGTAAAGAACGCGCGATCGTTTACGAAAACGGACCACACGTCACGACACCAGAGTGGATGTTACTTCCAATGCATAAAGGCGGTACGTTCGGACCGTTCAGTACGTCAATCGGTCTTCGTGTCTATGACTTCTTAGCAGGTGTTAAACGTTCTGAATGGCGTTCAATGTTATCTGCGAAAGAAACATTGGCAAAAGAACCACTTGTCAAACAACAAGGTCTCAAAGGCGGCGGTTACTACGTCGAGTACCGCACAGATGACGCTCGTCTAACAATCGAAGTCATGAAAGAAGCAGTCGACCACGGCGCACGTGTCGTCAACTATACAAAAGCTGAAGAAATCATCTACGATGCCGGGAAAGTCGTCGGAATGCGTGTGACGGACCTCTTGACAGGTGACGTACATGAAATCCGTGCGAAAAAAGTCGTCAACGCGACAGGTCCATGGGTCGATGAATTACGTGAAAAAGATGGCTCGAAAGTCGGGAAACAACTTCGTCTGACAAAAGGGGTTCACGTCGTCATCGATCAATCGAAATTCCCACTCAAACAAGCAGTCTATTTCGATACACCGGACGGTCGGATGATCTTTGCGATTCCACGTGACGGCAAAGCATACGTCGGTACGACTGATACGTTCTTCGATAAAGATACAGCACATCCGAAGTTCACAGTCGAAGACCAAGACTACGTCCTAGACGCGATCCACTATATGTTCCCAGACGTCAAAGTGACAGCGGAAGATGTGGAATCAAGCTGGGCTGGTGTACGTCCATTGATTTATGAAGAAGGAAAAGATCCTTCTGAAATTTCGCGTAAAGACGAAGTATGGCAATCTGAATCAGGTCTCATCACGATCGCTGGTGGGAAATTGACTGGATACCGTAAAATGGGCGAGCACGTCGTTGATCTCGTCGCAAAACTCTTGAAAAAAGAAGAAAACGTCGCCTATGCACGTTGCTCGACGAAAAACATGCCAATGTCTGGTGGACACGTCGGCGGAGCAAAAGGATTTGCTGAATTCCTGAAAGCTCAAACAGCAACGAACGGTCTAACAACAGAGGAAGTTCAATTCCTAGCGAAACGGTACGGTTCGAACTTACCGAAAGTGCTTGAATATGCAGCAGCATATGATGCAGCTACGACAGCTCTTCCACGTTCGGTCTACGCACAGTTGCACTATGGTATCGAGCATGAAATGGTCGCTCGTCCGATCGACTTCTTCATTCGTCGTACAGGTGCCGTCTTCTTTGATATCGCTTGGGCACGTACGCACAAAGACGCAGTCATCGAAGAGATGAAATCGGTTCTGAACTGGACAGCAGATCAAACAGCTGTTTACACGAAAGAACTCGATATCGAAATCGAAGATGCAGCGCATGCGCTCGTAACAGAATAAGTGTTAAATAGTGAAGAACCAAGATGCAATGTCTTGGTTCTTTTTTTGCACGCATTCGAATCCACTCGGGCGGAAAGATTGCAACTCTGTCTAGAGGCGACTATGCTTAATGTATGAAATTACACAAAGGAGAGAACACAGATGAAAGTAGAAGTATGGTCGGATTATGCATGTCCGTTTTGTTATATCGGGAAGCGTCGCTTAGAACAAGCGATTGCAAACGAAAAGTTGGATGTCGAGGTCGAATTCAAGAGCTTTGAACTTGATCCAGATGCACCGGCAGTGCCGACGCAAGGATTATACGAAATTCTCGCTTCAAAATACGGAACGACGCTTGAACAAGCCCGAAACATGTCGCAAGGTGTTGTTGATACGGCACGCGAAGAAGGCTTGCACTACGAAATGGATCGTGTCATCCCAGCGAATACATTCGAGGCTCATCGCCTGACTCAATTCGCTAAAAAACATGATAAGATGAATGCAGTATCAGAAGCCTTGTTCACAGCTTATTTCATGAATGGAGAAGACTTGAATGACCCAACCATTCTGACACGAATCGCAGTGGAAGCAGGACTTTTGGAAGCAGATGTTAAAGCATTTCTAGCATCAGAAGATCTGGCGACAGATGTTCGGGAAGAAGAAGCAATGGCGCAACAACTCGGTGTCCGCGGCGTACCATTTTTTGTCTTTGACCGGAAATACGCTATTTCTGGTGCCCAACCAGTCGAAGCATTTGAACAAGTTTTCGCGAAGATGCGCCAAGAACAAACGCTTGAAGTCATCGCGGAAGGCGATGCATGTGGTGTTGACGGCTGTAACTGATCGTATTTTGATTCCATCATAAAGGAGCACGAATCCCCAATGAAATTCATCTTCCATCCCGAGATTCGCGATGCGCGAATCAATCTCGCTGTTGAAGAATTCATCTTGAACAACCTGAACGTCAATGAAGAGGACTATTTCTTGTTTTACATCAATGGTCCCTCGATCATCGTCGGGAAAAACCAAAACACGAATGAAGAAGTCAATTTAAAGTATGTCGAAGAAAACGGCATTCATGTCGTCCGTCGCCTTTCGGGTGGTGGCGCGGTGTATCATGACGAAGGAAACTTGAACTTCAGTTTCTTGACGAAAGATGACGGCGATTCGTTCAACAACTACAAAAAGTTCACAGAACCGGTCGTGCAGGCATTGCATAAACTCGGAGTAGAGGCCGAGTTATCCGGACGAAACGATATTCATGTCGGAAGCCGGAAAATCAGTGGGAACGCTCAGTTCACGACAAAAGGACGGATGTTTAGTCATGGTACACTGATGCTTGATTCGAATATCGAAGAAGTCGTCAATGCACTTGTCGTCAGCGAAGAGAAGATGCGTTCCAAAGGCATTAAATCAGTCCGGAGCCGTGTCGCGAATATTTCAGAATTCCTGACAGAGCCGTTGACGATGGAACAATTCGTCGATCATCTCCTTGCCTCGATTTATGAAGGGAAAGAGATCGAACGGTATATCTTAACAGAAGAAGATTGGGATAAAGTACGTGCCATCTCAGCAGAACGTTACGGCAACTGGGAATGGAATTTCGGGAAATCCCCGAAATTCGATGTGATTCATAAAAAACGTTTCCCGATCGGAACGATTGATTTCCGATTGAACGTCAAAAAAGGCATCATCGAAGAAGCGAAGATTTACGGTGACTTCTTCGGTGTCGAGGATGCGGAGGATATCGCGCGGGCGCTGGAAGGTTCGCGTTATGACCGTGCGTCGCTTCGTGAAGTCCTCGGGCGTTATGAGTTAAAAAAATATTTTGGGGCTGTCGAACTCGACGAGGTCCTAGACGTTTTAGCCTAACTCTTTATGGGAAAACTCCTTCTATCAACTGCATAGGGGGAGTTTTTTTCATGGGCTATAATAAAGATAACTTTTTAGAAGGTTCGTTAACGGACTTTATAGATTTTGAACGGATTTCAGAAGGATTACCGAAGACGGAAGATGAACAACCGTTACCCTATTATGAGCGTGATGATTATAAGGCAGCAGGAAAATTAGAAGGAAAGGTCGCAATCGTCACAGGAGGTAACTCTGGGATCGGACGTGCTGTTTCGATTGCTTACGTCCGGGAAGGAGCAAAGGTCGTCATCGCCTTTTATGGCGACCAAGAAGGTGCGGAAGAAACAAAAGCACGCTTGGAAGAGTTAGGTGGTGAAGTCTTGCTCTCTAAAGGCGACATCGGGGATGCGGACTATTGTGAAACGCTCGTACAGAAAACGATCGACCGTTTTGGTCGCTTAGATATCATCGTCAACAATGCGAGTATGCAAAAACCGGAAGATCGTCTAACGGACATCACGGATGAATCGATGGAGAAGACATTTAAGACGAATATTTTCGGGATGATGCGTCTGGCGCGTGCCGCTTTACCACACCTTTCACTCGGTTCTGCTATCATCAATACGACATCGTCGACGGCATATGAAGGAAATGCATTATTGATTGACTATTCTGCGACGAAGGGCGCCATCGTCAGCTTCACACGGAGTCTTTCAATGAATCTGGCAAAAGAGGGCATTCGTGTCAACGCCGTCGCGCCAGGTCCGATTTGGACACCACTCATCACGGAGACGTTCCCAAATGAATCAGTCAAGACATTCGGGAAAAACACGCCGATGGATCGTCCGGGACAGCCGGCTGAAATGGCATCTGCCTATGTTTTCCTCGCATGTAACGATTCGAGTTATATGACAGGACAAGTTCTTCACTTAAACGGTGGTGTCATCGTCAACGGTTAAAAAGAAACTCGGTGAAAACGTTTCCAAAAAGTGTTACACTATCCATACGGTCGCATTTTGACGACGTATGGATTTTTTTTACGTAAAAAATGAATAGTCATTCATTCGAAAGGGGAATTTTGCTCATGCTTGGATTGATTCAATCCGTGGAGGAAACAGCTCGAACACATCCGGACTCAACGGCGTATGTGTTTGAGGACACGCAAGTCAGCTATCGTGAGTTCGTCGAGAAGTTTCACCGGGCAGCCGGTGCGCTTGAAGCAAACGGGATCCGAAAAGGCGATCATGTGGCGCTTATTCTAGGGAACAGCCCAGCGTTCTTAGTGGCATATTACGCCGTCATGAAACAAGGAGCTATTGCGATTCCGATCAATCCTACATATACACCGGATGAGATCGGGTATATCCTGATGAACGGTGATGTGAAAGGGATTTTAGGAATCGCGCCACTCGTCGAAGCAGCAAAAGATCGTCTTGTTCATTTACCAAACCTTAAGATCGTCGTCTCTGTTCCTTACGCGGGTCAGGAAGGACCAAACGAGATGCAGCAACACGTAACGTTCATTACACTTGATCGCTGGCTCGAAATTGAGCATCCATTGACAGAAGTAACAAATGAACTGGACGATATCGCCGTCATTCTCTATACGAGTGGGACGACAGGAAAACCAAAAGGCGCGATGTTGTCGCATCGAAACCTGACATCAAATGCACGTTCGATCGGAGATTATCTACATGTATCCAGTAGCGATCGAACACTTGCTGTATTACCGATGTTCCATGTCTTTTGTTTGACGGTCGTCGTTAACGCTTCACTCGCACACGGAGCGTCAATCATCATTGCGTCACGTTTCTCACCGCAAGAGACGTTTGAATTGGCGAAAAAAGAACAGGTCACGATTTTTGCCGGCGTTCCGACGATGTATAATTTCTTACTGCAAACCGTGAAAGCCCACCCGGAATATGCAACTTATTTTGAGTCAACGCGTTTGTTCGTCTCCGGAGGAGCAAGTCTTCCTGTACCGCTCCTCGAGTCATTCGATCAGACTTTCCAGTGTCATATCCTTGAAGGGTATGGACTGTCGGAAGCATCACCGGTTACCTGTTTTAACCCAGTTAATGGGGTGCAGAAGCCGGGATCGATCGGAACGTCGATCGTTGATGTCGAAAATAAAGTCGTCGATGAACTCGGACAGGAGTTGCCGGATGGTCAGGTCGGTGAATTAATCGTTCGTGGACCGAATGTCATGACCGGATACTATAAGATGCCGGAAGAGACACAAGCGACGTTACGCGACGGCTGGCTGTACACGGGGGACTTAGCCCGTCGAGACGAAGACGGTTACTTCTATATCGTCGACCGGAAGAAAGACATGATCATCGTCGGAGGATACAACGTCTACCCACGAGAGGTCGAAGAAGTACTCTATCAACATCCGAACGTCATCGAAGCAGCCGTCATCGGCGTGCCGGATGAAGAGATGGGAGAAGCCGTCAAGGCGTTCGTCGTCGTGCGTGAGGAAATGACGGAAGAAGCAGCAAGAACGTTCTGTTCGACCTCACTCGCTAAATACAAATGTCCGACACAAATCGAGTTCATTGACCAACTGCCACGCAACACGACCGGAAAGATTTTGCGGACTGTGTTGAAGAAACAGCCGACGAATTCATGAGCCGAATCAAGAACTTCAGGTTTCTGAAGTTCTTTTTCTGTGCATAGACAAGAAGGAGGGGATAGAGATGAATATTGCGTTAATCGCACATGATGAAAAAAAAGATGAGATGATGGGGTTTACGCGTGCCTATGCATCATTTTTTAAGAAAAATACGTTATACGCGACAGGAACGACCGGACAACGAATCATGGACGCAACAGACTTGCATGTCCATCGCTGCAAATCCGGACCACTCGGCGGAGATCAGGAAATCGGAGCGCTCGTGGCACAAGGGAAAATTGATATCGTGATCTTCTTACGGGATCCATTGACGGCACAGCCCCATGAGCCGGACGTTTCAGCATTGATCCGATTATGTGACGTCTATGATCTACCACTTGCAACGAACGTCGGAACAGCTGAAATTTTGATCAATGGACTTGAGCAGGGACAGTTCGACTGGAAGGATATCATTCACAAGCGTCATGAAACGGAACAAAAAAAGTTTTCTGATGAATAATTCTCTGAGAACGCTTCTCATTTTCGGTTCAGCATGCTATAGTCAGATTGAGGATGATACTGATTATCAATTGCGATGGAAAAGGTGGCGAAGAATAATGGAGATTCTATTAATGTCGGGTGTTACAGTATTGCTAGGAGGCGGCGTTGGATTTTTAACGCACGTCGTAAAAATGGAACGCCGTCAACAGACAGCACCTGTGACGGCAAAGCGTGAACAAGTAGCGTACCCGGCACTTCGTCTCGTGAAATAATAGAAAATCTGTGCCTTTGCCTTTCTTTTCTTCTGAAAAGAGAGGTTTTTTTGAATTATTATCCACTCTCCCATAATTTTGCGGAATTCCTTTGATACACTGAAACAAAGCACATTAGTCAAGGAGTGAGAGGTATGCATACAATCTATTTGGTCGATGATGAAGTGAACTTGAATCGAGTACTCGTGAAGTACTTGGAGCAGGAAGGATGGCAGGTCAAATCGTTTACCTCGGGTGAAGCGGCAGCGTCCGCAATCGTAGAAAAACCAGATCTATGGATTTTAGATATCATGCTTCCGGATATCGACGGCTTTCAATTGATCAAGCGGATTAAAGCTCATGATGAAACGACACCTGTCATTTTCATCTCTGCTCGTGACGAGGATATCGATAAAATCATCGGACTTGAAATGGGATCAGATGATTACATCGCGAAGCCGTTCCTACCACGTGAACTGGTCATTCGCGTTAAAAAAATCTTGGGACGTACGTATGCGACTCCTAAAAGTGGTGTGATTCAATATGGTGATTACATGATTTATCCGGAGAAGCGAATCATTGAAGAGAACGGTCAAGAAATCGATTTGACATCCAAAGAATACGACCTCTTGATGCTATTCGCGACACAAATCGGGACGCCGATGTCACGCGAGCAGATTCTCGTCAGTGTCTGGGGGGACGATTACTTCGGATCGGACCGCGTCGTCGATGATTTAGTACGCCGGGTCCGTAAAAAGCTTTCCAAACTTGAACTTGAAACGATTTACGGTATCGGATATCGTTTGGTGTCTGCATGAAAAACCGTAGTCTCGGATTTCAGATTTGGGCGATGTTTCTGCTCGTCATCGTCACGCTTTCTGCGGTCATTCTTCTTGTCATCCGCTCATCGATCGGCAACTTCATTGATGAACAAGTCTATGCAACTCTTGAGAACAGTGAGGTTTTCTTCTCGAAGGATGCGTCGGTCATCGAGATGCTCCAAGATAATCCGATTGAATTCGACCGGCGGAAACAGGAGTCTCGCTCGGTCAACATCCTGTTATTATCGAAAAACGGAAAACTCTATTATGGTGGGGCGCCACAACAGCTCATCAATCAGATGTATCGCGATGCCATCGATCAAAAGACGGTGACGGCGAAGTACACGACACGACTGGATAAAGAGGACGTTTATTACAGCATCCGTAAAATCGAAGAGAACGGGGAAACCTATTACCGTGTCTCGTACGTTTGGGATGCCTATCGCCAAGAATTAATCACGCAACTGTTCTCGAAAATCGGCTTTGTCGTCATCATCGGAAGTATCTTTACGTTGTTCATCGCATTTTGGCTGGCGCGACGATTGACCCATCCACTGGTTGAAATCGAGAGAGCCGTTGGGAAAATTGCTGCACAGAAATGGGATACACCGCTGCCGCTTGATCGTGGGGATGAAATTGGGCGACTTGCGCGGTCCGTGGATGCCATGCGGATGGACCTCGAAAAGCAGGATAAAGCACAAAAGTCCTTATTGCAAAACATCTCACACGATTTGAAAACACCCATCATGGTCATCCGTAGTTATGCGCAGTCCATTTCGGACGGAATCTATCCGGATGGTGATTTAACGGGATCCGTATCGGTCATCGATGAAGAAGCAGAACGACTAGAAAAGAAAGTCGCAGCACTTCTTTATGTGACGAAACTCGATTATTTCGAGCTCGATCGTTCGACATGGGATAACGTCGATATCGACCGTATGGTGCATCTGTTAAAGAACCGCTTTTCTGGTACGAAACCGCTCGAATGGCATGTTAGTGGTGAAGCCGGGATCGTTCTCGGCGAGGGTGAACAATTGCGTGTCGCTCTTGAAAATGTCATGGATAATGCGATCCGTTATGCGGAAACACAGATTAACATCCGTTTATCGGGTACACCGGATCATGTGCATATCGAAATCGAGAATGATGGTCCGCCTCTAGATGATTCATCGCCTCTCTTCCATCAGTTCTCACGCGGTAAGGAAGGGAAATTTGGTCTTGGTCTATACATCGTCAAGCGGATCGTCGAGCGTCATGACGGAACCGTGGCGATTGAAAATCGATCAGCGGGAAATGGAGTCGGAAAAGTTTGTGTGATTTTTAATTTCCCAAGACATTTCATCGAGCAAGAAGAACCAAAAACAGAAGAATTTTAAAAACGGGATCCTTAGATCTCGTTTTTTTGATTAGGAAATAATCCGAGAGTTTGTGCAAGGAAGCGAGAAGTTTGATATAACCAATATAATCCAGGAAGGGAGCAAAGAATATGTCATATCCGATCACTGAAGAGACGCTGGCCTTGATTCCACGGTACGGCCAGTATGGCGAACCGCAAACGCTTGTCATTAGGGAGCATTCTGAAAGTATTTTAGAAGGACATCCGATTAAGCTGATTGAAGAATCATGTTTGTATTTTGGTTCATCGATGCGCGGAAGGATTGAAGCAGCGCGGCATATTCTCGGTCCGAACCGAAAGACACCGGTCTTGATTGACTGGCAAGCACAGACGATTTTTTTTCCGACGACTGCGAAGGAAAAAGCGGAATGTGTCTGGATTAATTTTAAGCAGATGAAGGCAGTTCAAAAGAAATCTGGGAAAGTACAAGTCGAATTCCAGACGGGACAGTGCATCGATACGGAGGCATCTGCCTACAGTATCGAACGTCAGCGGATTAAAACACTGGAACTGGCTTACGAGATGCAACGCCGTTTTCAGCTGCCTGAGTTTAAGAATCGCTGAAAAGTGGAATCACATAACAGGAATCTTACTTAGGTAAGGCGAAACAAATCAGAGAGAGAAATCATAGGGAGGTGAAGCGGTAGTAGATACCGCGACACGATGAATGAATCATATGAATGGTTAAATCGCCGAAAATTACAACCGGGATTCGGTGCGACGGGTGGCAGACGTTTTATCAGTTCGCGCATCGTTCGACCTGAAAACACACCGGGTAAGCGCATCAAAGGCATCAAACGGGCGCGTCAGCTCGTGGTTGATGATGCTGGTAACCGCCGTTGGGTTACGAAACGAATCGTCGTGACAGATGCTGCGAAGCACGTTACGATGAACCGCCGGACATCGATTGCATTGAAAGAGACGAAGGAATCACGTCTGGATCAAGTCAAACAAAAGCTTGCATCGAACAAAAAAGTTCTACTGCCCATCTTGGCAGCAACCGGAATTGCTGTCGCTGGTGGCGTCCTTGCTTATGTACTCCGCCGCAAGAACAAACAGACGGAACAATAAGAAAAGCCGTTCTCCTCTTTTGGAGTACGGCTTTTCTGCATCATAGGAACCGTTTTCGTAAGGAAGTCGAGAGTGCTTTATCGGCAATCTCTTCTAACTCTGAAAGATTCGTAGGATCAAAGCTATCGTTGTAGAAACGACCTACGAAATCTACCCGATCATAATCGAGTTCCTTGAAAATCAAGTGCTTATGGTCATCGTAAAAAACAACACGATAATAATCAGATCCACGCTCGAGTGTCACGAGCCCTTTGATGTGATCTAGTTTTTTCTGTTCCTCGGTTTGTTCCTCTAATGTATCGTCCTCGTTCGATGATGCCTCTGCTTGCTCGATGGCATTCTTTACGAGTTCCGGTCGTTGTTCTTGTTCTTCCGCCATGTTTTATCGCCTCCAATTAGTATTTTACATGGAAATGGACTGATGAGAAAGAAAAATCCCTCAATTCATTTGATGCGCCTCACATACGCGCAATACGTTCATCGCTCCGATCTGAAGTCGTTCCATCAGCTGAAGACGTGCCTCTTCATTTGCAATCGTCTCAATCGAAGCCTTCTCCATGAGCGCAAGCCAGCGAACGGCATGTTCTCGACGGATCGGTAAGAGGCGATGGATCATCGCTAAGCTCGTCGGCTCTTGGTTAAGATTACGCGGACCTCCGGTTAATTGAGTCAAAAATGAAAGTTGAGCCTGTTCGACACGTCGGCGGTCATCAGGAAACAAAGGACGTAATAAGGAATCGTGGTAGACTTGATGATAGAAGGAGCGGATAAGGGATGCGAGAACCTTCTCACCACCGAGCGCTTCATAAAGTGACATGAACCATTACCCCTTTACATAGGATGTGCTCTGATTATAGCAAATTCACAACAAAAAGACAGTTGTAGAAAACAGTACATTTGTTCTTATTTGTGCGATAATAAAGAAAGATCAACACGAAGAGGAGGTTTTCTTGATGAACCATATGCACATTGGTCGTGCCGGCAGCGGAAAAACGACGCAATTGATTGAACGCGTCATCCATGAGCTCGAGCAACGACCGTTAGGCGATAAGATGTACTTCATCGTCCCGGACCAAATGTCGTTTGAAATGGAGCGGCGGATCGCCACGGATGAGCGGATTGCAGGTCTTGTTCGGCTGGAAGTCATGAGCCTACGCCGATTTGCGTTTCATATCTTACGCGATTATGGGAATCAGGCGATTCCGTTTTTGGATGAGACAGGAACACAATTATTGCTTCGACAGGTCGTCGAAGAATCAGAAGATGAACTGAAGATTTTTAAACGGACGAAACACATGCCTGGTTTCTTTAAAGGACTCGATGAACTCATTGCATCGTTTAAGCGTTCATTAATTGAGCCGGAAATGTTGCGGCAAGTAAGTGACCGTTCGCTTGAGCGGTCCCCGAAGCTGAACGATCTCGCCTTGATCTATGAGCGTTTTACAGAACGTATTGTCAATAAAGCACTGCATGCAGATGACTATTACACGACATTGCTTGAATTGTTGCCTAAGGCGCAACTCGATAAAGCGACGATCATCGTCGACGGATTCTATGAATTTTCGCTACAAGAACAGCAGGTATTGCTTGCTTTGATGCAACAAGTCAGCGAGATGCATATCAGTTTTACGATGGACGCGACGAATCCGTATGCTAAGCAGACGTCCTTTGGTGTATCCCAGCGGTGTTACATGCAACTGATCGGTCAAATGCAGGAACAGTCGATTGAATATGAAGAAGTGTTCTATGACCGTGCTGTCAAATTCCGTTCAAGTGGACTTCAACATTTGGAGCAGGCAGTATTGAATCCCGGTTATCCAGCTGTCGATCATGAAACGGATGGTTTTCAGATGACAGCTGCCGTCAATCGTCAGGTCGAGGCGGAAGCAGCCGTTCGGACAGCAGTCCAGCTTGTGCGAAAAAAAGGTTATCGTTTTCACGAGATGGCATTCGTCGTCCGGCACCTCGAGCCGTACGCGGATCATTTGGAGCGAGCCTTCGAGATGTACGACGTTCCGTATTTCCTTGATCAGCGTGAATCGATGGTCCATCATCCGCTTGTTGAATTGATTCAATCGGCACTCGACATTGTGATGTCCGGCTACCGGGAAGAGACCGTTTTCCGGTTACTCAAGACGGAACTATTGCCGATTCCTTCAGAAGATGCACGTTTGGCACTTGATCGGTTCGAGACGTTCGTGCTCGAACGGGGAATCAAAGGTTCCATGTGGCAACAGCCTTGGCAATTGAAACGTCGCTTAGCGGAAGAGGTCCGGTTATCGGAAGAGGAACTGGCTCAGGAAGAGGAATTGAATCGATTGCGTACCTTTGTCGTCGGGGTGATTGAACCATTGGAGCGCCGCCTGAAGCAGGCAAAAACGATGAGTGCGTATACGAAAGGATTGTATCAATTTCTTGAAGATCAAAAGATTGCTGACCGTTTAATGGAGTGGCGGCGTCTTGCGCTCGAAGAAGATCACTTACTGGCAGCTCGGGAGCACGATCAGGTATACGAAGCGATACTGCATCTATTCGAACAGTTGGAGGCTGCCGCACCAGAGCACACCTTATCGACAGAGTTATTCGTCCAGATGGTCGAAACGGGTCTTGAAAGCCTTCGTTTCGCACTCGTTCCACCTTCGCTTGATCAAGTCATTGCGACAGATTACGTACGCGGACGATTGCAACGCGTGAAAGTCGTCTTTTTACTCGGAGCAAACGACGGTCTCATTCCATTCGTTCAGGATCAATCCAAACTTCTGTCGGAAAATGATCATGATTTTTTACATGAACATGGCATTCCGGTCGGTAAGGCATCGCTCGATGTGTTTGATGATGAACTGTATTACTTGTATCAGGGGATGATGGCGCCAAGCGAAGCCTTGTACGTCAGTTATGCGCTTGTGGATGAAGAGGGAAAAGCGTTGCAGCCGGCTGCTGTTACTAAACAATTGAAGCGACAACTGTTGCTTGATCGCCCGATCAAGACGCATTTTGCAGAAGCTGGAGAGCATGCACCGCAGGAACAACTTCACTTCGTAACGAGTCCAGACCGTGCGGCGGCTGCGACAGCGATTGAACTTCGACGTCTGCAGCGACGTTATCCGATTCAGCCAATGTGGTTTGAAGTCTACAACACACTTCTTGAAAACGGACAAGGACGCGACCGCATGGCATTGTTCTCACATGCCTTGTTCTATCAAAATCATGCAGAAGCACTTCCGGAAGGACTTGCGCACCAATTATACGGCGACTCCCTTCAAGCAAGTGTTTCACGTTTTGAAACCTATAATGCCTGCTCCTATAAACACTTCGCGCGATACGGTCTCCGACTGCGTGAACGAAAACTCTATAAGTTCGAAGCACCAGATATCGGAAACCTGTTCCACGGGGCATTAAACGATTTATCGCTTAGCATCAAAGCTTCCGGACGTCACTGGAAGGAACTTGACGGGGAGACGTGCGGAACGCTTGCGAAGGAAGCCGTCGAAAAGGTAACACCAGAGATTCAAAATGCGATTTTAATGAGTTCGAGCCGATTCGGATATATCAAGAAAAAATTAACGGATGTCGTCGAACAGACTGCGAAGATGTTAGTCGAACAGTCGAAACGAACGGATTTCGAACCGGATCTGTTTGAAATCAGTTTCGGAAACACAACGTTTCCACCGTTACGCTTCACGTTACCGGATGGAACGGAAATCGAATTCACCGGGCGGATTGACCGGATTGATCAGGCAAAGATCGGAGATCAACTATACGTTCGCATCATCGACTACAAGTCGAGTGCACGGGGACTCGACTTTGCGGAAATCTATTACGGACTGGCGATTCAGATGCTGCTTTATCTAAAGACGGTCGTCGAGCAATCTGAATTGTTGTACCAGCAACAGGCTAAACCGGCCGGTGCTCTTTACTTCCATGTCAAGAATCCGATGTTACGGGGAGACTTGTCTGCTGACGACGAGGAACGCAATCGGTTGTTGCTTGAGTCCTATCAGATGCAGGGAGTCATTCTCGAAAATGATGAGGTATTACGGGCGATGGATCATATTGCGTACGATGAACGGAAAAAATCGCCGCTCGTTAAAGTGACATTTACGAAAAATGGCTTGCATAAGACGCAAACAAAAGGTGTCGTACAGGAGGAAGAATTATCGGCACTAATGAACCATGCGTGGGAAGAACTGAAAGAGAGCAGTCAGGACATTTATGACGGAGACATCGCGATCAATCCGTTCGACTATCAGGAGCGGACACCGTGTAGTTTTTGTGAGTATCGTTCCGTTTGTCAATTCGATGAATCACTTGGAAACCGTTATCGTCCATTAAAACCGATGTCTGAGAAAGAGGTACTGGAACGGCTGAAGGAGGAAGAAGAATGAGTGTACGTTGGACCGAAGAACAACAGCAAGCAATCTCAGCACGGGGCGGACATATCTTAGTTTCAGCAGCCGCTGGTTCTGGTAAAACAGCCGTCCTTGTCGAACGATTGACCCAACGTTTGATGGACCCAGAAGACGCATTGTCCGCCGATCGGATTCTTGTTGCGACGTTTACGAACGCGGCGGCACGAGAAATGAAGACCCGAGTCATTGAAGTGATGGACCGACGGATCAAAGAGGCACCGGATGATCTGTACTTGAAGAAACAGCGTCAGCTGATGAACCGAGCCCAAATTACGACGATTCACTCGTTCTGCTTATCGATTCTACGAGAAAACTACTATCGTATCGGTCTCGATCCTGCATTCCGGATTGCCGACGAATCTGAATTGCTCTTGTTGCAAGATGATGTGCTAGAGGCTCTGTTCGAATCCTTTTATGCATCGGAAGATCCAGGGTTCTATGACTTGATTGATAGCTATACATCAGACCGTGATGATCAGGCGATGATTACCTTGATTTCGAATCTGTATCGTTTTTCGCGTTCTTTACCAGATCCAGAAGCGTTTTATGCACATTTGATTGCTCAATACGATCAGCCGATCGATCCGGATGAGTCATCGCTCATGCAACGCCTCGTCGATCTAGAATGGGAGAGTCTGGCGAATCTATTAAGTCGATATCGCGAACTCGCATTGGAGCTTGAACAGTCAGGGTATGCGGAAATGGGTACTATGATGCGTCAGGATATCGCACCCTTTTCAAGCCTTGAGACGCATGCACGGCAATGGACGACGGTCGCTTTTGCTTTTCAAGCGCTCGAGTTCGGACGCTGGAAAAGTCCACGAGGAGATGAAGGAATCAAACCGTTTCAAACAGAGCGGACACGGCTCGTCGCAGAGTTCAAGAAAGCAAAAGAACTATTCGTCCAAAAGACCGGTGTCGATTACTTGGAAGACTTGCGTTCACAGTTGCGCCATGTCGAGACGATTGTTACGCTCGTCCGTCAATTTGCAACGGACTATTTAGAAGCGAAGCAACAGCGAGGGATCGTCGATTTTTCAGACTTAGAGCATTTTGCCCTGGAAATTCTGACATCAGACGGGCAACCGTCCGATGTAGCCAAATTGCTACAAGACCGATTCATCGAAGTGCTCGTTGATGAATATCAGGATACGAACGAGGTGCAGGAGCGGATTATCCAGCTCGTCTCAAAGACGGATGAGGCGACAGGGAACTTGTTCATGGTTGGGGATGTCAAACAATCCATCTATAAGTTCCGTCACGCAGAACCGGGACTGTTTCTTGAAAAATTCAAGCGATTTCAGCAGACGGCTGCTGGAACACGGATTGACTTGACGAAAAATTTCCGCAGTCGTTTAGAAGTTCTGGACGGTACGAATCAGATTTTCCGCCAAGTCATGGATGAGACAGTGGGCGAAATCGATTACGACGAAGCGGCGCATCTTCGGCTCGGAAACATGAGTTATCTTGAGTCGGAGCAAGTCGCCCCTGAGCTACTGTTGATTGATCCACTGGATAGCGAAAAAGAGGAAGTCGAAGCACGCGCGATTGCGACGCGAATTCTCGAACTGGTCGATACCGAACATCCACATTTAATCTACGACAGTAAAGTGAATCGTTTCCGGACATGTGAATACCGAGACATCGTCGTATTAGCACGTTCACGTGGAAAACGCGTGCAGGCTCTCGTTGAAGTACTTGAGCAGTACGAAATTCCGGTCTACGCGGATACGACAGGCGGTTATTTTCAGGCAACCGAAATTCAGATCATGATGGCGTTGCTCAAAACGATTGATAATCCCTTGCAGGATATCCCGTTTGCAAGTCTACTGCGTTCACCCATATTCGGTGTGACGGATCAAGATCTTGGACGCATCCGTGCGAAGCAAAAAGATGGAAGTTTTTATGAAGCCGCGCTGGCAATGGCGTCAGAAGATTCATCGCTGGGTGTTTCCATTGATGAGATCATCCGTCGAATCCAAGCATGGCGTACGGAAGCACGAGGAAGTGCACTTCCTGCATTCATTCGCTCACTCTTTGATCAGACCGGTTATTTTGAATATGTCGGTTGCTTAGCGGGAGGACGAAGTCGCCAAGCTAACTTGAACGCACTCTATGAGCGGGCGAAGCAGTATGAAGCGTCTGGATACCGTGGTTTGTACCGTTTCCTTCGTCTGATTAACCGGTTGATTGAGCGCGGTGAGGATTTTGCGGAAGCCCGTTCGCTCGGGGAGGACGAAGACGTTGTCCGTATCATGACGATTCATCAGTCGAAAGGTCTCGAATTTCCAGTGACGATCGTCAGTCAATTGACGAAACAATTCAATAAGCAGGATCAGATGCAAGCCATTCAGTTGCATAAGACATATGGAATCGCACTGGATGCAATCGATCCGATTCGTCGTTTACGATCAGGTACATTATTGAAGGAAGTCATCCGTCGGGAAATGGATCGTGAGATGAAGGCGGAAGAGATGCGTGTACTATATGTTGCGATGACTCGGGCGAAGGAAAAGTTGATTCTCGTCGGAACGGTGAAGGATCTAGACACCCAGTTGATCGATTGGCAAATGACTCCACCGGATGAAGTCTTGTTATCGGAAAATGATCGCCGACAAGCGAAGAGTTATGCTGATTGGGTCGTACCGGCAGTCCTTCGTAGTAGCCTGCTCCGCCCAGATGAAACAGAGTGGTCGCTGCGACTTCTATCCCTTGAAGAGCTGGCACCTTATCAAGAAATCTCAACATTGGTCGAGCAGTTGGAACATGTGCAAAAGCTTGAGAAAATAGATGTTCCGATCAATGAATCCGTTAAAGTAGCAGTTGAATCAGCATTTTCCTATCGTTACCCTCATGCGCTGGCGACGGAAACGGCAGCTAAACGAACCGTAACTGAACTGAAACGGGCGGAGCAGCTTGAGCGAGCAGCTTTTGAGACGACGTATCGCCAAAAGAACTATTACCGTACGCCTCAATTCCTTGGACCGGTTTTAAGTGGTGCAGAACGGGGGACCGTACTGCACTTGGCGATGCAACTCTATCTACCGGACCTTCCGCTTCTGGCTCAAATCGATCAATGGGAAAAGGAAGAACGCATCACACAAATCGAGGCGACGACGATGCGGGAAGCGGCTGGTCAACTACAAGGCTTTTTGAATTCGGATATAGGTCGACTGTTCAGTGACCGTTTGCGAACGCATCAAGTGTACCGGGAGTTGCCATTCACCTATAAAATCAAGGCTTCTCGTTTTCGACAGGACTGGGCGGGACCGGTTGATGATGCAGTCATGCAAGGGATCGTCGACTGCTTGATTCAAGATGGCGAGACGTACATCCTGTTGGATTATAAATCCGATCAGATCGTTGAGACGGCAGACGAACAAAGCCCTGCTGATGTATTACGCGAACGTTATGCAACCCAGTTGAATTTATATCAAGAAGCGTTAGAGGCCATCCTTCGCATTCGTATTACACGGAAAGTGATTTATGCCTTCGCGTTAGAAGAAACGATCGACATAGAGTGAATAATGGTGAGAGATGAAACCTCCTCATGCCTTCCTTCTTTCGGAACAGGCAGAGGAGGTTTTGTCAGGGATCAAAAGAGGGGATGGAAAGGGAGAGAAGAAAAATGATTTCTCTAATGTTTTTCATTTCTTATTCAGAAGGAACTGTGTAAAATAAAGAAGATATGTTAATTGAAAGATGGATAATTTTAGGAGGTTTAATAGATGGCGCGTATTTTACTTGCGGAAGACGAAGATGTCTTACGAATGTTGGTACTTGATACATTAGAAGATGAAGGATATTTAATTGACGAGGCAACAGACGGAGACGAGGCCTATCAAAAGATTATGAGTACGGAGTATGACCTTGTCTTGCTTGATTATATGATGCCGGGTATGACCGGGATCGAGGTCATTGAAAAAGTACGACAGCATCCGGATAAACAACATTTGAAAATCATGATGCTGACTGCCAAAAGTCAACAATCCGATCGGGAACGCGCTGAAGAAATCGGCGCAAACTATTTCTTCTCAAAACCATTTAGTCCCCTTGAACTGATTGATGTCGTGGGAGGAATACTGAGTGATCATCAAGTGGATTAATCGGAAAATCGGACGCCAACTGATGGCTTCCTTTTATGTCGTATTAGCGACCCTCATGATTTCCTCACTGATCGTCTACAACTATACGGATACGAAACTACAGGCGACACGGGCCAAATTAGAAGATATTCGTGATCGTAGCGCGCGAGCAGGTGCTTTATGGGAAGAATGGCAGGACGTTCAGTTCAATCTGCGCGGGTATGCCTTGATGGGAAATACTGATTTATATGAACAAGTCATGTCTCAGCGAACGAAGATTGACCAGCAGACACAATGGTTCGAAACGAACGCGATTTATGATCAAGGAAAGGCATTCGCCGCATCCTCGAGGGAACTCTATCGTTATTATTTTGAATCAGTCTTGCCGCTCGTCCAGGCATATGTAAAAGAAAAAGAATCTGGAGATGTGACGGAATCCTTTTTAAAAGGAACGACACTTGCCGAACTGCCACTCGGTCAGCAATTGTTAGCTGAGGGTAAAATCCAGCTTGATGCTAAAGGAAACATCGATGTTCTGTCTGAAATCAATAAAAGTGAGTTGGCGCTAGGTGGTTATCGTCAATTTTTAGAAGACTGGGCAAAGCAGACGAGCGATCAACTCGCGCAAGAAATTCGGACGACACAATTGATTTGGCTTGCAAACATCGTCGTCTTGATTGCGGTTCTCATCTTTTTCATCTATCCATTCATCCGGCGGATTACACTGGAATTGCTATCACTCGTCAAAAATAGTCAACGGCTCGCGAACGGGGAAGATGTCTCGAACGTAAAAGTACCGAATCGGAAAGATGAGATTGGTATACTGGCATTATCGTTCAATCAGATGGCGAGTTCGATTTCTGAGAATAAACAGCATTTGCTCGCAAAAAATGAAGAATTGCAGGCGCAACAGGAAGAACTGCAAGCTCAGCAAGAAGAATTACAGGCGCAACAGCAAGAACTGGAAGAAGCACTCGAATTGACGATGCGTAATGAGCAACATCTTCAGTACCGCAATGATTTAACGGAAACGCTTGCGGCACGGGAATCGTTAACGGCTTATCCGGAAATCATCGAGAAACTCGTGACGATTACCGATTCTGAAATTGGTGCACTCGTTTTTGTTGACGAAGAGGAGACCTATTCTGTCGTCACACACGGGATGACGGATGAACTTGCCGCGCAACTTCTTCAAAATGATGTGTCGTTATTGAAACGGGCAGAATCATTGAAGACACCTGTTCACTCCTCTAAACAAGTCGCAAGTAACCATCCGTTACCGTATCCGTATTACATGTACGAGACAGCCGTACCGATTCTTGAACCTGCTTCAGGTGAAATCATCGCTTATATCTATCTCGTTCGTTACCGGGATCAGTTTACGGATGAACAGATGCGTGACGTCATGTCCTTCTCCCGTCAATTATCGCTGTCGCTTTTACGGATGCGGTTATTTGATGAAATGACGAAAGAAAAAACGAAGACGGAACGAATTCTCGATTCGATTCGAGAAGCAGTCATCTATCTCGAACCGGGAAAAGAAGAAGTCTTCGTCAATCGACCATTGTATGATTTATTCCCAGAGCTGCGGTATAGTGCCCAGCTAGAGCAAGAAACACTTCAAACATGTCTCGACGTCATTCAATCCGTCGTCGATGATCCGGAAGCCTTCAGTCGTTATGTAGATGCCGTCTTACGAGGCGAGGTGCCGACAGAAAGTCTACAATTCTCGGTACGAAACGAGACGGTCTTCATTCAGTTTTATGTCGAAGTGATCGACATTCATCATGTACACAAAGGAACGATGCTTGTCATGCGTGACGTGACGAAAGAGACGGAGATGGACCGTCTGAAGTCGGAACTTGTCTCGACGGTTTCCCACGAACTCCGGACACCGTTGTCATCCATTTATGGCTTCACGGAATTGATGTTGAACCGGGATATCGAAGATGCACGGCAGGACCGGTATTTGCGGACGATTCACTCGGAAACGGAACGACTTGCAAATCTCGTCAATGATTTTCTGGATGTACAACGAATGGAATCAGGCACGCAGTCTTATAAAAAGATGTCCTTGAACATTCAATCAATCGTTGAGGAAACGACGCAGTTTTATGCGGAATCAACGAATGCACACCGTATCATGTATCGACTGGAAGGGAATCAACTGCCAATCATTGAGGCGGATGAGGAAAAAATCCGACAGCTGCTTAACAATCTGTTGAACAATGCTGTGAAATATTCACCCGCCGGTGGTGCGATTGACGTCGTACTTTCAACGTCACGAGATCAAGTCATACTTCAGGTGCGTGATGAGGGAATCGGAATCCCGGAGCAATCGCTCAGTCGGTTGTTCGAAAAATTCTACAGAGTCGATAATTCAGATAGTCGAAAGATTGGTGGTACGGGTCTTGGCCTTGCCATCTGTAAAGAAATCGTCACGGGTCACGGCGGAGAGATTCATGTCGAATCCGTCGTCAAACAAGGCAGTCTCTTTACAGTTAAATTCCCTATCGTACAGCCAGAACATGTGACAATCTCCTGAATAAACCATATATCGACAAAATAACGCTAGGTGTTCGAACGAAAATCAGATACGATGAAATAGGAAAAGAAAGGAGGTATTGAGATGCCAATCACAGCATTCGTTCACACACACGTCTTACTTTGGGTCCTTTTATTGGTCACATTCTTCGTCGCCTTTTCGATGTACAAGAACAATAAGAAAGCCGCAAAAGGCATTCACATGGCGTTCCGTCTTCTCCTTTTATTGACGTTCGCGACAGGTCTTTACCTGTATATCAAAATCATGGGGATGTCTGAAAATCCGGACCCACTCTATCATGCGAAGATCACAGCCGGTCTCTTGACACTCATCTTCGGAGAGTTGACACTCGTTCGCGTCAAAAAAGGAAAAGGATATTCTGGTTTTGTCATCGGATTTATCGTACTGGTTCTCGTAACAGTATTCCTTGGATACTCTCTTCCATACGGTATGAAATTCTTCTAAATGCATACGTTAAAAAGGTCTTTCCTGACTTTCATGTCAGGAGGGGCTTTTTTTCGTACATCCGATTGTAATTTTTGTTTACAAGTGGTTGTTATTTGGGAAAAGGGATGTAATACACAGTAGAGAGGGGAACGCTTGTGGCACAGTTGAAAGAATGGACGAAGGTTTTTCGGGCACGAAAATGGATGAAACGCGCAGAACCGGTATTACCACTTTGGCATGGGTATATCGGTTATAAATATGGCTTGTTCGATGCTTTGCAAACAGGCGCAACACAAGCAGAAGCACAGTTGCGGATGCAACGTCCCTTAACACAGGAAGCACTGTCACGCTGGTTCGAGGTCGGTGTAGCCGTCGGTCATCTGAAGAAAAAAGATCACCGTTATACGGCGACTCGTCATGTCTTACCTGAACTCTCTCAATCAGATGAGCGTAGTATCGGTTTCATGCTGTCTGAAATGATGGAGTTGCATCTACCGGCGCTGTTTTCCTACCCACAATTCCTAGAAGACGGTCAGCAGAAAGTTTTTAGTGGTGAGGAACACGGCGATATCGTCGCAGAAACGTCTGCGCTCGTTGAGACAGTTGCGTTTCCGGCTGTCCGTCATATCATTCGTAGCAAAAATCTTACATCGCTCCTCGATATCGGTTGTGCCTATGGTGGATATTTGCGAAAAATCCATGAAGCGCTTCCGGAACTTCGGCTCGCCGGGATCGATATCGAAGAATCCGTCATTGAAGAAGCAAAACGACGCGAACCGAGTGGTGAGATTGACTTTGTCGTCGGGGATATCAAGACCTATGATGTGAAAGAGACATATGACGGTGTCATGATGAACAATATTCTCTATTATTTCCCGCAAACCGAACGTCTTGCGTTATTAGAAGGTGTACGTCGCTTCGTCAAAGATGATGGAACCGTCATTCTCGTCACCCCTTTACGTGACAGCGATCATGGTGCACCCTTCTCAGCAGCCTTTAACGCTTTCATGACGTTGCACGAGAATCTATATCCATTACCTAGCAAGGAAGAATTGAAGAAAGATTTATCAAAAGCTGGGTTTGAAAATATTTCAATCACACCTTTCTTAAAAGAAGGTGCTTGGTATATCGTCACTGCAAACGCCACTTCCTAAGCGAAGACTGGCGTTTTTACAGTTAGAAGACAGTTCAAATTTGTCGCTTTTACTATGTGCTTAGTATAATAGTTGAAACGATCAGAGAGAAAAAGGAGAGATTCGGGTGAAGCGACGGGTAGCAGTGATTGGAGCAGGACCAGGGGGACTAGCATGTGCCTTGTTATTAGCAGGAAAAGGAGTAGATGTCACCGTTTATGAAAAACAGGCACAGGTCGGCGGGCGGACTTCAGCCGTCAAAATCGGTGAGTATACATTCGATCGAGGACCGACTTTTTTGAATATGCCGCATATTTTAGAAAATGTTTTTCGTGAAGCCGGTCTTCAGCTTGAAGACTATTTAGATTTGAAGGCACTTGACCCGATGTATACCCTTTATTTCAAAGGGGGGACGGAGCAGTTTACGATGACGACGGATCGGGATCGAATGAAACGAACGATTGAAGAACACTTTCCGGGAAACGGAGAGGGGTATGACCGCTTCATGGCAGAACAAGCACTAAAACTCGGAAAATTAATGCCTATCCTGCAGACTCGGCATGACCGGTTGACCGACTATTTGTCACCGCGTGTCTTGACGGCACTGCCTAGACTTTCTTTAGGTCGATCTCTATATGATGTCTTGTCTGACTATTTTACAAGTGAAGAATTGAAGTACGCGTTTACGTTCCAGGCAAAGTATCTCGGCATGTCTGCCTGGGAATGTCCTGGTGGATTTTCAATTTTATCTTATATGGAACATGCTTACGGTGTACATCATCCGATTGGCGGAATGCACCAAGTACCATTAGCGATGCAACGTGCGGTCGAAGAACTCGGGGGTCGTGTAAAGTTAGATACAGGTATTCAACAATTGATCTTAAACGGAAAAACAGTCGAAGGTGTTGTTTTGGAGTCGGGTCAACACGAACTGTTCGATGAGGTCGTCATCGGAGCGGATTTTGCACATGCGATGAATCATCTTGTGCCGGAAGGTGTATTGAAAAAATGGTCCCGGCCAAAAATTGATCGGAAAAAATTCTCATGTTCGACATTCATGTTGTATCTCGGCGTCAATCGGACATTCGATGCCCCTCACCATACAATTTATTTTGCGGAAGATTACGAGAAGAACGTCCGGGAGATGACACAGACGCTGGAACTATCGGAAGACTTTTCGTTTTACGTCCAAAACCCATCCGTTCTTGACCCGACATTAGCGCCAAAAGGGAAGTCGGCTATGTACGTGCTGGTGCCGGTACCGAATAATTACTCGGAACTCGATTGGTCGATTGAAGGACCTAAATTACGCCGTCGTGTCCTGGATGCACTTGAGACGCGTTCTCCTTATCAAGGAATCGAAGCGGCCATCGAAGTCGAAGAGATGTTTACACCGGACGATTGGGAAGCGATGGGGATTCACCAAGGTGCAACCTTTAACTTAGGACATCAGCTGACACAGATGATGTATTTCCGTCCGCACAATCGATTCGAAGAACTGGATCATCTGTATCTTGTCGGAGGGGGCACACATCCAGGGAGTGGGTTACCGACGATTTTTGAATCTGCCCGGATTACGGCTGAACTTGTGCTTGAAAAAGAGGGGGCGCACATATGAAGATCGGATTTGTAGGAGCAGGTGTCGGAACGTTGCATGCGGCCCTCTTGTTGACAGCACGTCACCCGCATGTCGAGATTACGATTTTTGAAAAAGAACGACGTGTCGGTGGTAGACTTCGATCCGTTGACTTTGATTCCGGTGGTCGAATCGACGAGGGGCCGACGATTGTTCTCATGCCCGGAAAGCTAAAAGAGCAATTAGCGGAGGCTGGTATCGATGGAGTTGAATTAGAACGAGTCGATCCGTTATATGATCTCCATTTTGATGATGGAACGATTGTTACTAAAGTGGCGGATGTCGTCGATCAAGCCATCGCGATTGAACGTCAATTCGGAGAAGGACGCGGGTTCCATGAATTCATGCAACAAAAAGAAAAGGATTATGAGACGAGCGTATCGAAATTTCTAGAACGTGGTTACCGTCGTAAAACGGACTTGTTGCATCCGGAAATGATGCGCCCGCTTTTACAGATGCATGCGCTTGAAACCGCATATGATCATTTAAAACGCTATTTCAAGAGCAAATATCTACGGATGGCCTACAGTTTTCCGACGTTCTACATCGGTGGAAATCCGTATACGACACCGTCGATTTACGGATTGATTCCGTACCGAGAGCAAGCGGAAGGAGTCTGGTATGTCAAAGGCGGATATTTTTCGCTTGCGGAACGAATGTATGACACGTTGGTTGAACGAGGTGTCCGATTCGTCTTCGAAGCACCGGTCGAACGTGTCGTCGTCGACCGAGGGCAGGCGAAAGGAATTGTTTTACAAGATGGAACACATGAAGCATTTGACCAAATCGTTCTAAACGGAGAATTCCCGTTAATGGAGCGACTCGTCGAAGGGAAAAAACCAAAGACATACGCTCCATCAGGCGGCACGTTGTTGCTGTATTTCAAAATGAAGGGAACGGTCGATTTACCAGTGCATCGCTTCTTGATGCCAAATGATTTAGAACCCCTCATGACGAATATCTTTAAAAAAGGGCATTTACCAGAATATCCAGCAGTCTATCTATTCCATCCGAGTCAAATTGACTCTAGTCTGACAGGAACGGACGATAGCGTCGTCTACTCGTTGATTCCTTCTCCACGTGGTTATGGCGTAGAAGATTATGAAAAAGTGGGCTTCATCGAAACTGTACTTGAAAAAATCGAGCATCATCATCCGGGATTCCGGGAAAAGATACAGGAAATGAAGATACGTACACCAAATGATGCACAAGCGTTTGGCTTATACGAAGGCGGTAGTTTTGGCATCGCCCCGACGGTTCGTCAATCTGCGGCATTGAAGACACAGGCTAAACCATATCCGGAAATCGATCGACTGTATGCGGTCGGAGCATCGGTTCATCCGTGCGGGGGTGTTCCCGTCGTCATGATGGGTGCAACGATCCTCGTAAATCGAATGGAACAAGAGATGGGGTGGAAACATGAATTCAGTGACGATTCAGAACGCGTATATCAAATGTGAAGAAGTCATTCAGTCCGGGTCGAAGACGTTCTACAAGGCATTTTCACTCTTACCAAAGGCAGATCGTCAAGCCGTTTATGCCATCTATACGTTTTGCCGCTTTCTTGACGATACTGTTGATGAATCGGAGACACCAAAGGAAAGCCTACTTGCTTTTTTAGAGGAATTCAAGCGATTCCGTCACGGTGAAATTCTCGACAAACCATTGTGGATTGCCTTAGCAGACGTATTTGAACGCTACGAGATGGATGAGACACCTTTTCTTGAACTGGCCGAAGGGATGCGTTGGGATATCGAAAAGAATCGATACCAAACGCTAGAAGAAACGGAACAGTATAGCTATTATGTCGCAAGTACCGTGGGATTAATGCTGTTACCGATTCTAGCACCGCAACAGCCAGATCTCCGTAAGTCGGCGATTGATTTAGGGATTGCGATGCAATTGACGAATATCTTGCGGGATGTCGGTGAAGATGCCAAGCGAGGACGGATTTATTTACCGCATCACTGGATGGAGACATACGGTGTCACAGCGGAATCATTACTTGCGGGTCATCCTTCAGGAGACTTCGTAGGTCTGTGGGAAGAGGTGGCACTGCGGGCAGAACACCTGTATGAAGCAGCAATTCCTTCATTTGAGCGTTATCCGAGAGAAAGTCGGAAAGCATTAAAGGCAGCAGCTTTCCTTTATCGGGGAATCCTCGATGCGGCACGTGATAATCATTATGATGTCTTTACTAAACGGGCATATGTGAGTCGTTGGCAAAAAATGAAATTACTCGCAACGATTTAACCATAGAAAAAAGACCTTGGCGGGGACCAAGGTCTTTTTTCTATGGTCTGAGACCGGGGAGTCTCAGATTACTTCTAGACCAAGTACGAAATAACGGACTACAAAGATAGGTCTTTCAAGACCACGGGGATGGTCTGATGTTTATCGAGCTATCTGTGGTTCCATTCGGATGAGACGATCTAAGGGGGAACGTCGTAGGTCATGCGAATGGCTACACGATGAGTCACGTCGGATCAAGGGGTGGGTCCCCAAGATTTCGCTGGTTAGAAAAGTAAGTTCTTCAACGCTCTTGACTCGGGGAAGTCACCTTGCGCTTGATTGAGGATGTGGGGTCAATCACTACCTCTTGAACTCGAAGTAATCGTATCAAATCTCAGTTGTCCGTACAAGTGATTGATATGCAATTCACATAACGTTCACAGGGTAGCCGCGACGGCAGAGACGATTCGTTCACTTGCTAGTTTTCCTGAAAGCGTCACCATTGGACTACCACCACCAGGATGCGTCGATCCACCGGCAAAAAACAAATTGTGAACATTCTTTGAACGGTTACTTGGACGAAGGAAAGAAGACCGAATTCCGTTTGAAGACAGTCCATAGAGTGAACCGTGATAAGCAAAAAATGTCTGCTCGATGTCTTGCGGAGTGATGCGTTGTTCATAAACGACATCCGATGAAATATCGACGCCAAACGCACGCAGGCGTTGGTTGATCAGTTGATCGTACGTATTAAAATCAATCGCATGTCCAGTATCCGTCGCCGGCGCATTGACGAGTACGAATAAATTGTCACCCGCTTGTCCCATTTCCGGTGCTGTGACGGAAGAATTGGAAATATAGATGGTCGGCTCCTCCGCGTAACGTTTTTCATCAAAGAGTGCCTTGAACTCGGCTTCATAATCAGAAGAGAAGAAGACGTTATGATGGGCAAGACCTTCAATCCGACGTGAGAGACCAATACATCGGACGTAGGCAGAAATCGAGGGTTCGACTTGAGCAGGTGTCGGATTTTTAAAATCAGGTCGTGCGGTCTCTGAAATCAGGCGTGGATATTGTGTCAACAAATCACCGTTCATGACGACGAAGTCAACCGGTAGATATTCCAAGTGATTCAATTCGATTTCCGTCGCCTGCCCGTCGACGACTTCGATCTGTGTCACCTCATCGCCAAGTCGGAAGACGACACCTAGTTCTTTTGCACGTTTTGCGAAGCCTTCGGCGATCGTCGTGTTGCCACCATTCGTGAAATAGACGCCGTCGTTTAACTCCAAGTGCGCGATCAATCCGAAAGTAGCCGGTGTCTCATAGGGGCTGCTTCCGATATACGTCGCATAACGATCGAGTGCCTGAATCAACTCTTTATCCTTAAAGTAGTGCTTATGCAGCCCATGAAGGTTTTGGAAAGGATGCACTTTCAACATGTCTCGCCAAAGGGAAGGGCGGATGAATGAATCAATATTCGTAAAGAATTGTTGTTTTGCGATCGTATGCAACTTCGCCACTTCTTCTTGATAACCTGTAATATCGTTCTTCGCCAACTGACCGTTCGTGAACCGATCGACTTCCGTCCGCATCGCTTCGCGTCCAGACGAGAACGTTAAGGTTCGTCCGTCAGAAAAGTGATTGACCGTATGACGCTCAAGTTTCGTGAATGTAAAATATTCGTCGGGATCCGCACCGGATTCAAGAATGACGGATTGAAAAATTTCGGGCATCGTAATCGTATTCGGACCAAAGTCGAAGCGATGTCCTTCCGTAACGATCGGCATCATCTTACCGCCGATATGTGTATTGCGCTCGATGACCGTGACACGGAAACCTTTTGAAGCTAATGAAATCGCAGCGCTCAGTCCACCGAGACCTGCTCCGATGACAGCAATATGTTTCATGATACTGATTCCTCCTTATGAATAGGTCCTGCCCTTCCAAGTGATTTCCCGTTTCCTGAAACTTCGAATCATCGCACTTGCGAGCAGGATGACATATAGAAGAGTAGCAAGCGGATGCAACCACCAAACGTTCGGAATCCGAGCGGCATGATCAATTCGGATCCGGGCAAGATGGAGCAAAAGCCATGCTGCACCGACTTGCCAGGACGGCTGTACGAGCAGGTAGGGAAGAAGACTTGCTTGGATGAGATAAAACGTTAAAAAATAAAAGCCGACGATATACGAATCATTCATACCACGAAAGACATTTTTCAAGAATCCTTGCCAGACTTCTTGATTCGTCGCATACATATCACAAGAGACGACTGGCGCGGCATGGACGAGTGTAGTCGTCCAACCGTTACGTTTGAATGCCCGGCACAGCTCTAAATCATCCACGAGTGCAGAACGGATTTTTTCGTGCCCGCCAACTTGTTCGTAGGCGGAACGCTCGACAAGAACGACCATTCCGTTAGCAGCTGCGAACGCCGGATGTTTTACTTTCCGAAAGGGAATCGGTAGATGTTGGGCGATCAGTACGTGTTGCATCGGGATAAGACATTTTCCGAGAAATGTCGGTACAGGAAACGATGGGAATCCGGAAAGGAAGACAGCCCGTTCTGTAAGAAGTGTAGCGTACAGTCTGCCAATCGCATCGGGTGATAATGTCACATCTGCATCGAGAAACAAGAGATAGTCCTCTGTCGTTCGTTGAGCGAGTTGATGACAAGCATGTACTTTTCCTGCCCAATTAGTTGGCAAGTCAAGACCGTCAATGAGCGTGAATCGCTCGTCTTGACCGATTCGTTCCAGTAACAACTCACGTGTCCGGTCTGTCGAACGGTCTTCATACAAATAAACGTGCATACCTGGTGTCAAAGCAGCTTCAAGTGAATCGAGTAGCTTCTGAACATTTCTCTCCTCATTTCGAAGCGGGATACAAATGGCGAGACTGCTCGGGTGAACAGGAGCGGATAACTTCGGTAAGAAGGCAAGGTTGATCCATGTATACAGGCAAACAGCTAAAGCGAAAAAGAACAAAAACCAATTCATGGACGAAGTGCCCGTAACCAGCGTTCCGTCCGGGCAGGTAGTGGTTCCCTTCGTGTCGTGATACAACGGTAATGATGAATTCGTTCAGCAATAGCGTCTGCTCGTACGTCATCGTATAGAGCAGTCAATTCAGCCGTCAGACGTTCAGCTTGAGCACCTGTTCGTTCACCGGCACGCGGCTCGAAGCGACGCGTCCGAACATAGACGTCCGGCTGTTGTTCATGACCATAGGAATAATAAAAGGCAACAAGGAATACGCTTTCAGCATGGCGTGTCAAATGCGCTGCTCCACTCGCTAGGTGAAGTGGCCGTTCTTCTTGGTGTCGCTCCTCCCCTTGGGGAAACATCCAGACGCTGCTTCCGGACAGCAGTTGTTCTTTTGCATACTGAAGGCTTTTTTTGATATCAGAAAAAGATGAACGATCGATCGAAAAGGCTCCTAAACGCGAAAAAAATGGAAAGCGGGCGAGCCCCTCATGATCGATCATGACATATGGATCATGCCGAAAGCAGGTCTGATCCAAGTGGAAGAGAATCATCCCATCCCACCAGGATCCGTGTGTCGCAAGCATCAGACCAGGTAACGGAAGATCGTCCGCTCGGTAGAGAACGCGGTGAAAATGACGACGGATCAAGGCATGATCCACATACGAATGAAAGATGGATTCAGCTAATCTGTTTTTGTGTGCTTCTTTCAACGACAACCCCTCGTTTCATGATGAAATAGACGATGAGTGCACTCAAACTGATCAGTGTAACGCCGTAGAGACCGGCGACGCCTGCTGTTACACCAAACAGGGTATGCAACATCAAAAAAAGATATTGATTGTTCTGCTCGAGCACTACATTCGTAGCCCGACCTTGATATCGTGCAATCAGAAGTGAGAAGACGAGTGCTGTTCCGTACCATCCGAAAAAGTTTTGTGTTGGAATATCATAATAGAAACCACCGTCTTGCCAAAGCCAATACGACTTTACGTTCGCCGCCACAGGATCGATGGCTAAATCAAGCCAGACAGCAAAAAGCGGAACGAGAATGACCGTATTATAGCGAAACGGGAAAAGCCGGGAGAAGGCAAGACTAGCACCCATGACGGACAGCCAGGCAGCGCCAATCGTAATCGGAACACCAAGCAATTGCACGCCAAAATCAGACTCATAACGATACGTACCGAATGGCCAACCGGTATGTACGCCGATGGACTCGATGAGGATCGAACCGAAAAAGATGAACGGGATGATAAAGCGACCTTTCGGTAAAACATGCCAAAAATAAAGGCCCGCATATAAACCGGAAGCGAATAAAAAGACGGCATTTGCCCATTCTAACCAAGGCGGGAGTAAGGAAAAACCGACTAAAATCAAACCGATGACGAACCAGACCGAAAAGAACAGCCATAGCCATTTTTGAAAACGTTCCATGTATAGCATTCCTCCGTTTCATTAATGGTACTTGCCATAAGTATACCCATATATCTTGAAAACGAGCGAGGAAGAAGCGGTCTTACGAAAAAAAGTGGTTCGACTTCTCGGGAGAGAAATCAAACCACTTCAGACAATCACCCATTTGAATGTTGCTTTTGCTTTTTCCTTTTGATGAAAGAGAAAAGTAAAAATGCGATATACAATGGAATGGCGACGAACCAGAAGGTTGACCATTCATTGCTGCGGGCAATCATGACATACGTGACGTACAGTAACGTAAAGGTGATGACGAACGTATGGCGCGGAACGGGAATGTCTTTGAAACTTGGGATTTTGACGCGACTGACCATCAAAAAAGCAAGCCCGGTGAAGACGAGCGGGACCATCAAATCATTCATACGTCCGCTGAATAAGGTGACGACAGCGAGGATTCCACCAGCTGCTGTAATCGGAACACCAGAAAAGTAAGCGGAAGCGACATTCGTTGCCGTCAAATTGAAGCGTGCAAGACGGAACGCACCGAATAGCGGGAAGAGAGCAGAAATTAACAAACCAACTTCACCGAATTCAAAGAAATACGTATAATAGGCCATCATAGCAGGGGCGACACCAAAGGTCACGACATCTGCCAAGGAATCCAGTTCCTTCCCGAAATCACCGGCGACGCCGAGCATACGGGCCAGACGTCCGTCAAGGCTATCTAGCATCATCGCGATGGCAATCAGCAAAGTCGCGTTTTGAAAATCACCCTTTGCTGCCATGACGATAGCTAGAAAACCACAATAAAGATTTCCGAACGTAAATAGGTTGGGTATTGCATTACGAACACGATCTTTCCACAAAATGATTCCTCCTGCCACTTCATCGATACTTCTCATCATATCATAGTTAAGCGATAGAATTCAGCCGTTCGTAAAGAGAATCCCTTGTGTGAAAGATAAAAAATCTTGTGGATTCAATCGAACTTGATGCCCCCGTTTCCCTGCGGATACGATGATGAACGTCTCCGTCAAGACGCGGTCCGAGACGAGGACCGGAAAGTTTTTTTTCGCACCGATAGCGGAAACCCCGCCTCTGATATAGCCGGTCAATCCTTCTAAATCCTTCATGGGTACGAGAGCGACTTTTTTAGAGTGCAGAACCTTAGCAGCTGCCTTCAAAGAAAGTTCCTCTTCCCCCGAAACGACGACGAAGGCGTATTTATTTTCGGCTATTTTCAAAACAAGGGTTTTAAAAATGGTCGAAAGGGGGTAATTAATCTTTCTAGCGACGGCTTCAGCTGATAAATCATCCAAATCGACAGGATAAGTGAGAGCTTCAAATGAAATATTAGACTGCTTCAGAAGTCTCTCGACGTTCGTTTTGCTCATGTGGTTCTCCTTTTGTGAGTGAATATTGAACCCATTTCCGTCCATGCCAGCGTTTCATCGCAAAAATACCACGGAACCATTCATCGGCAGAGAAGGCAATCCAGATGCCGAGAAGACCAAGACCAAATCCGAGTCCGAGTGTATAACTCAAGACGACTGCGATGCCCCACATTGATAGAATACCAATGGCGACAGGGAAGCGGACATCTCCCGCTGATTTGAGTGTTCCCATAAGAACGATGTTCATCGCGCGACCTGGCTCAAGAATGACACTTGCCCAGAGCAATGGAATTCCGATCGCGATGATTTCAGGACTTGATGTGAACAGTGATAGAATCGATGATCCGAACGAAGCTAACGCAACAGCAGAAATGAAGCTAGCAAAAACAGCGATTTTCAACGTTTTCACAGCACGACCATACGCTTGTTCAAACTGTTGAGCTCCGACTTGACGAGCGACTAGCAATTGGGTTCCTTGTGCAATTGCGAGTGTGAAAAGGAAACACAACATCGTGATATTAGAGACGTAAACACGTGCTGAAAGAGCTGCTTCACCGATTGTTGCAATGAATCCAGTAATGATCAGTTGGGAAAATTGATATGAGATTCCTTCACCGGCAGATGGAATGCCGATATTCATGATTCGTTTGACATCATCACGGTTAAAATGAATCAAATCCTTTACTGTAAAACGCAGTGACAATTTGCGGTAGACGACGAAAAAGAGGACGAGTACAGCAATTGTCCGAGCAACGACGATTGACCAAGCAACACCTGCGACACCGAGGACCGGAATACCAAAAAGTCCTAGAACAGCAATGACGTTACCAAAAGCACTGACGAAATTCATGAGCAACGTGACATACATAGCATTTTTCGTAAAACCGTGACTCCGAAGAATTGCACCTAATGTGAGTGAGAGTGCTTCTAGGAACAAGAAAAGTCCGACGATCTTAATGAACGTTTCGCCATAGATGAGCGTCTCTCCTTCTAATGAGAACAATCCAAGAAGTTGTTTTCCGAACAACACGACGGTCAGAGAAACGATGAGACCAGTATACAGATTGATCGCAAAAGCGGAGCGAGCCGTTTGGCGGGCATTCTGTGTTTTTTTAGCACCGAGGTACTGACCGATGATGATGGTTGCCCCGACTGAAGTGATGTTGAATAAGATAATGAAAATGTTCAAAATTTGGTTGGACACACCGACTGCCGCAGCAGCGCTATCCGAGTAATAACTTAAAATCAAAGTCGCGATGATTCCGAGACTCATATGCAACGCGATTTCGATGAAGAGTGGCCACGTAATGTGGAATAAACTTGGTTGCTTGACTGTTTTCATAAAATAAATCCCCTTTGTTTCTTAAAAACGAATAGTGTTTCTTTATCTTTTTGAAACTATACGCCTTCGATTTTCATAATGAAAGAGGGTTTTTTGTCTTTCATCGAAAAAATAGAGATTTAAAAGGATTTTCATAAAATATCACGAATACATCATAATGAACAATCATTCATTTTTAAAAGGTAGGGGAATTCGATGAAACAAGAAATGATGTATGTCGTTAATGACCAAGTTGCGACATTAACGCTTGCTCGACCGAAGCAATTGAATGCATTGACCTCGACGCTGTTGGAGGAATTGGCAGCAGCACTAGAAGAAGCCAATCAAGATGATGCCGTACGTGTCATCGTCTTGACGGGGGAAGGTAGAGGATTTTGTGCAGGACAAGATTTAAAAACCGTCTCGCCTGAACTCGATCATGGCGAATATCTACATCAGTATTACCATCCTGTCGTTCGTGCGTTAGCCAAATCGAAAAAACCGACGGTGGCAGCCATCAATGGCGTCGCTGCAGGTGCCGGTTTATCGTTGACACTTGCTTGCGATTTTCGACTCGTGCACGCAGAAGCAACATTATCGCTTGGCTTCATTAACATCGGTCTTGTACCGGATGCCGGCGCCCCGTACTTCCTGCCCCGTTTGATCGGAGCAGCGAAAGCGACGGAGCTTGCGCTACTTGGAGATACGATTTCAGCAGAGGAAGCCGTTTCGTTGAATTTAGCGACCCGTCGTCTTGAAGCGGATCATTTCGAAGCGGAGGTTAAGGCATTCGCTCAAGGTCTTGCTAATCGTCCGACGAAGGTGATTGGTTATATTAAACAACTTCAAGCGGCTAGTTATGAAAATAACTTAGAAGAGATGCTCGCTCAGGAAATCATCTATCAGTCGCGTGCCGGAAAAACCGAAGATCATCGTCATGCTGTCGAATCTTTCATTGAAAAGAAACGTCCAGTATTCGTCGGTCGTTAAGTCAACTCTATATAGAAGAAAGACGTCGAGCACGTAATGTGTCCGACGTCTTTCTCATTTGAGTTTCTGCTTGATTTTTTTAGCTGTTGCATGTGTCCGATCTGTCAAGGCTGTTGAAATTCGAAATAGTAGGATCCCTAAGAAGGCAGATACGAAAATATAGATCCCGGTCAATGTCACAAAAGCACCGCTGGCAAGCGTAATGAAGAGAATGGAGAATTCACCGCGTGGTCCAAGACAAAATCCTGATTCGATGGCATGGTAATTCGAGAGTCCGAATGATTTTCCTCCGAGATAACCGACGAGAAACTTGGAGAGGACACCCCAAACAACTAGTGCAACAAAAAACAGATCGATCGGTAAGCCATCCGTCAATTCGAATGACATTCCGAATGTAATGAAGAACAATGGCAACAACAAGTCTTGAAAAGGAGTGACCAATCGTCTGAGGTAGCGATTCTCGTCGAGTTCCGTCAACAGGATGCCGATGACGAATGCCCCGAGGACTTCAGATAAGCCAAACAAAATTCCGATGCCGGAAAACGTCAAAATGAGACCGACGATCCCGATTCCGGCGTCAGGGTGACGATATAAGGAATCAACTAACCGTTTCCGTCGCCGGATGAAAAGTGTCATAGCGATCAGAGCCACGAAAAAGACGGCGAAGCCTAAAAAGATGATTCCGACCTTCGACAATGAAAAGGAGGATGTTCCTAATACAAAAGGCGCCGTCGTTAACAAAAGAGGGGCCACCAAATCTTCAAAGACTAGAAGAGACAAGACAAAACGATTAACGTCTTGGTGTTTATCCGGTTCACGGTCAAGTAACCGGGCAGAGATGGATGAACTGGTGGCATATAAAACACAGCCGATTAGAAAAGACTCCGCAAATGAAAAACCAAACGAAAGCGTCAGAATAATCGTGCCGCCGAACGAAAGCAGGATATCGATGATACCTGCTTTCCAAATCGAGCGAAGCTGGATCAGTAAGTCGGGAATTGAAAATTTCAGACCAAGTAAGAAGAACAGCACGATGATACCTGCTTCACCACCGAGCTTCAGTTCTTTCGGTGGATCATAATAAAGACCAAGTAAAATGCCAATCAAAATAAAGGCTAAAATACTTGGGATATGAAAACGTTCGCTAAGATAGCTGATACTGAACAAGCCGATGAGGACAAGACCGGCATAAAAGAATATTTCCATCAAGAGCGTGCTCCTTTCTGTATCCTTTACCCGAATTTCCTTCGTTTCATCAGTCCTCAAAAAAGCCCGTCCTCTAGCTTCTCATAGAGAAGACCGGAGGACGGGCGGTGAGATGTCAAAAATGGATGTTATAAAACTTGAACGATGGTTCCTGAGTAAGCGGGTAGCGAGACGTCCAGTGTTTGCTGATGGGTGTGTGTGAGTAAATCCAGCCCACGTCCTGCCTGGGGTGCTGTCAAGGAAACGGAAACATCCGAGTTGTTGAAGTAGATGTAATACAACCCTTCTGCACTCATGCGACGCATGATGATCGTATTCGTCTCATCATTGGCATGAACAAAGGAAATATGACCGGCGTTCGCAAGCGTTTTATGTTGTTTGCGAAGCAGTAGTAAGTGGCGCGTATAAGCGAACAACTCCTGATCTTGCTCCTCTGGGTTCCAAGGCATACATTTTCGACATCCTGGATCCTGGTCGCCATCCAATCCGATTTCATCACCATAATAGATGACAGGGCTACCTGAGAAGGTCAACATCGATAGCAATAAGAGACGAAGCTTATTTTTGTTATTGCCCGCGCGGGTTAAAGCCCGCGGCGTATCATGAGAACCAATCAGGTTAAAGGTCACCTCGTTGACATTCATCGTGTTCGAGAACAAGACATGCGACATGTCATTAGCGTACGACGATGCTTTTGTCTTATCTAACGCAAAGAAGTTCAAGGCAGCATTCGTAAATGGATAATTCATGACAGCGTCAAATTGATCACCAAGCAACCATTCCTGAGAATCATGCCAAATTTCTCCTAAGATGTAGGCTTCGGGATTCACTTCCTTGACGACTTGGCGGAAATCACGCCAAAAGGCATGATCCACTTCATTTGCGACATCTAGGCGCCAGCCATCAATACCGAATTCTTCAACCCAGTAGCGGGCGACATGTAAGAGATAGGATTTGACTTCTTCATTTTCCGTATTGAATTTCGGCATCTCAGGTACAAAGGCGAACGTATCATAGTTCGGCAATGGTTCTGTTACGAGCGGGAATTCCCGAAGGTGGAACCAATCTTTATAGATGGAATGACTACCGTGTTCGCGGATATCCGCGAATGCCTTGTGATGGAAGCCGGCGTGGTTGAAGACGGCATCTAACATGATACGTATGCCGTTTGCATGCAACAAATCGACCATTTCCTTGAATTTTTCTTTCGTTCCGAATTGGGGATCGATTTCTAAGTAGTCGATCGTATCGTATTTATGATTCGATTTCGCTGCGAAAATCGGACAGAAATAGATACCGGTAATGCCAAGTTCGACGAGGTAATCGATATGGTCGATGACACCCTGGAAGTCACCGCCAAAGAGATTCGTCGTCGTGGGCGCAGTACTGTTCCAAGGAAGGGTACCGGCGGGATCATTCGTCGTGTCACCGTTCGCAAAACGATCTGGGAAAATCTGATACCAGACCGTATCTTTGACCCAATCCGGTGCAGTGAATACATCGACTGCATTGAGGAAAGGAACACAGAAATAGTATCCTGTGTCATCGAGCGGTTTTTCGTCAAACCACCCGCGTTCTGTGAATACTTGACTGGTCACGCCGTCATGGAGGCGAAATCCATACCGGAGACGGCGGAATGGAGGAACGACATCAATGAACCAGTAGTCATATAACTCGTCTGATCCACTTCGTTTCATCGGTGTTTCGAACGTATTCCAGTAGTTTGACTTCGAAGGATCAAAGTTCCAGTCCGCCGCATCAGGGTTTTCCGTATGCCAATCATACGGATCACCCCAAATCAGATCGACGCGATCAACGTCATTTTTTTTCGTTTGTAGACGAATATGGATAGTCTTCTCATCGTATTTATAGACGAATGGAGACATCGCACGGTGAAACACAGCTTCTTTGAACATGGCAGTCACTCCTTAACGCAATCGCTTGCATCGTATTGAATATGTCTTCGACCTAAGAATAGTGAAGCGCTTTCTTAAAGTCAATCCGAATCCCATGAAAACGAGGATTCCTGATAAAAGTCGAGACTTAGATGCAATCGTTTGCATTAAGTTGTGCAAAAGAATAAAATGAAAACGTTTTCTTTTTGATGGTAGATTCCGCATAGCATTTGATTCGAATAATGAAAATAGGAATAATAAGTTTTTGAAATGTAAGAAAATAATTGAATAAAAGGACTTGTCAAAAGGAATTTAGATTGTATAATAAAAATGTAAAGGTGATGCAAACGTTTTCATAAAACGCTTACAACCACTCGGTTGTTATCATGGGAAAATGGTTGTGCCTTTATGCAAACGTTGTGCATTAAAACTTATCATTCATAAGTTAACTTGGGGAGGAAATTTCAATCATGGAAATGAAAAAATTCGTAGCAGGACTTTCTGTATCTGTCATGGCAATGGGCGCTCTTGCAGCATGTGGCGGTGGATCAGACTCTGAATCATCATCTTCAGAATCAGGCAGCAAAAAACCAAGCAAAATCGTCATCTGGGAAGATACGGACAAAGCTGAAACAACGAAAGCGGCAGCTAAAGCGTTCGAAGAAAAAGAAGGCGTTAAAGTTGAAGTCAAAGAAGTCAAAATGACAGATCAGCAAAAGAAAGTAGCACTTGACGGACCAGCAGGTAAAGGACCGGACATCATGCTTCTTCCGCACGATCAAATCGGTACAGTCGTTGACCAAGGATTGATCGCTGAACTCAAAGATGGTGAAAAAGCACTTGAGCCGTTCATCGATACAGCGAAGTCAGCTGTTACATTTGATGGTAAAGTCTACGGATATCCAAAAGCAGTTGAAACTCCAATCCTCCTCTTCAATAAAGATGAATTAAAAGAAGCACCGGCTTCAATGGATGACTTGTATAAACTGTCTACTGAAAAGAAAAAAGACGGTCAGTACGGGTTCCTCGCTCTTTGGGATAACTTCTACTTCGCTCACGGTCCAATCGGTGGATACGGTGGTTATGTCTTCAAAGACAACGGCGGCAAATTGGATCCATCTGATATCGGCTTGAACAATAAAGGTGCCGTCGAAGGAATGGATTACATCGGCAAATGGTACAAAGAAGGTCTCTTCCCGAAAGGTCTCATCGGTGGTGGCGGTGGTCAAGCCATGGACCAACTCTTTGGCGATAAAAAGGCTGTAGCCGTCATGAACGGTCCTTGGGCGGTCGCAGGATACAAAGAAAAAGGAATCAACCTCGGCGCTTCAGAGCTTCCGAAGCTTCCAAATGGTGAGCCGATCAAAACATTCGTTGGTGTAAAAACGTACGCGATTTCTGCATACTCGGAAAATGCAGAGTGGGCTGAGAAATTCTTGGCATCCCTCACAGGTGAAGAGAACGCGAAGACGATGTTCGAAAAATACAACGAGATCCCACCGGTCACTTCTCTTCAAGAAGATGCAGCAATCAAGGATAACGAAGTTGCAGCAGCTGTCTTCGCACAAGCGAAAAACGGTGTTCCAATGCCGAACATCGCTGAGATGGGTCAAGTTTGGGAGCCGATGGCAGCAGCACTCCAGCTTGTTGCAACGAACAAACAAGACGCACAAAAATCAGCTGATGACGCTGTCAAACAAATCAAACAACAAATCGAAGCAAACAATCAATAAGCGTAAGTGGAACGCATGAATCCATGACAAAGAGATAAAGAGAGGGGGATCTTGGATTCCCCCTCATCTTTATGGTTGGAAGAGAAGCCTGAGGTCAGACATGACCTTTGGAAAGGAGAACGGACGATGGCTGCGATTGCAACACCACACCCGACGAATCCAACGCCTGAAAAAAAGACGAACCACCGCATGATTGCGGCGCTGATGTCAATCATTCCAGGAGTAGGACAACTATACAATAAACAATTCCTTAAAGGCGCGACATTTTTTGTCGTCGTACTTTCATATTTCCTTGTTAACTTTGAACTGTTCTTCAAAGGAGCCGGAAATGGTCCTGGCGATCGCGGAGCGATCTGGGGCTTGATTACACTCGGTGAGGTACCAGGCGTAAGGGGGGATCACTCGATCTTTCTGATGGTCGAGGGCATCATTGCCTTGATTTTACTTGTCTTTGGTATCGCCATTTACGTCTGGAACTTTATCGATGCGTATCGAATCGGTAAGTTACGCGACATGAATCTTGAAGTGCCATCTTTAAAAATGCAACTACGGAACTTCCGTGATAACGGGTTCCCGTACGCGATGTTGATTCCTTCATTGGTGCTTTTAGTATTTACGGTCGTCTTACCGTTGATCTTTACTTTCTTGATTGCGTTTACGAACTACAAGTTCAATAATTCTCCACCAGCGAAGCTGGTCGACTGGATCGGGATTCAAAACTTCCTGAACATTTTCACAGTCGACATTTTCCGTGACACCTTTGTCAGTGTTCTCGGTTGGACGCTTGTCTGGACCGTCGCTTCAACGACGGGGGTCATCGCAATCGGAATTGGACTTGCGGTCTTGCTAAACCAAAAAGGCTTAAAAGGGAAGCGATTCTTCCGTTCCATCTTGATTCTTTCATGGGCAGTACCAGCTTTCATCACGATTTTGATTTTCCGCTCGATGTTCAATGAAACATTCGGTGTCTTCAATACGACGCTTCTTCCTGCAATTGGTCTTGATAACGGGATCGATTGGATGACGGATCCGACGTATACGAGACTCGCTTTAATCGGAATCCAGTGGTGGTTAGGATTCCCTTACATCATGACGCTGACGACAGGGATTTTACAGTCGATTCCTGAGGATTTATACGAAGCTGCGACAATCGATGGGGCAACTTCAGGTGAAAAATTCCGCCTGATCACGCTGCCAATGATTCTGTTTGCAACGGCACCGATCTTAATTACGCAGTATACATTCAACTTCAATAACTTCAATATCATTTATCTCTTCAACAACGGTGGACCGGCAGTGCCGGGACAATCCGCTGGTGGAACGGATATCTTGATTTCATGGATTTACAAATTGTCACTCGGCTCGAATCCGCAGTATGGATTCGCGGCAGCCATCACGCTTGTGTTGTCGTTCTTCATCATGACGATTGCCGTCATTCAGTTCAAGCGTTCAAAATCATTCAAAGATGAGGATATGATCTAATATGAGAAAACAAAACCGAATTAACATGGCGTTGTCATATCTCATTTTGACGATCGCCTCCATCATTATCGTCTATCCGCTTCTCTGGGTCGTGGGTACTTCACTCAACCCTGGGAAAAGCATTACATCGGACATCTTCCCGAGCAATCCGACATTGATGCATTACTTTGATCTATTTGATCCAGCAAAAACGGATTACGGCATGTGGTACTTGAACACGATTAAAATCGCTGTCATCACGATGGTCGTCTCTGTCGCTTTGATTACGTTGACAGGATACATTTTTTCACGTTACCGCTTCGTCGGTCGGAAAAACTCACTGATCCTGTTCCTCGTCTTACAGATGGTTCCGCAATTCGTTGCCATCATCGCGATTTATGTCTTGCTTAATATGCTAGAATTGTTTGATACGCATCTGGCGCTCATCCTACTCTATTCGGGCGGTGCGATTCCCATGAATACGTATCTTGCTAAAGGATATTTCGACACGATTCCAAAAGAACTCGATGAAGCGGCGCGGATGGATGGTGCCGGTCACTTACGAATCTTCTGGCAAATCATCTTACCACTCGCGAAACCGATGGTCGCCGTCATCGCGTTGTTCAACTTCATGGCACCGTTCAATGACTTCATCTTGGCATCACTTGTTCTGCGTTCCCCTGAGAAACAGACGCTTGCGGTCGGGTTGTATAACATGGTGTCGGAGCAGTTCGACAATAACTTTACGTTATTCGCGGCAGGTGCCGTATTATCAGCAGTTCCGATCGTTCTTCTCTTCTTCGCTTTCCAGCGCTTCTTCGTGTCTGGTTTGACAGCAGGTGGAACGAAAGGATAATCATAAGGGGGAAATCAGCGGCATGAGACGAGGCATAATGCTTCTCCTCTTGCCGCTTCTCTTGTCTATCGGGCTACAACCGATGGCAGGCGAAGCAGCAAGTTGGGAAAAGGAACGGATGTATTTCATTATGGTCGACCGGTTTGAGAACGGCGATCCAAGTAATGATGGAGAGGCAAATCCTGAAGATCCAAAAGCCTATCAGGGCGGGGATCTTGCCGGAGTGACGAAACGTCTTGATTACATTAAGGAAAAAGGATTCACTTCGATTTGGTTAACACCGATCTTCAAGAACCGTCCGAACGGCTATCATGGATACTGGACGGACGATTATTACGAGATTGATCCGCACTTTGGAACAAAGGAAGAGTTTAAGCGACTCGTTCAAGAAGCGCATGACCGGGATATCAAAGTCGTACTCGACCTTGTCGTCAATCATTTAGGACCGAATCATCCGATGGTCAAGGAAAAACCGGAGTGGTTCCATAAAAATCAGCCAATCATGAACTGGAATAATCCGTCAGAGGTCGAAAATAATTGGTTGTTTGATTTACCAGACTTCAACACGGAAAACCCGGAAGTCGTGGATTACTTAATCGATGTCGCAAATTACTGGGTCGATGAGACGGGGATAGACGGTTACCGGCTCGATACGGTGCGGCACGTGCCTGCCGCCTTTTGGAAAACGTTCATTCCGGCAGTCAAGGAAAAACATCCGGATTTATTTTTGCTGGCAGAAGTCTTTGATGGAGATCCTCGGAAAATCGCGTCGTATTCGAAATTAGGTTTTGATTCCGTGACGAACTTCCCGTTCTACTATGGAATCAAAGAGCAGTTTGCCCGGAAAAATGGTTCGGCGGAAGAACTCGATTCGGTTTATAATCGAGATACTACGTTTAATCCAAATGCGAAAGGACTTGCGACTTTCATTGACAATCATGATGTGAAACGTTTCATCACAGAAGCGAAGATCGGGGGAGCAGCGGAGGAAGAACGGCAACTTCGTTTAGCACTGTTTGCTCTTTACGCCGCACCTGGTATGCCGATTGTCTATCAAGGAACAGAAGTAGCAATGCCGGGTGGCGAGGATCCGGGAAATCGAATGATGATGACGTTTGATCAAAACAAGAAGATGCAACAGTACGTCAAGACATTGAATGAGATGCGTCACGACTATCCGGCGTTTGCAACAGGGAAGCAACGCTTAGTCGCGAAGACTGATCACATGGCTGTCTACATACGTGAGACGAAACAGCAACAAGTCGTCTACGCCATCAATCTTGGAGAGAAAAAGACGAGTCTACGAGTCGCGTCAAAGGAAATCGGGGATGACCAGCGCTTAAGAGGTCTTTTGTTCTCGGACTTAGTTCGTCAAGATGGTGATGCGTATGAGATCACACTCGATGCAAGCAGTGCAAACGGTTATGTCATCGAGAAATCACAGGTCAATTGGTGGTCAATCATCGCGATCGGCGCAATCGCTCCGATTTTGGTACTGATCCTTCTTCTCGTGCACCGAAAACGCATGCAACGTCAAGCAAAATAAACTACTCAAGTAAGGGAAACAGTGAGGTGAAGGGGATGCAGGTAACAATCAAGGATGTCGCGCGGGAAGCGAACGTTGCACCGTCAACGGTATCACGTGTCATTGCGAACAGTTCGCGTATCAGCCAAAAAACAAAAGAACGTGTCCGACAGGCCATGGACGAATTAGGATATTATCCAAATGTTCACGCACGGAGTCTGGCGAACCGGACGACACAAGCGATCGGTCTCGTCATGCCGAGTGCCGCTACAAAAACACTTCAGAATCCATTCTTTTCGGAAGTCATCCGTGGCATCAGTACGAAAGCGCATCAAAATGGTTATTCGCTCTATATGACGACAGGTGTCTCGGAAGAAGAAGTCTATGAAGGGGTCGTCTCGATGGTTCAGGGTCGTCGTGTCGATGGTGTCGTCGTTCTCTATTCACGTACGGATGATAAAGTCGTCCAATTTCTGCAAGATTCGAAGTTTCCGTTCGTCGTCGTCGGAAAACCGTTCAGTGATTCATCGCACGTCACGTATGTTGATACGGATAACTACCTAGCAGGTCGCGAAGTGACGAAGTATTTGCACCAACTGGGTCATGAATGCATTGCGTTCGTCGGAGGAGCACAGGATTTAGCTGTGACTCAAGAACGTGTCGGTGGCTATAAGACGGCCCTCATGGAAGAGGGAATACCGATTCATGAGTCATACATCGTCAGTGCTCCGTTCATGACGACAGGAGGGGCAGAGGCGGTTAAGCGACTGATGTTGCTTGAACATCCTCCGACAGCGGTCGTCGTAAGTGACGACATGATGGCACTTGGCGTCATGAGTACGCTCAATGAAATGGGAATCAGTGTACCGGATCAAATGGCTGTCGTCAGTTTCAATAACTTGTTCATCGCCGAATTTTCAAGCCCGCCATTGACTTCTGTTGAAATCAATATCTTCGGACTCGGTTTCGAAGCGACGAATTGTCTGATTGAACAAATCAATGAAGAGGCGACACCGTATGGAAAGCGTGTTATCGTTCCACACTATCTGGTCGTCCGGCAATCGTGCGGTGGGAAATCAGAAGCGTGAATAAAAAGACTGTTTTTAGTCCAAATGGCTGAAAAACAGTCTTTTTTTTGTATCTTGAAACGCAATCACCCAGTAATAGGAAGCGGTTGCAGAAAAAGAAATTTATTTTCGTGCAAACGATTGCATTGCGTCTTTTATTGTGTAAAATAAAGATTGTACAGTATAGATGAAACGCTTACATGGTCGGTAGGACCGACATGCGTAGCATAAAAGGAGCGACTTGACGATGAAACGACTTTTTGAGGTCAACGAATGGAAAATCACAGAACTTGGCTTTCATCCGGAAGAGAACCGGTTAGCAGAATCGATGACATCGATCGGAAACGGTCATATGGGGATGCGTGGTACGTTCGAAGAAGAATATACAGGGGATACACATCAAGGTATGTACGTTGCCGGAGTCTATTATCCTGACAAAACACGCGTTGGTTGGTGGAAGAATGGATACCCGGAATACTTCGCGAAAGTACTCAACGCTGTTAACATCATGGGGCTAAAAGTATCAGTCAATGGAAAACCAGTTGATTTGAATACGTGGGAAGTCGTAGATTTCAAACGGGAGCTCGATATGCAGCATGGTGTATTGACACGGACGATGTTGTTGAAAAACGGTGTAGAAGAGACAAAAATCGAGTCGAAACGTTTCTTCTCGATCGTGGATAAAGAAATCGCAGCACTTCAATATTCGGTGACACCGGTCAACTTTGAAGCCGAAATCGTCATCGAGTCGTATCTCGATGCGGATGTCGAGAATGAAGACTCGAACTATGATGAGAAGTTCTGGCTTCCGGTCGAACATGGCATCGAAGAACGCTTCGGTTACCTGACGTCAAAAACGAAAAAACTCGACTGGCACGTAACAGCGGCGATGATCACGGATGTAGAAGCTGCGCAGTGTGAAGTCATTGATGAAAGCACACAATATGTAGCAAATCGTTTCACGAAACAGGCAGCTATCGGTGAAACGGTAACCGTTGAAAAATTCGTTGCGCTCGTCACGAATCGCGATTATGACATTGAAGCATTGCTTGAACAGGCGATGAAACGGGTTCACCAGGCATTCGATGCTGGATTTGAAGCCTTACTTGCGGCGCACGAAGCGGCTTGGCTCAAACACTGGGAAGAGGCAGATGTCAAGATCGAAGGAGATGTCGAGGCACAACAAGGGATTCGTTTCAACATCTTCCATATGTTCCAAACGTATACGGGAGAAGACTCCCGTTTGAATATTGGACCCAAAGGCTTCACGGGTGAGAAATATGGCGGTGCGACATATTGGGATACAGAGGCATACTGCTTGAACTTCTATCTCGCTACCTCAAAACCGGAAGTCGCTTGGAATTTATTGAAGTATCGACATAATCAATTGCCGCAGGCAAAAGAAAATGCCGATAAGAATGTCGGTATGAAGGGTGCGCTTTATCCGATGGTGACGATGAACGGGGAAGAATGTCACAACGAGTGGGAAATCACGCATGAGGAGATTCACCGGAACGGCGCAATTGCGCACGCGATCTACAACTATACGAATTATACGGGAGACACCTCATACCTCGGACAATATGGATTTGAAGTGCTAGTTGAAATCGCTCGTTATTGGGCGAGTCGTGTCAATTATGTAGCGCACAAGGATGTCTACATGATTCTCGGAGTGACGGGTCCGAATGAATATGAGAACAATGTCAATAACAACTGGTATACGAACCTGATTGCGGCGTGGTGTCTCGAATATACGCAGACTGTCCACCGTCACCTAGAACAGGAGGAGCCGGAACGGTTGCAGGAGCTCATGCATCAGTTAGCTCTAACGGATGAAGAGCTAGCGAAGTGGGCGGATATCGATGCGAAGATGTATTACCCGAAGGACGAGGCGGCACCTGGTATCTTCATGCAACAGGACGGCTTCATGGACAAAGAACACATCTTGGTCGATGAACTCGATCCGAAACATCTCCCGCTGAACCAGAATTGGTCTTGGGACCGAATCCTTCGTTCTGTCTTCATCAAACAGGCGGATGTCTTGCAAGGACTTTACTTCTTGACGGATCGCTTCAGTTTAGAAGAGAAAAAAGCGAACTTCGATTTTTATGAACCGCGGACGGTACATGAATCGTCATTATCACCATGTATCTACTCCATCATCGCGGCAGAAGTCGGTTATGAAGAGAAAGCGGTCGAACTCTATCAACGTTCGGCTCGACTTGATCTCGATAACTACAATAACGACACAGAAGATGGATTACACATCACTTCGATGGTCGGATCATGGATGTCGATCGTTCATGGTTTCGCCGGCTTACGGGTGACAAATGATACGTTGTCCTTTAAACCGATGTTACCGAAAGGCTGGACGAGTTACGCCTTCCGGATGCAGTGGCGTGGTCATCACATTCATGTCCATGTCCAACCGAATGCTGTTGAAATCACTCAGACGGCAGGTGAAGCATTTACGTTAGACATCCATGGAACAAGCGTGGAAGTTCCGGCAAGTGGACAAGTCACTGTTCCTGCATCCATGACAGTATAAGAGGAATCAACAAAAAACCGACGGACGCGTCGGTTTTTTGTTTTCACGATTTAAGAATCAGACACCTTTGTCACAAATGAAAACGCCATCATGAAAAAGAACATCAATCTTTGAAAATCTTGACTATCCGACGACATTTGAATGTGCTAAAGTGTTTCAAGATAGTTACGAATGAGAGGAGAACGGCGTGTGACAGCAGTAGTGAAGGAAAGTATGTTAAAAGTGATTGTGGCGTCGATCGGGGGATTCGTCATCGCCGTCGCTATGAATTGGTTTTTGATCCCAAGCGGTGTCTATTCGACGGGATTTACAGGGCTTGCGCAAATCTTAACGCAGGTCCTCCAAAATACGGCGTTTGCCTTTGGCGAAAACGTCTGGTTCTTGGCACTGAACTTACCATTGATCGTACTGGCGTGGATCATGTTAGGTCGGAGTTTTACGCTCGTGACATTGATTTCGGTTTTAGCGACGACGATTTTCATCGGTCTCATTCCTCAATACGCTGTTATTCCCGGTGATCAGACGCTTAATGCGGTATTCGGAGGGGTCTTGCTTGCAATCGGAACGGGGATTACGATCAAATTCGGGGCTTCGACGGGTGGATTTGATATCGTCGCGTTGATCTTTGCCCGTTTTTCGGACCGGAGTGTCGGACTATACCTGTTCGTCCTCAATTTCTTGATTGCTTTACTGGCAGGTGCGTTGTTCGGTTGGTCGACCGCACTGTATACGATCGTATTCATCTACGTGACATCGAAAGTCGTCGATGAGATTCATACGAGCAACCAGCGCTTGACGATATTCATCGTCACGAACCATGCCGATGATATCACGACCGCTCTGCATCAGCATATCATTCGGGGGATTACGCAGATTCCTTCAATTGGAACGTATTCACGTGCTGAAAAAGCGACGTTGATGATGGTCATCGAGCGGCATGAGTTGCGGGATATTGAACGGATATGCCGAGATGCGGATGAGACGGTGTTCATCAACGTCGTCGCGACCGATTCTGTCGTAGGTTATTTCCGTAAAGGGTAAGGAATCAGAAAAGCACTTGCGCTGCAGCAGAGGCAGGCAAGTGCTTTTTCGTGTATCTTTAAGCAAGTCCTAAGACATGTCTCAAATAGTAAGCAATCCCGTCATCCTCATTGCGTTTCGTCGTACCGTTCGCGAGATGCTTGAGAGCAGGAATCGCATTCCCCATAGCAACACCATGTCCGGCGTACTCAATCATCTCTAAATCGTTTTCTTCATCCCCGAACGCAACGATCTGCTGAGCTTCAATCCCGAGATGGCGAGCAATATGAGCAAGACCGACTGCTTTACTCGTACCTTTTCGCATCACTTCGACCATGAACTCCGGTTTTACCCACTGGCGATTCAAAACGGTCTCGGCATGAACAGCGGATAATTCGGATCGAATATCTTCGACGTGTTCGCCTTTGGCATGAATCAATAGTGAAGTCGGTTCGTGAAGTAATAGCTTTCGCAGATCACCCGTCGTCACCGATAAGGCATGATCGGTATAAAATTTATAGATGCCGACCGGATCGTTTTGGAAATAGACATGATCCGTGACTTCACAAACGATATTCTGTGTCTTCGTCTCAGCGACGGATTCTAAAATATGCTGTACTGTCTGGAGTGGAATCGGATGGTGCTGGACTTCAAAGTGTGCATCACGCGGGTGATGGACGAGCCCGCCGTTGAAATTAACGATAGGTGTCGTCAAACCGAGCTGTTCATAGTATTTTCGGGCGTGACGAAACGGTCGTCCTGTTGCGATGACGATTTCGTGTCCATTTTTTCTGGCACGCTGAAGTGCCTCGACGTTTGCAGTACTGATCGTTTTATCATCGTTTAAAAGGGTACCATCGAGATCGACGGCGATTAAGTGACGGGTCATGATGAAATCCTCCGCTTTCTTTTCGTTAGTTCTACTGTAGCATACGAAGTGATCGTCACCTGTATGAATTGATGAAGTTTTTCGAGGAAAAGAAAGCGTTTGAAAAAAACGGAGAAAGGCTGTTGCTTGGAATAAAAAATGGTATACTACAAATCGTAGGACAACACTATAGTACGTTATGGAAACGGAGGGGAAATCATGCGTTTTCTCGTTACATTCTTTTGGTCGTTCTTACTCGTAAACACGGCCGTGTTCATCGTATCGGCAGTTGATGCCGTATCGTATAACTTCGGATTCGCGTCAGCGATGTCTGTCGTCACTTCACTCGTCATCTTCGCACTCGATGCCGTCAATGAAGATTTAGGTCTTGGTCAAGGGACAAAGGCAGAATAAGAAAAAGCGAGATATCGTCATGTGGACGATAGGCTCGCTTTTTGCATGAAGGAGGAATGATGAATGATCGTCATCGAACAGGTCATGTGGCATGAGACGCTGCAAGATGTTTACATTGCAGGAAATCAGATCATCGGGATCGGTTCCTATACGATGGATCGCTCGCTCATCACACAGCGAATTGACGGGCGGAATAAACGATTGGTACCGGGATTCATCGATGGTCATTTGCACCCGATCGGTGGAGGGGGCGAAGGGGGATTTGCAACGAGAACGTCTCCTCTGACGGTACGGGATATCTTCGAAGGTGGTGTAACGACCGTCGTCGGTTTGCTTGGAACGGACGGTTGGACGCGGACGGGAATTGATCTACTCGCACACATACGCGGATATGCCGCATCCGGCATTCGACCGTTTCTGTTAAGTGGAAGTTACGCAGTACCTCCTGTTTTTCTGACGCAGTCAACAGGACACGATATCGTCCTCATCAATGAAGTCATCGGAGTCGGTGAAATCGCGATCAACGATCATCGCTCGACACAACCGACAGCGCATGAATTGGCTCGCCTTGCATCAGAGGCACGGATTGCCGGCATGGTCAAAGGAGTGGCGGGGACGATGAACGTCCACATCGGAGACGGGAAGCAAGGACTCGATCTATTACATGAGGTCATCGATACGACCGATATACCGATTCAACAATTCCTCCCGACACATATCAATCGAAGTGAACGGATCTTTGAAGCAGGACTGGCTTGGGCAAAACGAGGTGGACGGATTGATTTCACGACGTGTACGACAGAAAGCTTCATTGCAGAAGGCGAGATTCCAGCCGGACAGGCTGTCGCCCGTGCTTTGGCAGCAGGGATTCCACTCGAACGGATCACGATGTCGAGCGACGCTGGTGCCAGTCTGCCGGCGTTTGATGAGGCAGGTCGTCTAGTTCGGATCGACACAGGAAAGCCTTCTTCTCTGATGCAAGCCGTACGTGATGCGGTGACACATGGTGTTGATTTTGATCACGTGATTGCGACGATCACGCGACATGTCGCAGATGCATATGGTATACCGGGCGGGCGAATAGCGGTCGGAGAACGAGCTGATCTGTTACTGATTGATGACGCTTTGCAAATCGATACGATTCTTGCGGATGGGCATGCTATAATGGTTCAGAAAAAATGGCTAATACCAGAATGACGGAGGGATAGACGTGTCAAAGAAGTCGAAGCAAAAAAATACGAAAAAGCCGCAATCAAAAGCAAACTGGATTACGGCGGGAGTCATCGCTTTGATCGTATTGATCGGTGGCGTACTTCTTGTCTTTACGGACCGGGAAGATTCCGCATCGAAGAACGGCAATCTAACGGCTACACAAGTCGCGGATAAAGTAAAATCCGGCGATGAATTCTATACGTATTTCTATCAAACGGGTTGTGTTCACTGTGAGAAAGTAAAACCATATCTTGTTCCGCTCGGTGAAAAACAAGACATCCCATTCGAACAGATCGACCTTGCTGTCGAACAGTCGGCTTGGGATACGTTTGGTATCGAAGGTACACCGACTGTCGTTCACTTCAAGGACGGTAAGGAAGTCGGACGGGTAGCAGGAGAGCAGACTGAAGAGAGCTATAAAGAGTTCTTTGCCGGCAAAGAAGTAAAGGATTCAAAAGAAGAGTCTTCCGGTGATCTCAATGATTAAAAGATGGTTCTACTCTCGTATATTCGAATTAAATGGACATCCGCTCATCGCTAAACAACTGAAACGTTTTGCGATGAGTCGTGTCAGTCGTCCATTCATCCGTCCATTCGTTCGGGCATATGATTTGAATATGACAGAAGCGACTCGGAATCTTGAGGAGTATTCGACGTTGCATGACGTCTTCGTTCGTCATGTCAAACCGGAAATGCGACCGATTGATTCAACAGAAGGAGCGTTCGTCAGCCCGTGTGATGGTGTGTTATCCGTCGTTGACGATTTGACTGCTGATAGCCGTTTTACTGTCAAAGGGCAGTCGTACACGGTGTCGGAGTTACTTGGTTCCCACCACGAAGCACAACAGTATGTCGGCGGACGCGTGATGATTTTTTACTTAAGTCCGCAAAATTACCACCGTGTTCATGTGCCGATGGATGGGACGATCCGGACGAGCTATACACTTGGTCGGGACTCGGCACCGGTCAATGAACTTGGCTTAACGCATGCGATGCGCCCATTGACACGAAACTATCGTCGTGTGACACGCATCGTCCAAGGAAAACATGCGCTTGAACATGTGATGGTTGGTGCACTCAACGTCAATTCGATCGTTCGGACGAATGAATCACGAGACGTCCGACGGGGTGATGAGTTCGGGTATTTTTCGTTCGGTTCAACCGTTGTGTTGATTTGTCCGAAAGGTGCATTGGAATTGGATTCGCAAGTCATTGGACCAGTCTTGATGGGACAACGACTTGGACAATGGCATTCTTAAGATTGAGACGCCCGATTGGGCGTCTCCTTACGTTTAGGAGGAATGAAACATGCCTGCTTTGGCATTAGCGGAAATCGGAAGCGCACAGGTCCAGACATATATTGCCCTCATCATTTTTTTAGTGACCTATGGCTTCATCATTAGTGAAAAAGTTAGTCGGGCAATCGTCGCGATTCTTGGTGCACTCGCGATGATCATCATCGGTATCGTCGATTTAGAAACGGCTTTGTTCGAGTATGTCGAGTGGGGAACGATCGTCTTATTGATTGGAATGATGATTCTCGTCACGATTGCCAATCAATCCGGTCTGTTCGAATACATCGCCATCCGGGCAGCGAAGACGACGAAGGGAGATCCGGTGAAAGTACTGATTTTGTTATCGGTATTGACGGCACTCGGATCCGCGTTCTTAGATAACGTCACGACCGTCTTGTTGATCGTCCCGATCACGTTTTCGATTACGAAAGTTCTTAAGATCGCGCCGTTTCCCTTCTTACTCGCAGAAGTGTTGTTTGCGAACATCGGAGGGACGGCAACCTTGATCGGGGATCCACCGAACATTATGATCGGTGCTGCGAATCCGCACCTGACGTTCAATGCCTTTTTAGTGAACCTTGCACCGATCATTCTTGTCATTACACTGGTGACGATCGGGATTCTTTATTTTATTTTCCGTAAACAATTGCATGTCGAAGCGGAAGATCGGCAGAAATTGATGGAGATCGATGAGAAGAGTTACATCGTCAGCCGGAAACTGGTCACCCGTAGTAGCATCGTTCTGATCAGTACGATTGCGCTCTTTATTTTGCATCCGGCGCTTGAGCGAATCGGACTCCACCTGGAGGCGCCAGCGATTGCAATTCTTGGGGCGACGGTTTTGATGTTGCTGACGATCGAAAATGACCATCAACTCGAAGGAGTCTTTGCTCGGATCGAGTGGACGACGATCTTCTTCTTCGCAGGACTGTTCATCCTCGTCGGTGGGATACAGGAGGCAGGTATCATTCGTTACCTTGCTGAAAAGGCGATTGAATGGACTGGCGGCGACATCCAAACGACAGCGACGGCTGTGCTTTGGTTATCCGGTATTGCGAGTGCGACGATCGACAACATCCCGTTCGTTGCTACGATGATCCCACTCATCAACGATATGGCTGCTGGCATCGGACTCACGCCGGCAGATGCCAAGGTAGACGTCCTTTGGTGGTCGCTTGCCCTCGGAGCATGTCTTGGCGGAAACGGAACTTTGATTGGTGCATCGGCGAATGTCATCGTTGCGGGTCTTGCGACGCGACAAGGTGAGAAGTTCACCTATATGCGTTTTTTGATTTATGGAGCACCGATCACAATCGTGACGTTGATCCTATCCCAACTCTATCTCTGGATTCGGTATTATTAAGAAAACGGGAGGTTCGCCTTCCGTTTTCTTTTGTGCGTCGCTCTTGCTACGTGGTTGTGCTATAATCGAACGATAAGAGCATAACTGTTTCTTAAACTTAACTATAGAGCTAGACCATTATCTGGAGGTTTTATTCTTGTTCAAACGACTTTATCCGAAACATTTCGTGGCTTCGATCTACGATATCGATCTGGAAATGCTTAAACGAAACGGTGTCAAAGCGATTTTGACCGATCTTGATAATACGCTCGTCGCATGGAATATCGCAGATGCTCCAGACGAATTGGTTGCTTGGCTGGATATGGTGAATAATCAATATGGTTTCGACGTCATCATCGTATCGAACAATAATGGAGATCGCGTCAAGAAGTTCGCGGATCCACTCGGCTTGCACTATATTGCGCCTGCTCGAAAACCGCTACCTATCGGGTTTAAACGGGCATTGACGGAATTTGGATATCATGCGAAGGAAGTCGTCTTTTTAGGAGACCAACTTTTCACAGATGTACTCGGTGCAAACTCCGTTGGAATCGAAGTCATCCATGTTCAACCCGTCGTCAAGACAGATGGTGTCGTCACGAAATTCAATCGCCTGATGGAACGTGTCATTTTCCGCCGGATGAAACGCAAAGGAATCTACAAGTTGACGCAACGCGCCAAGGAAGATCCTTCTGCACTCGAACATCCGATCGAAACACTTCGTCAGGATAAGCAACAATAACCCTGTCAGATCGGTAGATGAAAGGGAAGGCAGCAGTCGCAACCTGTACGGCTTAAAGGTCGGAAGTTACGCTCTCGGAGTAGCGGGCAGGGCGCTACGTTGAAAAGAGAAGGGATATTCGTTCCCGTATGCGGCTCCATATAATATGATCGAAGAAATTCACTGCGCTGGTTGTGGTGTCGCCATTCAGACGGAAGACACAAAAGCACCAGGATACGCACCTAAATCTGCACTTGACCGTGAAATGGTCATTTGCCAACGTTGCTTTAAGTTGAAGCATTACAATCAAATTCAAGATGTCTCCTTATCGGACGATGATTTCGTTAAAATCTTGGACGGAATCGGTCAAAAAGATGCACTTGTCGTTAAAATCGTTGATATCTTCGATTTCAACGGTAGTTGGTTACCAGGGTTACATCGGTTCGTCGGGAAAAACGACGTATTGCTTGTCGGGAACAAAGCCGATCTATTACCGAAGTCACTGAACCCGAACCGCCTTATGAACTGGATGCGTCAAGCGTCAAAAGAACTGGGATTACGCCCGGTCGACGTTCATCTGATCAGTGCGAAAAAGGGGCACGGGGTCGATGAACTCGCTGAAAAAATCGATTACTATCGTAAAGGGCGCGACGTCTACGTCGTCGGTTGTACGAATGTCGGAAAATCGACATTGATCAACCAAGTCATCAAACGTTTCGGTGAAGAGGACGAAGCCGTCATCACGGTCAGTCATTTCCCAGGAACGACACTGGATTTGATCGACATCCCACTCGACGATAACTGTAACTTGTATGATACGCCGGGAATCATCAATCATCATCAGATGGCTCACTACGTTGATGCGAAAGACTTGAAGCTGATCACACCGAAAAAAGAGATCAAGCCACAAGTTTTCCAAATCCATCCGCAACAGACACTCTTCTTTGGAGGTCTCGCACGATTGGACTATATGGAAGGGAACAAGCGTTCATTCGTCATTTACATGTCGAACGAATTGAAGGTTCACCGGACGAAGCTTGAAAAAGCAGACGATTTATATGCAAACCATAACGGGGAGCTGTTGTCTCCGCCGAACGAAAAAACGCGTGAGATTCTACCGCCGCTCGTCCGACATGAATTCAGTCTCCGTGATAACATGAAGACGGATATCGTCTTCAGTGGACTCGGCTGGGTTGCCGTTCATGGAAAAGGCGGACGTGTTGCCGCTTACGCCCCGAAAGGTGTCGCTGTATCTTTACGTGAGGCGCTCGTCTGATGCGCTTTGCCGTCATCGGTCACCCGATTGCCCATTCACTTTCACCCGAGCTGCATACAGCTTGGCTGGAAGCGGCTGGGCTTTTCGGCTGTTATGACCTCATCGATGTAACGGAACAGGAATTGCCGCAAATCATTACGAAATTACGAACGCATCAACTGGACGGAATCAATGTGACGATTCCGCATAAGACCGCGATCATACCTTATCTGGATCACCTGGAACCGGCAGCTCAAAAAGCAGGCGCCGTGAACACGGTGTACCGGAAGGAGGGGCAATTGATTGGTGCAAATACGGACGGAATCGGGTTTGTTCGTGCTCTTAAGAAACGGCGCCCTTCGTTTAAGCGGGTACTCGTTCTTGGAGCAGGTGGGGCAGCACGAGGCATCATTGCGGCTTTACCCGGAGATGTGACGATTACGAATCGGACACAGGAACGTTCCGAAGCGGTTGCCCGTGAATTCGGAGCATGCGTCCTGCCATGGCAAGACACCTTTGATTTAACGAGTTACGACGTCATCATCAATACGACTTCTGTCGGGATGGCACCGCTTGTCGAAGCACGTCCGATCGAATTGACCGAGACGGACGCCTTGATTTGTGATATTATTTATCGACCGACGCCGACCCGTCTCTTGCGTGAAGCGACCGAAAAAGGTCTTGATACGCTGGACGGTGTCCCGATGTTCGTCTTACAAGCGGCTGAAGCATTTGAACGCTTCACCGGACAAGCACCTGATCTCGTACTTGGCGAGCAAGTGATACGAAAGCAATTGGAGGAATTTTAATCATGTTAACAGGTAAACAAAAACGTTTTTTACGCGCAACAGCTCACGATTTAAATCCGATTTTTCAAGTCGGTAAGAATGGAGTCGGAGAAGCGATGTGTGCGGATTTGATGGATGCGCTCGAAAAACGGGAACTCTTAAAAGTACAAGTTCTGCAAAACTGTGCGGACGCACCGAAAGATGTCGCCCAAGAACTCGTCGCCGGAACGAACGCTGAACTCGTACAAGTCATCGGAAAAGTCATCGTTCTCTACAAAGAATCAAAAGAAAACAAGTCGCTCGAATTGCCACGATGAAAATCGGACTGATGGGCGGAACGTTCGATCCTCCGCATATCGGTCATCTCCTGATTGCCGAACAAGCGCAGGAACAACTCGAACTTGATGCGGTCTGGTTCGTACCAGCCAATGTGCCACCGCATAAACAACGTACTGTGACCGAAGGATCAAAACGACTGTGTCTTGTAGAAGAAGCGATTGCATTGAATCCGACCTTTTCGGTTTCGGCGATTGAGTTCGAGCGAACAGAGCCTTCCTATACGTATGACACGATTCGTGCACTCAAGCACCGGTACCCGGAGCATGAGTTTCTGTTTCTGATTGGAGCAGATTCGCTAGTGAGTCTCGATACGTGGTATCAAGCAGAACGGTTATACGAAGAAGTCGTCTTTGGTGCCGTCGCTCGACCGGGTAGCCGCTATCTGATTCCACGTGGTGCACGTGTTACAGCGGTTGATATGCCATTGCTAGAAATTTCTTCAACGGATATCCGGCAACGCGTTGCGCGAGGAAGAAGTATTCGCTACCTAGTGCCGGAAGCCGTTCGACAACGAATTGAGGAGTGGAAGTTATATGCGCCTTGAAGAAGCACGTCGAATCATTGAAAATACGTTGCCTGAACGACGCTATGTGCATACGCTAGGTGTCGTTGAGACAGCCCGCCATTTGGCTCTCAAATATGGTGTCGATGAAGAAGATGCAACACTTGCTGCTATGCTCCACGATTACGCGAAATACCGCGATCCGGATGAGATGCGCTCGATTGCTGTTGAATTGAATCAACGGATTTTACTCGATTATGATGACGAACTGCTTCATGCACCAGTGGGGGCAGAGCTCGTCCGGCGGGAACTCGGTCTTGACTCGGGTGTGATTTATCAGGCCATCGCGAATCACACGACAGGAGCACCCGATATGCCGTTACTCGATCAAATCCTCTTTGTCGCGGATGCGATTGAACCGAACCGCAGTTACCCGGGTGTCGAAGTGCTTCGCGAAGTAGCGGAGCACGATTTGACGGACGCCGTCATCGCAACACTCAGTCAGACGATTCATTTTTTATGTAAGAAACAAGCCATCATCTTTCCGCGAACGATAGAGACCTATAATGCCTTCGTCGCGGCCAAACGAAAGGGGACCGTCCTATGACAGTCGAACAAGAATTACAATTAATCGTAAATGCCATCGACGATAAGCGTGCTGAAGATATCGTCGTCTTAAATATGTCTAGCATTTCACCGGTTGCGGACTACTTCGTGATTTGTGAAGGGAATTCAGAAAAACAAGTACAGGCGATCGCACGTGAACTCAAAGAAGTCGCGCACGAGCATAACTTACCGATCAAACGTCTCGAAGGATTCGATGCGGCACGTTGGGTGTTAGCGGATCTTGAAAACGTCGTCGTTCACGTCTTCCACCGTGATGACCGTGATTACTATAATCTCGAAAAACTCTGGGCAGATGCGCCAAAGGTTGAAGTCGAGGTCAACTAATGGCATACGAACAGTTCGCCTACATCTATGATGAATTGATGCAGGATGTCCCGTACGATCAATGGGTCGACTGGGTCACAGCCTACGTTCCGACTGGAAGTACGATTGCGGATATCGGATGTGGAACAGGTACGGCGACGCTTGCGCTAGCGAAACACTATGAGATGCTCGGGATCGATTTATCGGAAGAGATGCTCGAAGTCGCGCAAGAAAAGGCGATGGAAGAAGGCTTAAGCATTCAATTCTGGGCGCAGGATATGCGTGAAATTGAACTACCGACACCTGTCGATGCCGTGACGATTCTATGTGACTCCTTAAATTACCTCCGGACGGAAGAGGATGTCAAAGAGACGTTTACACACGTAGCAGCAATCCTCAAAGAGGGTGGACGTCTCTTATTCGATACACACTCCCCGTATAAGATGGAGACCTTGTTCAATGGGAAGACGTACGCGACACATGCGGAACAAAGTTCCTACATCTGGTTCGCGGACCCGGGTGAGGCACCGCTTTCTGTCGTCCATGAACTGACGTTTTTCATCGAAGAAGAGGACGGTCGTTATGAGCGGGTCGATGAAACACATTACCAGCGAACGTACCCTCCGGCACAATACGTGACATGGTTACGCGAAGCGGGGTTCCGGGTTCTCGCTGTCACGGGTGATTTCGAAGCGGATGCTCCTTCTGAAACAGCTGAACGGATTTTCTTCGTTGCTGAAAAAATGTAAAAGGTGATCTGGTCCGTCTTCTTGAAGCGATACACGTTTGTGTTGCTTGAAGGAGACGGATTTTTTTCATGAAATAGATGCTAATTCAAAGTAACGGTATGGATGGTATGATTATTATCCGATGTAACGGAGCAGAATCGTGATGCAAAGAGTAGATAGTGTGTATGCCGTCGTTTCCTAGATGGGGTGAAGACCTGTTAGAGTCGTGGCAAAGGGAGGGAATCGTCTTGACCGTTCCACGTTTGCAACAGATTGCAGGTCTCGTCGTCGTCCTGCTACTCATCATTTTATTGTTCGTACCGTTACCTTCTTGTTCGAAAGAAGCAATGGTCGATCAACCATCCTTAACGGACAAACAACAAGAAGCGAAGGCAGAGCCAGCAGAAAAAGATGCCTCGATTCGCGATAAACTCATCATGGTGGACGTAAAAGGAGCGGTAGAAGCACCTGGACCCTATCAATTTCATTTAGGTGATCGAGTAAAGGATGCAATCGAAAAAGCAAAGACATCTGCAAAGGCTGACATTCGACAAATGAATCTTGCAGCACGCCTGATTGATGGACAGGAAGTGATTGTACCGGTAAAAATGGTAAACGATCAGCCAAAACCACCAAAACGCGCAAAAGCAGAGGTACCTAAAGGATTGGTTGACCTTAATGCGGCAACCGCAGAACAGTTGATGGAAGTCCCGGGGATCGGTCCCGCCAAAGCGGAAGCGATCATAGCCTATCGTGAGGAGAAGGGAGGATTTGCGACGTATGAATCACTTGGAGATGTGAAGGGATTTGGTGAAAAGACGTTAGAGTCGCTCAAATCCTACCTGATCGTCTACTGATGCCGCTTCATGCGCTGTTCGTCCTCTTACTTGTCGTTGCCATCAAAGAATCCATCTGGTGGTTAGCAGCGTTGATGTTGTTTGCTGTCATGAAGTCATTGTCTTTTTCGGTCGGTCGTCTCTTGCTCCTGTTCATATTGAGCTGTCTGTTCATCGGAATGGGGCACCTGTCACCTGAACCGCATGATGTTTCTTTCGTGGATATCCTATCGGGAAAGCGCAACGGGGATCGCATTCGTTATGAGGCGGAGAGTAACGGTCAACCCGTCCTGCTGACGGCAACGGTCGCAGAAGAAGAGACAGGATATGAACGAATCGGTCACTCCTGTCGTGTGATGACAGAACCACTCGACATCCGACAACAATCGAATGCGGGTGGCTTTGACGAACAGCAATTCATGCATACACATCGTTACGGTGGAAAGTGGGAAGTCCGCTCCTTTGAATCCTGTCGTCCGACACCGGGGTATGCGGCGGAAGGGAGACGGGTCCGTGAGTCTTTTATGACACGGATTGAACAACGGTTGCCGCAGAAACAAGCATTCTACGTCGAAGCGCTCGTTTTCGGTGAGGATCGATTAATGGATCAAGTGACGCTCGAGCGGTTCAAGAAATTCGGTTTACTACATGCCATCGTCATCTCAGGGTCACATATCGCTTTTTTGATTTTCAGTCTGTTGTTTGTCTTGCGGAAAATTCGAATGACAAAAGAAAAACGACTCGATGTCGTGTTTATCCTGTTACCGATTTACGGATGGTTGACGGAATGGAGTCCGCCGGTCACACGAGCCGTTCTTGTCGCAATGATTCTGTTGCTCGGTCGTCGCTTCCATAAAGCGTTCGATCCGGTGGAAGTCATTGCGGGAGTTGCGGCCTTTCAATTAGCGATGCAACCGACCGTCCTTTATGATATCGGATTTCAATTGACGGTTGGATTGACATTATTTCTTGTTCTGTCGAGAAGACTTATGGGTTCCGTTCGTCGTCCATGGAACTGGTTACTCATCAGTGCTTGGGCGCAGTGCGGGACTCTTTTATTTTTACAAGGCATCGAACAAACGACAGTTTCAATCTGGGCTCCGCTGTTGAATATATTAATTGGCGGTTGGATTGAATGGGTGATTCTGCCGGGATCGTTCGTTCTTGCCACAATTCCGTTTTTACCAATTAGCTCGACGTTTCAAACAGTGCATCAACACGCGATTCAGTGGATGGATCAAGCGTTACGACTAGCGGAACACTTACCGTTGGCGGTGGTTGCTGTTCCGGCGTTTTCTCCTATCGTCTTGACGTATGTCGTTGCTGGAACCGGTCTTGCTTGGTTCATCGCTGAGCGAAGATGGTGGGGGCATGTCCTGCCGTTAATTTTTTTACTGACGGCATGGGGCTTTACAGAATGGCATGCGCCTGAGCAAATTACGTTTTTAGATGTAGGTCAAGGTGATAGTGTTGTCCTTGAAAAAGCAGGAGAAACGTTTGTAGTGGATACAGGAGGCGTTTATCAACAGACGACACACCCTGTACTCCGTCCGTTTGACCCGGGCAGCCACATCGTTGCCCCTTATTTGTTTACACGTGGAGAAACAGAAATCGATGGATTAATCGTGACGCATGCCGATCATGATCATGTCGGCGGACTTCTCGCATTGTTGCGACACGTTCGGGTCAAGACGGTTTACATGGGAACTTATGATAATACGGATGAAAAGCGGCGTGATCTGATTCGTTCCATCGAGATGACAGGAACCAAAATCCAGTTCGTTAAAAAAGGGGAAGCGATTCGTCCCTGGTTACAGGTCCTCGCACCGACTGGGCGAGAGGAAGAAGAGAACGACCGTTCGGTCATCTTATTCGCATATATTGCGCAACAGCGTGTTTTGCTGACGGGAGATGCAAGTATAGCGATGGAGGAGGAGTTGTCGGTTGGTCCGATTGACATTTTAAAAGCCGGTCATCACGGCTCAAAGACATCGACGAGTGAAAAGTTACTGAAACAGACGAATCCGGAAATCGTCATTTTATCAGCCGGACGTCATAACCGGTACGGTCACCCCCATACGGAGGTACTGGAGCGGATCGGCACAACGCGGACAATCTTTCGGACCGACCAGGACGGGAGCATAACTTGTTCTTCAGCGGGCTGTGAACCTATGATAAAATAAAAAAACAGCAACCCCCCAAGGTTGCTGTTTTACTGATTATAGACTTAAGAACTTAATTGCGACACCGATGATGAACAAGACTGCGAAGAAGCCGAATGATGCACCAAAACCAACGGCAGAGTCGAGCGCATCGTTGCGTTTTGATTGAATATCGTTCTCGAACGCGTTTTCACTTGGTGGGCGTACTGAATGTGCCATGCTGCATTCCCCCTTAATAGATTCCGCTTCTAGTATAGCGGAATAAAAGAGGATTATCTATGATGAAGTTAAGAACAAACTGTGAAATGTGGTGGGAATGATGAAAACTCCTTGGCTCGTCAACGGAAAATTAGCGAATTTATACTTATTATATGGAACGGAACGACACCTGTTGGAAGAATGGGAACGTGAAATCGTAAAAGCGGCTTTGCCGGATGGTGAGCGATTTGATTATATGAAAATCGATTTGAACGACCAACCGCTCGATGCGGTACTCGATGAAGCGGAGACAGTTCCGTTCTTGAGTGATTACCGCGTCGTCGTCGCAAAACCCGCAACGTTTCTGACAGGGGCAAAAGATAAAAAACAACATAACCTCGAACGGTTAGCAGATTACATCATCCAGCCGGCGGACTATGCAGTCGTCGTCTTGATTGTCGAAGCAGAAAAGCTCGATGAACGAAAAACCGTCGTTAAACGATTGAAGGAACGGGCGACGGTACTAGAGGCGAAAAAGCCGACGACTGAAGAGCTGTTCCGTTTCGTCCTGGATGCCGTCAATGATAAAGGCTACCGGATGGAGCGTCCGGCGATCGAGCGGCTTATTTTCCTGACTGCTGAGATGTGGGGGACGTTAGCCCATGAACTCGAAAAGTTGATGTTGTTTGCCGGAGATCGACCGACGATCGAAATCGAGGATGTCGATCTGCTTGTTCCGCGGACATTAGAGGACAACGTCTTTCAATTAACGGACTACTTGATGAAGCGTCAACTCGAACCCGCAATCCGGTTGATTCGCGACCTTGAAAAACAAGGACAGGAAGTGTTGGCCCTTCTTGGACTGATGGCACGGCAATACCGGATGATGCTGTTATCAAAACGATTAGCAGAACAAGGATATGGAGAACGACAAATCGCATCAAAAGTCGGAGCACATCCGTACGCAATCAAATTGGCCCTACAGTCTGCGAAACGGTTTACGTTTGCGCAGCTCGAGCAAGCACTCGTTGCCATTACGACGACGGATGAAGGCATGAAAACAGGACGCGGTGACAAGAAGATTTTATTTGATGCGCTGATCGTTCGCTTAGCGACGTTATAAGAGGAGGAAATCAATCATGGAAGTCCGGATCATTACAGCGGAAGAAGTCATTCCACTGCGGCACGACGTATTACGACCGCATCAACCGCGTGAAGCGTGTATTTACCCGGACGATGCGCGTGCGTCGACGTTTCATCTTGGTGGAATAAAGGAACACAGAGTCGTAGCGATCGGTAGTTTCTCTGAACAATCGCATAAACAAGCGCCAGGAGCGACGTACCAGCTGCGTGGCATGGCGTCGAGTGAACAGGTGCGTGGTGAGGGATATGGTCGGGCACTGATTGAAGAAGCCCGTCGCCTATTAAAAGAACGACAAGTGACAGCGTGGTGGTGTAACGCCCGCGTCACCGCACTTCCTTTTTATGAGCGTCTCGGACTTGAGCGTATCGGAGAACCATTTCTCATTGAAGGAATCGGTCTGCACTACGTGATGATTGATCATTTGGACGAGGGATGAAAGACAGTGAAAGCGGAAGCCGTGTAGACGGAGTCCCGCTTTCGCTGTTTTTGTACATACAAAAAGTCGCCACTGGAGATACCTCCTAGTGGCGACCCATCACCGTATTCTTCGGAAAGAATTAAAGTGCGTTTACGAGTTTAGCGAGACGTGATTTGTCACGACCAGCTTTGTTGCTGTGGATGAGACCTTTAGCAGCAGCTTTGTCGATTTTTTTAGAAGCTGTAGCGAAAGCAAGGACCGCTTGGTCTTTGTTACCTTCAGCTGCGAAAGTTTCGACTGCTTTAATCGCTGAACGCATTGCCGATTTACGTTGTACGTTAGCGACGCGGCGTTTTTCAGCTGTTTTAACGCGTTTGATTGCTGATTTAATGTTAGCCATGGATGATTCACCTCCAATAAAACTCATTCGAGATTTATATTCGCATATCTGCAGTTATCGTTCAACAGAACAAACACAATTGTAGCAAACGTTTTTCTTAAAAGCAATACGACGTCTAGGGAATCTTCACATTTTGTTTTTCGGGTAAAACAAAACGAGATAGTACAGTGAAGCGCTTTTTGGTATAATGAACCGTATGTACGTTTGAAAATAAGGTAAGGTGACTCTAAACATGACGAATGAAGACCGTTTAAAGCGGCAGAAGAGTATTCGTAACTTCTCGATCATTGCCCATATCGATCACGGGAAGTCGACACTCGCTGACCGGATTTTAGAAAAAACTGGCGCGCTGACATCGCGCGAAATGAAAGATCAGACACTTGATGCCATGGAGCTCGAACGTGAGCGTGGCATCACGATTAAACTCAATGCTGTTCAATTGAAGTATACAGCAAAAGATGGAGAAGACTATATTCTTCACCTCATTGATACACCGGGACACGTCGACTTCACGTATGAAGTCTCGCGTTCACTTGCAGCTTGTGAAGGGGCTGTCCTCGTCGTCGATGCGGCGCAAGGAATCGAAGCGCAGACGCTTGCGAACGTTTACTTAGCACTCGACAACGATCTCGAAATTCTTCCGATCATCAACAAAATCGATTTGCCTTCTGCAGACGTCGAACGCGTCCGTCAGGAAATCGAAGATGTGATCGGACTCGATGCGTCTGAAGCCGTTCCGACATCTGCGAAGGCAGGAATTGGGATTGAAGAAATTCTCGAACAGATCGTCGAGAAAGTGCCGGCGCCGACGGGTGATCCGTCTGCACCACTCGAAGCATTGATCTTTGACTCGTACTATGACGCTTACCGTGGTGTCGTAGCATCGATTCGAATCGTTAACGGAACAGTTAAAGTCGGCGACAAGATTCGGATGATGTCGACAGGTAAGGACTTTGAGGTTCTGGAGCTTGCCGTTGCGACACCAAAACCATTACGTCAGCAAGAATTGACGGTCGGTGATGTTGGGACGTTGTCGGCTTCGATCAAAACGGTCGGCGATGTACGTGTCGGGGATACGATTACACTCGCGAAACAGCCGGCTGCTGAAGCACTTCCGGGATACCGGAAAATGAATCCGATGGTGTACTGTGGCCTCTATCCGATCGATGCTGCAAAGTACAACGATTTACGAGAAGCGCTTGAAAAACTGCAACTCAGTGACGCGGCGCTCGAATTCGAACCTGAGACATCACAAGCACTCGGATTCGGATTCCGTTGTGGATTCCTCGGGATGCTCCACATGGAAATCATCCAGGAGCGGATCGAACGTGAGTTCAACATCGATATGATCACAACGGCACCGTCCGTTATCTATCACGTGACGACGACTGCAGGTGAAGTCTTGCACGTCGATAACCCATCGAAGATGCCGGATCAGCAAAAAGTTGAATTCATCGAAGAGCCGTTCGTCAAGGCTGCCGTCATGACACCGAATGATTACGTTGGTGCGATCATGGAGTTGTGTCAGAAGAAACGCGGAACATTCGTCGATATGCAATACATCGATACGACACGTGTCAAAATCACGTATGAGTTACCGTTATCTGAGATCGTCTACGATTTCTTCGATCAGTTGAAATCGAGTACGAAAGGGTATGCGTCACTTGATTATGAATTGATCGGCTACCAACAGTCGCGTCTCGTCAAGATGGATATCCTCCTCAACAACGAGAACGTCGATGCGCTCAGCTTCATCGTTCACCGTGACTTTGCGTACGAACGCGGGAAGGTCATCGTTGATAAGCTGAAGGAATTGATTCCACGGATGCAGTTCGAAGTGCCAATCCAGGCAGCAGTCGGAACGAAGATCGTCGCGCGTTCGACGATTAAAGCATTACGGAAGAACGTTCTTGCGAAATGTTACGGGGGAGATATCTCTCGGAAACGGAAGCTGCTCGAGAAGCAAAAAGAAGGTAAGAAACGCATGAAGATGGTAGGCTCAGTAGAGGTACCGCAAGAAGCCTTCATGTCCGTTCTATCCATGGACGAAGATTAAACAGGTGGGGGGCGCTTGCGTCCCCTTTTTGGTTTTATAGAGAAAGGATGAGGCGAAATGGGAATACGCGCCGCATATGTCCACATCCCTTTTTGTGAACATATTTGCTACTACTGTGATTTCAATAAAGTCTTTTTAAAGAATCAGCCCGTCGATGAGTACCTCGATGCACTCGAACGCGAAATCGAACTGACGCTGAAACAATACCCGACGGATCATCTCGAGACGATCTTCATCGGTGGCGGAACACCGACCGCTTTGAATGAACCACAGATGCAACGGTTGATGGAAATCATCCAGAAGCACTTGTTGCCACTGACAGGTGACGATTTAGAGTACACGGTCGAGTCGAACCCGGACGGTGTATCGGAAGAGAAACTCGATATCATGAAAGCGGGTGGTGTCAATCGTGTCAGCTTCGGTGTCCAATCGTTTGACGATGGGTTGCTCGAACGCATCGGTCGGACGCACCGGGAAGCAAAAGTCGCGCAGACGCTCGACGCAGCAGCGAAACGGTTTGATAACATCTCCGTCGACTTGATGTTCGGGTTACCGAATCAGACACTCGATCAGGTCCGCTACGACGTCACGCGCGCACTTCAATTGCCGATCACGCATATCTCATCGTATTCCTTGATTTTAGAACCGCATACGGTCTTTGCGATTCAGGAGCGTAAAGGAAAGTTACCCCTACCGACGCAAGATCTCGAGGCGGAGATGTATCAAGTGATGATCGAAACGATTGAAGCAGGCGGATATGCGCAGTATGAAATCTCGAACTTCGCAGAAGCTGGTAAAGAGAGTCGGCACAATCGCGTCTACTGGGAAAACGATGAGTACTACGGATTTGGTGCAGGCTCACATAGCTACATCAATCAGACGCGTCGTGCGAACATCGCACCGATTCCGCACTACATCAAAGCGGAAGGGTTACCGGTTCGAAAAGAGACACCGTTGACGAACGTCGAGCGGATGGAAGAAGAGATGTTCCTCGGACTTCGGATGAAGGACGGTGTATCACTCAAACGTTTCCAGACGAAATACGGAGTAGCATTCGAAGATGTCTTTGGTGACGTCATGAAACGGTTGTTGCCAAATGGTCTCGTTGAGCAGACAGAGACACATATCCGTTTGACGCCAGCCGGTATTCCGTTAGCGAACGAAGTCTTCGCAGAGTTCATCGGTGAAGCGCAGATTCAATGAGTCTTAAATCGTTGAAAAGAAATAGGACTGACTTAAAAAAGAATGACTCGTCTTTCCACGCCCTTTCCTCAGGCGAGACACAAGCCAGTTTTCCTGCTTCATTTAAGCAGGAAAGCGGGTCTTGTTTGTCTCT